>JAHZIE010000078.1 GCA_019419895.1 Clostridiales bacterium | reverse complement strand
TCCTCATTGGCTTTGGTGTTGGCCTTTAGCTTAACCCCAAAGGTTTCCCCTTCCAGAGAGGCCCAGTTCAAAACATCCGCGAAGGTTCCGGTGACCTGCCCGGCCTTGATGGTTTCATTGACCGATTCAGCTAACCCGTCAATGGGAATACTGTCGCCGTAGGTGGCCCAGGCTCCGATTGTCCCGTTAATTAGTTCTGTCAGCTTACCCTGTTCCAACCCGATAGCCTGAAGGTTGGCTGTAGTTGTCGCCGCTGTCTGGTCGTCGCCCAATACGCCATACAAGGTTTTATAGCTTTCGGCGGTTTGCTCGGCGGAGTATCCCGCCCGTTCACTGGAGGTATCAAGGGAAGCCATGATTTTTCTGTATTCCTGGGTTTCCTGCGCCAGATTTCCGATTTCTCCAGCAATCCCCTTGATTCCTTCAATAATGCCCCCGGCAATTACATTCGCTTTTAGAGCGTCTCCAAAATCAAAGGCGCTTTTTTCCGCGTCCTCAAAGCTGTCACCCAAATTCTCAGCGGCGTTTTCCGCGTTTTTCAACCGGGAACGGTTTTCCTCCAAACTGCCGGATAGGTGTTCAATTTCTTTTTTCAGCTGCTTTGATTCAGAAGAGGTTTTTCCCTGCTCCAAAATCATATTCGCGTACTTTCGTTTCAGAGAATCCAGCTCTGTTTCCTGCTGCTGAATTACATCGGTCAGCTTGTCAACCGCGTCCTTGGAATCCTTGGACTTATTGGAAAAATTCTTTGTTGCCGCCTGAAGGTTATTTAATGAGGTTTTTGCCTCATTTACCGCCTGCTTCCATTTCAAGGTTTCAATGGCAGATTCCCCAAATTGTTCCGATGATTCCTTCAAGCCTTTTTCAAGCAATTCTACCCGTTTTGCCTGAGTTTGAAGCTGTTCATTTAGAATTTTGCTCTGTGCTTCCAGTTTTTCCTGGCTGTCCGTATTTTCGTCAAAGGAAGAAGAAACCAGCTTCATTTCAGAATCAAGGGCCTTTGCCTGCTGGATAATATTGTTAATTTCTTTCCGGAATTGGGCTTCCCCGTCTATGCCGATCCGGGGGCCAATATTTACTGCCATACCGTCACCTCAACTTCATAACATCGTCAAACCGCATAGGAGTTTTCTTTTTCTTAGGTTCCGCTCCATTATGAATAGCAAAGCAGGAAACCATGTCGCACATTTCCACATAGTCTGTGCACATAATTTCCTGCTTGCTCATGTTTAACATTCGGCCGTAGAATAAAAACCAGGCTTTATTCAGGGTTATTTTTCCGCCTTTTCGCCCTTTTTTTTTGTAGTCGCGGTTTCTACGGTCTGTCCCTTCATGCTCTCGGTAAGAAGATGGCCAAAGGAGCGGTATACCACTGAAAATTCAGCGAGAGGCAGTGTTCGGATAGCGTCAAAAGTGAGGGGAGAGGGAGAATACTCTGAATTTTCAAAGGCTTTCTGCTCCTCCGCCCCTTTGCTCATAATAGCAATCATTCTTGCTGTGGTTTCCATCGCCTGTCCGGTGGGTGCGTTTAGAAGTTCGTCAATTCTTCCAAAATCCTGGCCAGGACAAAGGCCACAGCTTTCGGAAAAGGCTCCCACGGTCAACGCGAGAGCATACTCTTTTCCCCGAATTGTAATTTTTTGCATTAAGCCCCGCCCCCAGTAACTTTTAACATGGCCTTGAGGATTTCTTCCGCTTCCGCTTCCGTGTCCACATCCGCGGCGACTTTTTTCCAATCATGATTAGCGGAATCGTCCCTCATGAGGTCGGCGGTGAGCTCCTGTGTCTGCCAGTCAATGCTTTCCTCCTGTGTCGCCGCGCTGGTGGAAGGGGTCTGGAATCTGGCCTTTGTCAAAATCATAGGCGCGTATGTAGTTACCCCGCCCGACATATAACGGACGATAAACCCGATTCCCACATAAGGGATATCCATAGTATCGCCGTAGGAGGTAATCTGAGCGGTCTGTTCCTCTCCATAGCTCAAGGATTCAGGCTCAGGCAAACCCAAAATAAATTTCTCCGCGGCATCCAGCAAACCGTCAACTGTAAGCGTAACTGTTCCGCCTGTAAATACGCCGGGGACATTTTCCGCCTCGATATTATCAGCGTAAAAGGGATTACTGTCTCCAACCTCCGGTTCAATGCTGACATCCACACCGCGGGCGAGAACCATTCCCCCGGTATAGGAAACAGTGCTTCCCGTGGCGCTGTATTTTGCTACATAGGGCTTTGAAAAACCAGTGCAAACTTTTCCTGCTGCCATTTTATATCTCCTTTCATAAAAAAGAGGACACAAAAGAGTGTCCTCACTTTACTAAACTGTATATTTTTTTATCAATTGCAGTTGTCGCGGCTGTTACCGCGTCTTGTTCCGCCGTTTTGACCGCGGGACGAATAAAAGGCGTCTTTTCCCTCACTGTGCTTCCACTTTCGATGGAGCGGGCAATAAGCGCGTTAGGCTGGCCCTTTGGATATTTTTTTGTTTTAACATCGTTATATCCTTCAAAGCCAAGCTTTACATTCCAATAGCCTTTATCATTCTGCATGGGGGAAATGCCAAAACCATTTTCAAGGCCCTCTTTTTCGCTGATGGTCAGACGGGCCTTTCGTTCCTGCCGCCATGCCATAACACCTTCAGAATCAGGTTCAGCGGGAAGGGCCTGAATATTTCTACGGATTGCGTTGGCAACGACGTCCGCCATTGCATAGACGCCCGCGCCGCAGATTTCCTTTGTATTTCCTCCTATTTTTTGGAGGTTTCTTGCGTATTCCTCCAATCCCCTAAATTGAAAGCTAGCCATTCGCTACCTCCCATACCCATTCATAATGGATAAAGCCGGTATCTTCCTCATACTGAACGCTGTTTAGGTGCCAGGAGATTTCCCCAGAGGAATCCAGGGATATTTCAAAGGCGTCCTTCCAGGGGTCAAACTCCTGTTTGGTAAACAAATCGGTTGTGCCGGTGACAGCTTTTTCAAGGTGACGGTTTCCAGCCTCAAAATCATTTGCCCCGTCCTCCTGCCAGACAAAATACCGATCGGACTGCATCCTTTCATAGTGGCTGACAGAATCGGTTACCGCCATATGAACCGCTATTATTTTTTCATACCAGGTCATGATTCATCTACCTCAAATTTCTGTTTGACAGCTGTAAGGGAAATATCTAATGATGAGGGCCATATATCCGGCACATTCTGTACGGAATCAATACGGTACTGGTTTTCGTCCTCGGTGACGGCAATATCCTGTGAAGTTATTTTCCCGGCCCGGGGAATTCTCAGAACCCGCTCAATTTCAGCCTGGTTTTGGCGGGACAGATATAAACGGTTGATTCCCAGCCTTTGCTCCTCATACCGCAGGGAAAACTTAGGCTTTAATCCTTCCTTTGGCTTGTATCCCGGAGGGGAAATGTTTTCCACACTGCAAATAATTACACACCCGTCATTGAAAGACTGTGTGATTTCATTCGCTGGCCTGTTCGGAGCTTTCCACATAGGCGCCCACCGCCCTTTCATTCTGCATTGCCAAAATCATTGCGGTATAGTTGTTTTCAAATACATCCAGCGCCTCATCCCGCATATATCGGACATATTCAAACAGCAGGGTGCGGGGCAGGCCGTCAGAATCATAATCCAGCCTGCCTCCGCCCTTGCTGTCTAAATAAATAGAAGCGGAAGCAATGAGGCCGCGGATTTTGTCATCCGTTGCCTCATCCTCCCAGGTGATATTCAGATAGTTTTTTACGTCCGCCAATAGCGCTGGAGTGATATCCCCGCGCCGCATCAGGATTTGGTAACGGTGACTGTGTAGGATTTAGTGGTTGTGCCATCCTCGGCAGTCACTTTGACAGTTACCGTATTCGCGCCCGCTTCCCAGGTCGCGGCGGAGCCATTATCTACCTTTACAGTGCTTTCGCTTGTTCCCTTTACAGTAATTTCAATAGAAGCGCTGGCATCGGCAGGGATAGCGTTGATGGTATTAGTGGCGTTTGTTGTTGATGTGGTATAAGAAGTGGTAGCGGAAGCGAAAACAGGGTCAAGCGTCAGACTTCCAATCTTCAAATCAGACAAGTCCGCGTTGTTTGAAGGTGTGGCGGGAGAAACCTGCTCTACTTTCCAAACAGCGGGAAGCAGACCGGAAATATCCAAATAGAGAAAGGCGTTATTATCCATCGGGAAACCGTTGGCGTACAGTTTAATCAGATAAACCCGTTCATCCTCAAGGAAATGGTATTCGTCTGAATATTCGACGCGTCCCTCCTTCGCCATGCCGGCGCCCGCGAAATACTTATACCCCATACCCAGAACGGCGTTTCCACGTTCAAGGGAAGGGGTGGGGATAATCGTCATGGGATAGGGCATCACGTCATTGCGGTAAGAACCGTCTGGAGCCATAAGAGTGGTGGCGGGCATCACCTTCTGGAAATAGTCCTGCGGGTTTACAAGCAGCAGGAGGTCACGGACAGTACGTGGCTTTCCATTGGGGTCAACCGCGATAAGGGAAAGCAGGTTTCCCACCGTGTCAGGGGAGAGATCGGTTACCTTAATTTTTGCTTTTTCGGGGTATACGCCGCCCTTTACGGTTACGCCGTCGCCAACCTGCCGTACCATGCCGATAGGCTTGTCATTTCCATCTCCGGTTACAATTCCTGCCTCCAGGCCGTTAGCCAGAGCCTCATATAAAACCTGTCTCACATAGTCGTCCAGCCATTCAGGCCCAAGGTCAAGCATGGCCTTGCACACGGGAATGAACGCTGACAGCTTTAGGAAGGTCATGCTCACGGTTTTAAAGCCGGAAGAAATTTCCTTGATAATCTCATCACAGAGCTTTCCCCAGGCCGCTTCCTGATATCCGTTGGTATTCATAATCATTTCTGTCAGGCCGGTGGTAGAAATGAATTCAATGCGTGACAGAAGGGGGTGGGAGGTCTGAAGTTCGTCAAACACCGCGTTCATAATTGTTTTAGGCATAACGAGATCGGCGTCGGTCAAAGCCTGTTTGGGATTGGGCGCTTTCATGGCGTTGGACAGCTTCTGGTAATACTCGTGCTCTTTGTTGGTCAGCTGACGCACTCCACGCTGGGAGAGGATCCGGGAATCCATCTCGTTTTTAAGCTCTCCAACCTGTTCCTCATAACGCTGGCGCACATCGTCCCCAATGTAGGAAATCATGTCGTCGAACGCCTGATAAAAACCATCTGTGTCATTGTCCTTCAATGCCTGCTGCATCCTCGCGCGAATTTCATCGCGGTTTTGAATCATATCGTTAGATTTCATTTGTTTTATGTCTCCTTTCAAAAAATGCCCGCCAGCGTGTGAAGTAAGCTGGCAGGCTTGTTTTTTTCTTTCTGTTCAGGGGGGGTGGGTTCCTTTGGCGGTTCTGTATTTGAGGTTAATTGCCTCAGCTGCGCCGCGAGTGATTTCTGGATGTTGACGCGCTGCTCAAGGGTTATATTTGCCTTTTGAAGAACCGCATTGGCCTGGGACATATCCGCGTCCTTCTCAGCGTATCTATCCGCAAGGCCAAATTCAATACATTGTTCGGCGGTGAGCCAGGTTTCTTCATCCATCATTCCCGAAAGCCTGGATTCGTCAAGCTTTTCTCCGGCTTTTTGAAGATACGCCGCTCTGCCCGCCGCGTTAATCGTGTCCAAATCGTCAGCGGCTTTCCTCAGTTCAGCCGCGTTTCCCTGTACGCACATCCACATATTATGGATCATCATCAAAGCGTTACGCGGCATAACAATTTCATCGCCAGCCATAGCGATAACCGACGCAATCGAACAGGCAAAACCGTCAATATATACGGTCTTGTGCGCGGGGTGGCGTTTCAGCTGATTATAAATAGCGGTTCCCTCAAAGACACTGCCGCCGTAGCTGTTGATGAAGATGTCAATCTGGGAAGCGTTTGGATATTTTGCAAGCTCATTGCGGAAGTGGTTCGCGCTCGTTTCACTTTCGATGATTTCGTCCGTCCACCAATCATAAGAATCCCCTTCAACATCGCCATAGATATACAGGCCGATCGCGTTATCCGTCTGCTGTTTGATTTCCCACATTCGTTTCATTCGAGTTACCTCCTTCCGTGCCGTTTTCCGCTGCTCTTGCGGCGGCTTCCATTGTGCCGATATTCAGTGTCAGCCAGTGTTTGTCGGCCCATTCCTCACTGATTTTCGGTTGTCCGGCCGCCGCGCGAACATCATTTATTGAATAGGCGCCAGAACCAATGAGCTTTTCAACGTTTGCCGCGTTAGCAAACATATCAAAGTGAACAATGGTTGTGGTGTCGATGCGGACATAATCTCCTCTTTTCCAGCCTTCAAAGCCGTAGCGTTTGCGTGTGATTTCCTCCTGAAGCTGGTCGCATAATGGGTCAATACAAGTGGTCAGCCACCGTGTCATCGCGTCCTGCGTCCCGGCAACATCGCCAAGAAGCAATACCGGGGGAATGCCAAAAGCGTTCGCTGTAAAGGTAAAAATATCGTCAATCAGGGAACGGATATCCCTTGTTGAACGCTGGGTATCAGGATTGCCTCCAATGTTGGTATATTCATACCCATCAAACTCAGGCAATACCCCGCCATCTCCGTTAAGAAAGGGCTTTACCTGTTCATTTATGATATTAGAAAAATTTCTCTGAAAATTTTCCTCCCCTTGAGGAATCTGCGCGACATGAACCTTTAAATGCTTTCCGCTGCCCCAGGTATAATTCTTCATGGCTGATGACATCAGCTTATAATAAGACTGGTACAGAGCGTCAATAACGGGCTTTACATTTTCATGATTCAGCCTGAAATGCAAGACTTCATTTTCTTTAAAAGTCTTTTCATAGGAAACTTCCCCGACAGTTACCCCTGTATATTCGTTCATCTTTGCTGGGTATTGAAGTGGAGAAATAAAGGAGTCTGCGACAACCAGCATTTCCCCATGTCCATCCCTTCGTTTTGTAGAGATGACCAGAGCCTCGTTGTCACTGTAAAGCTTGTATATAAGCTTATGTAAAAACGCCGTACTGTTTTGGTTTATATTCGGCTCAAAATTCCAGAGGTAATATTCATCTGATTGAATAGGTTTGTGTTGCCGGAAGGTTTTGAACTCACATTTTCCCACAGCGTTCGCAATCATATTGACGCACGATGAAAAAGCCAGCTCCCTAATCCTGAGTTCCTCGGATAATACCCACAGCTCGGAACATGAAATATCGGTGGTTTTGCCTCCGGATAATTTGCCAAGCAGCCATTTCTTTATAGAGATTCCCAAGTTTTCACCTCCTGAAATTTATATCATGATTGCCCCGATAGGAGGCAAAGTAACCGGCATTCCGTCTCCCAACACAGACTCTGCCGTCATACCGGCAACCAGAGCCATGAAGGGGTCGGTTTTCCGGCTTTTTCCTTCAATTTTCGCATAGATATAATTCCCTGTGTCTACTCCCATTTTTTTTGAGCTCCTGACTCGTTTGGTATTATTAACAGCCCACCGCAGACAGGGATTATCTCCCCAGTGGAACAGCTCCCGGTCAAAACATTCCTGAATGAGAGGATCCACCATCATGATATCTGAGGGGCGTACCAGCTTGACGCGGTTTTTATCATTCGCGTCAAATCCAATTTTTTTCAAGGACTCTGAAACGAGCGTCCAGCGGTAATGGTCCATAGCAAGCATTTTTATGTTATATCGTATAGCGGCCCTTTTGATATACAGCGCTAATATATCGGGGTGGATGCTGACATCCTCCACAACGGTCACATGGCCCTGACGCTCCCATTCTTTCCAGGGAGCTTTTACACGGCTCAAGGTTTTTGACTGGGAACAAATCCAGGCGTGATTAATATCGTAACGCTCAGCGCCTCGGCGGAAATGCAGGTTGACTGCGGCCCAGTCGTTTAATTCCGCGTAATCCAGGCTTGCGATACAAGACCACCCATACATATCCGGTAATTCCTTATTTGTCGCTTTGACCTTTTCATAATCGGTCACGCTGATTTCCTTTTGCCCCGCTCGGATTCCCATTCGTTTCGTGATAAAATCGCCGTTTTGTTCCGGATGTTCACACCAATCACGATATTCATCTTCAATCTCCTGCCGGAGATGGGGCAGATAAAACAAAGACGGATTTGCCATATACCAATTTTCCGGGTCGTGTACCTGCTCTTTATTCTCCAGACAGCAGATAAAGGGAAGGAATCCATTGTCAGGTTCCCCTTCAAACAGAATCCTGCGCCCTCTGGCCAGGTAGTCATCCAGCGGCCCATCGGATACTTCTCCATTGGATGTGAAGATTCCCACGCGCGGCTGTGCGACTTTGCCTTGCCCGGTGATAAATACCTTTATGTTGTCATAATTTTCAAAAGCGTGAACCTCATTAAAAATAACCTTTCCGGAACGCATACCGTCCCTGCCTTTCGGGTTGTTTGTCCGGCCTTTCATAACTCCTTTATTTTTTCGCCCCTGGATAATTTCTTTCGTATGATAGTAATGCTTATTTAGTTTTGTTTCGTATTTTGGATTTTCCAATACTTCGGCAAGATCTTTTACAGGCGTAACAGCCTGTTCCTCGTTGTTGGCGCAAATATCTACGTTATAGTGATTCACTGGATTATACGGGGAGAGGGAACAGGCTGAATCAAAGGCAATAAAGCCATCCTTTCCCGCTCCACGCCCTACCATGCAGAAGAATGTTTTCCAGCGGGGAGTCCCGTCTGCTTTGTAAGTGCAGTCCCATAAGGCAATAGCGAATTCTTCCCAGGGGAAAAGCCGCTCATATGGAAAATACCGGACAAGCCCGAGATATTTTTCGAGCTGTTCGGTATTCACATAAATATCTTCTGTTTCAAAGCACTTCCGGATATGTTTTGCTAAAGCGTGCTGTTCCTTACAGGCACGGGGGACGTTAGATTCTACCAGCTGTAAATAACGTAAAATTTCAGCCGGAAGGTTACAACTCATCATCATCACCGCCAGCCTGTCCGCTGGTGGCATTAACCGCTTGTTCACGAAATCCAAGAGCGGCCCAAATATTCAGCATTTGGGAGGATACACGCGTTGCGATAGTTAATGATTTATTGTCTGTTGTACCCTTTTGGGTAGCCCCATTGGAATATTCAATGTATACTCCTCTGGTTACGACATCTTCATTCAGCATTTTAAGCCAACACCATAAATTCATATATTCTTCGACTTTATCCGTATATTGGTTTCCTACCAATCCACGTGTTTCCAAATCATCCAGCATATCTTTTTTTAATTCGGCATATTCGGTTGTTTTTGCCCAAGCGCTGGAAACATTTTTACGTTTTGCAGACATTTACATCACCTCTAATCAAAAAGCACCTACACGGTTACCTATAAAATTTAAAAATCTCTGGAACGTCCTGAACCCTTTCGAGTAAGGACCAAAAAATAAAATCTGTTTTTTTCTAAGGGGGGAGTTAATCCCAGCGTTCGATAGTGACAGGATTTATTTTCTTTTTATATTGCTTTTGACTTTCTGGATGGAGTTCTTCATGGCATTCTTTGCATACACTTTCAAGCTGGCGTTCCCCCGTTTCAGAATCCCATATTGATAACGCTAAATCCGGCCTGTCTTTTAAATGTTTTATATGATGAACTATTACCGCTTTCTTGTATCTTTTCTTTAACTTCTTACAGCGTTGACATTCATAGTTATCTAGCTTTAAGACTTCATCCCTTATCAATAGCCAATCCTGCCAAGTATAGAAATAATGTTCTTTCCTTAATGAAATTAATTTAAGAAGCTTCTCTAATTTTGTTTTAGATATAGTCATTACTTCTTATCTCCAAGCAAAAATAAAAGCCCGCACCACATGGTACAGGCTGAAAAATATTAAAAAAATGTTTGAAAAAGGGTTGACATACTGCTAGTAGTATGATATACTATAAACATGGAAGGAAGGTGAGAAAATGAGCAAGAAACATAAAAAAGGGCTGAAGCCCAAGGAGCTTGCAGAGCTGATTATTCAAGCAGTGATTGCCCTCGCCGCATTGATAACAGCCATTAAGTCCTAAAGCAACAACCCTCCGGGGCGAAAGCCCCGGCCCCCTTAGGGGGATGAATATAGTATATACTAAATAGGAGGAAAAAGCAAATGAAGAAACAAGATTCAGCTTTTTGGTTTCTTATTGTATCTTTGATTTTCGGCGTTGCTCTCCATTGGCCGGCATGGTCTAAATTCATCACGATTTTATTATCCGGTACGGTATTGGTTCAGGTAAGTAATCGATTATTTCATGCCTATATCAAGGAGAGATAAATATGGGAAAAACATCCTCGGCAGTAAAACAGAAATATAATAATAAAGTATATTCTCAGATTAATATCCGTCTGCCAAAAGAGCTAGTGCAAACATGGGAAAAACAGTTAGAAAAAGATAAAATCAGTAAAGCGGAATTTTTGAGAAGTGCTATCAATGAATATCTTTTAAAATGTGAAGAAACAAAAATTGTGGATAAAAAAGATTAAACTACTGCCTAATTGAAAGGCCGCCAATTATGGGATATACATGAGGCGGCCTTTTGTCATTTCTTCAGTATATATTCTAGCATAATGTAAATATGAAAAACAATGAAATTATGTGAAATGTAATAGCTTTAAGGCTTTGCCATGTAGATAACAAATATTTCGATAGGTGTAATTCATATCCACAGCAATCTGCTCAAAGGTTTTCCCAAGGATATAGCGCTCAT
>JAHZIE010000077.1 GCA_019419895.1 Clostridiales bacterium | reverse complement strand
TTCAGGAATGGGGGCTGGAGCAATGGGAAAAGCCCCTTTTGGAGCGGTGGAATGAAATTAACCTTTATTCCATGACCAGAGGCGTCAATCGTTTCAAAGGCCTCGCGCTGCTGCTGGAAGAGGTTGACAGGAAATATATTAAAATTCCTGATCTCGCCTCTCTGACAGAATGGATTACAGAAGCCCCGGAGCTGTCCAACAACGCCCTTCAGCGCCGCCTGCGTCAAACAGACAGCCAATGTCTTTCCAAGGCTCTGCATTGGTCCCGCGCGGTCAACGCCGCTATTGCCAAACTTCCTGAAGCCGCCAAACAACCCTTTCCAGGCGTGGCGGAAGGATTATCGATCGCCCATTCCTTCGCCGATATTGCTGTAGTTTCTTCCGCTAACCGGGATGCGGTTTTGGAAGAGTGGAGGCAGCATCATCTGTTGGAACATGTTGATTTGGTTCTGGCCCAGGATTCCGGCGGCAAAGCCGACTGCATCTCCAGCCTTCTGGCCTGCGGCTACCAGCCCGACCATGTGCTTATGGTGGGAGACGCGCCGGGCGACCAAAACGCGGCAAAGAAAAATGGGGTATTCTTTTTTCCAATCCTTGTACGGCAGGAGGCCGAAAGCTGGAAACAGTTTTCATCGGAAGGGCTTTCTCGTTTCAAAGAAGGGAGCTACTCCTCTTACGGGGCGGAAAAAGAAACCGAATTTATAAAAAATCTGGGAAATTAGCTTTCATACCGGTGGTGCGGCACTTGCATCATCGGTATTGTTATGTTAAAATCAAAAGTACTTATGCAGACCGCATTGAATATGAAAACAGGAGGTCATAAGAATGAAAAAATTTATGGATGAAGATTTTCTTCTGTCGAATGAAACCGCAAAAAAGCTGTTTCATACCTATGGAAAAGACATGCCCATTATTGACTACCACTGCCATATTCCTCCTCAGGAAATTTATGAGGATCGCCGCTTTGAAAATATCACCCAGGTCTGGCTGGGAGGAGATCACTATAAATGGCGTCTGATGCGCTCCAACGGCGTGGATGAAAAATATATCACTGGAGACGCTCCGGACAGGGAAAAATTTCAGAAATTTGCCGAAAGCCTGCCCCGTGCCATCGGTAATCCCATGGTTCATTGGTGCCATCTGGAGCTGAAAAATTATTTTGGCTATGATGGCTTTCTCACTGGGGAAACGGCGGAAGAGGTTTGGAACCTGTGCAATGAAAAGCTGAAAAATGATCCCAATCTCACCGCACGCGGCCTCATCCGTCAGAGTAATGTGGCGATGATCGGTACTACCGACGAACCTTTTGATTCCCTGGAATGGCACAAAAAGCTGGCTGAAGACAAGAGCTTCGAGACAAAAGTCTGCCCTTCCTTCCGGCCCGACAAAATCCTGAACATCCATAAGCCGGGATTTGCCGATTATATTCATCTGCTGGAAAAATCGGTAGGACCCACTTTTTCCTGTATTCACTGTTTGAAAAAGGCGCTGCACGAGCGTATTGTTTATTTTGATGAGGCCGGCTGCCGCGCCGCCGATCACGGTCTGGACTACGTCATATTCCGGGAAGCTTCTGACGAGGAATTGACCGCTATCTTTAAAAACGCCATGGCAGGCCAGCCTGTCAGCCGTGAAGATGCTGAAAAGTTCCAGACCGCCCTGCTTTTGTTCTGTGCTAGGGAATATGCTAGGCTTGGCTGGGTAATGCAGATTCATTTTTCCTGCATGCGCAATCCCAATGAAAAAATGCTCGCCAAACTTGGTCCTGATACCGGCTTTGATTGTGTGGCTGTTACCGACAGCGGCGTGGCTCTTGGCAAATTTCTCAGTTGTCTTGACGCCTCTGAAGAACTTCCCAAAACTGTCCTTTACAGCTTAAATCCTGGTGATAATGCCCTTCTGGATACCATTATCGGCGCATTCCAGGGCACCGTTGTTCCTGGAAAAATCCAGCATGGCAGCGCCTGGTGGTTCAATGATACCAAAACCGGCATGAAGGAACAAATGACCAGCCTTGCCAACCTTAGCATTCTTGGCAATTTTATTGGCATGCTGACCGACTCCCGCAGCTTTTTGTCCTATGCCCGTCATGAATATTTCCGCCGGATTCTCTGCGATCTGTTGGGCGAATGGGTAGAAAATGGGGAATATCCCGCAAATATGGAATTCCTCGGCAGTATGGTTCAGGATATTTTCTACTACAACGCAAAGCGCTATTTCAACCTGTAATGTTTGAGTATTTTTAGGAGGCTGTTTAATTATGAAAATGTCTTTTCGCTGGTACGGGGACTCCGATCCCATCAGTCTGGAATATATCAGTCAGATTCCCGGCATGCACAGCATTGTATCCGCTGTTTATGACGTAAAGCCGGGCGAAGTTTGGCCCGAGGAAAGCCTTGCCAAGATGAAGAAAGAATGTGAGGAGCACGGCCTTGTCTTTGATGTGGTGGAATCTATCCCTGTTCATGAGGATATCAAGCTGGGCCGCAATAACCGCGATGAGCTTGTGGATGTCTATTGTGAAAATATCCGCCGCTGCGCGAAATATGGTGTCAAATGCGTTACTTATAACTTTATGCCCGTTTTTGACTGGACCCGTACCCAGCTGGACAAAAAAGCTCCAGACGGTTCCACCAGCCTGGTTATGTATTGGGAGCAGATGAAAGGGCTGGATCCGCTGAAGGATGACATTCATCTCCCTGGCTGGGATTCCAGTTATACTCAGGAAGAGGTTCGGGAGCTGATTACCGCTTATGGTGAGATTGGCGCCGACGGACTTTGGAAAAATCTGGAATATTTCCTGAAAAAGGTTATCCCAGTCGCTGAGGAATGCGGTGTTGTCATGGCAATCCATCCGGACGATCCGCCATATCCTATTTTCGGTCTTCCCCGCATCATCACCTGTGAGGAAAACCTCGATCGCTTTCTGAAATTGGTAGACAGCCCTGCAAACAGCCTGTGCCTGTGCACCGGTTCTCTGGGATGCGCCGCCTCCAACGATGTTGTAAAGATGGTGCGCAAATACAGCGCTATGGGACGCATCGGCTTTATGCACATCCGCAATGTAAAAATTATGGAGGATGGTTCCTTTGAGGAGCGCGCTCATCTCTCCTCCTGCGGTAGCCTGGATATTTATGAAATCGTTAAAGCCCTGGTGGATACCGGCTTTGACGGCTATGTCCGTCCAGATCATGGGCGAATGATCTGGGGCGAAACTGGAAAACCTGGATACGGCCTATTTGACCGCGCTTTGGGCGCCACCTATATCAACGGCCTATTTGAAGCCTGCGAAAAAGCAAGGAAATAATTCTGCGTCTGAAACAAAATGCCTGGATTTTTTCTTCCGGGCATTTTGTCATTTTAATAAAAAATTTTATGAAATCAAAAACTGCAGCCATGGCTGCAGTTTTTATTTAGAGAAAAATATTAAGCCAAAAATAATAAAAGAGGAGGACAATGGTTCGTAGTGCTTTTTGTAATCTTTACAATCATTCTTTCCTTAAAGTTTGTTTTTGGCGATGGTAATTACTTTGTAAAAATCACATATCATTTCGTCCTGAGGCTTGTTGTAGAATTTGCTGTCAGTCAACTTATCAATCATCATAATGATTACCATTGAAAATGGTTCCAGCTTTTCCTCAGGCAGTCAACAGCCCCTTATTGCCGGTTTCAATCTGCAACAGGGGGCTCTTTTTATACAACTTGCCTTTTCATCTCGTTTCACCTTTCCTTTTGATATTTTCATCAATAGTTGATATCTTTTCTCGAAAAGGCCATGCTTCTCCCTGGCTGAACCGATAGCAAATCCGGATCCGGTTCCCTTCATATATTGTAATATGATCAATCAATTCTGTTGACAGTTCTCTCGAAAGGGATTCCAGTCTGCCGTTGGTTTCTGCCGTCTGGTTCATTCCTGTTCCACAGTGGTTCCTTATTCCTGCCCGCAGGCAGTCCGCTTCCATTTCTAATTTCTCTTGCCTTTCCTGAAATTCCTTCCGGTATACCTGATATTCTTCCATTGTAATAATCCCACCGCCATAGTCCTCATAAAGCCTGCATCCCAGCCTCTTCAGCCGCAGGATCTCATCCGACAGGCCATCCAGGCGTTTTTCCGTTTTCTCCACCTCTTTTCTTTCCCTCTCAGAAAATGCCCTTTCCCATAAACCCGACAGCTTCTCTTGTCCTCCCGCCATGAGAAGAATATCCTCGAGAATGAGCTTTTCTAGGATAAAACGAGGAATCCTATGAGGAGTGCACAGCCCCCTGCCGGCTCGTACATATGTGCCGCATTGGTAAACATCCCCATCCTTTTCCCGTTTTCGGACAAGACTTCTGCCGCACTCACCGCATTTCAGAATTCCTGCAAAAACATGCTGGTTTGACTGTAAGCTAAGAATACGGGTCTTTTTTTTCATCATTTCCTGAGTCAGTTCCCAGACCTGTCTCTCGATAATAGGTTCATGAGTTTCCGGAACCGTCACCCAGTCCTCCTCAGCTTGTCTTTGGGCTTTTCCTTTCATTCTGCGGAAGGTTTTTCCCTGAACCATAGTCCCCGTGTAAATTTCGTTATGTAAAATTTTATTTATGGTGGAATAGGTCCAGTAGGAGGTTTGAGAAAGACGGTGATTATTGCGGTAGTTCTGCCCATGAAGCTGTTTATACGCGGATGGGCAGAGGATTTTTCTTTCATTTAAGATTTTTGCAATTCCCTGTTTTCCCATTCCCGACAAGTAGGAGCTGAAAATAAACCGTACAACCTCCGCCGCATAAGGATCGGCCGTTAGCCGGTGCTTATCCCCCGCCGATTTCTGATACCCATAGGAGGGGAAGGCTCCAATGAATTCCCCTGCCTTCTGTTTTGCTTTAAAAGCGGACTGGACTTTTTGAGAAATATCTCTCGCATATTGTTCATTAAAAATATTCTTAATGGGAAGCAATATGTCATACGCCTGCTTCTGACTGTCGATTTGATCGGAAACAGAAATAAAACGGACGCCTCTTTCCGGAAAATATCGTTCTAAATATCTTCCAGTATCAATATAATCCCTGCCAAAGCGGGAAAGATCCTTGACTATCACACAATTGACACGTCCTATCTCAATATCGTCTATCATTCTTTGAAAGCCGGGCCTTGTGAAATTAGTTCCCGTCCACCCGTCATCCTCATAGCTCCCAGCGAGTTCCAGTTCCTCATGCCGGTTTACATAGTCTAAAAGCAGCTTTCGCTGGTTTACAATGCTGTCGCTTTCCTCTTTATCCCCATCTTCTCTGGAAAGACGGATGTATACTGCTGTACGATAGCTTTGAATAAGTCCTTCCCCCTTTTCAAAAACACCGCATCTCACCTTTTCCCCACGCGGCGTCAAAACTCAAACTGGCAACCTTCTCCTCTTTCTCCACACAGTAGATGGGTATCTTTCTCTTCCCTGTGGAAACCGCAACCGCCCCCTCTATTCCTGTCGCGGCTACTACAATCGTCAGCGCCGCTAACAGAATGCATACAGCGATTGTGAAATAATTCCGTTTTGAAAGAATAATAAATTTCATCTACAGCAACCCCTTTCATCTGTATATAAATATGCCTTTTCTTTCCGTCTCATGCAAAATTTGTCTGAACCGCGTAGGAATCGGAAAATTCCGATTTCTTCTTTCCGCAAAAAATGAATCGAAGAGCCTATATTTTCTAAATTTCCCTCTTTTCCTTGACAATTCCGCATCTTCTGTGGTATTAATAATATATCTGAGGGAGTAGTTTGCATGATAATGTGATATGTCAACAAACACTGACTGGATCTCAGCCTGGCATATCTTAATAAACGAGACTCAGGTGCAGAAGTCCTGTACCTGAGTCTTTTTATTATCATCTTTTCCGCCCCTTCACAAATATCATCAGAAAGGATCCTGCACCGTGAAGTTCTATTTTGAAACAAAAAACAGTGTCATGCATGCGCTTGGGACAAGCCCCCAGGGGCTGCCCTCCTCTCTCGCCCAAAAGCGGCTGGAAGAATACGGACGCAACAAGCTGGCCGAGGGCAAAAAGGTTGGTATTATACAACGATTTTTCAAACAACTGGCAGATCCCATGATCCTCGTGCTTTTGGCGGCCGCCGTCCTATCCGGCATCACCTCCGCTTATTCCGGAGAATCCTTTGCCGATGTGTTCATCATTTTGTTCGTCGTCATCCTAAATGCGGTTTTAGGTGTAATTCAGGAGAGCAAGGCGGAACAGGCAATTGAAGCCTTGAAAAATATGACAGCCGCCACCTCCAAAGTATTGCGCGACGGAAAAATTGTCATTCTCAATAGTGAGGAGCTGGTTCCCGGCGATGTTATCCTGCTGGAAGCGGGGGATTCCATACCGGCGGACTGTCGCATTATTGAGTGCGCTTCCATGAAGGTTGAAGAATCGGCTCTGACAGGGGAATCTGTACCCGTGGTAAAGACGGATGAGTCCCTCACGGGGGAGAAGGATATTGCCTTGGGAGATCGCAAAAATATGGCCTATATGGGAAGCACCGTCGTCTACGGCCGTGGAACCGCTGTGGTCTGTGAAACTGGCATGAAAACGGAGATGGGCAAAATTTCCAATATTCTTTCCCAGGCAAAAGAGGAAGCTACTCCTCTGCAGGTCAAGCTCAATTCCCTGAGCAAAATTCTCACCTGGCTGGTTTTAATTATCTGTGTTGTCATTTTTGGCGTCGGCCTTCTCCGCGCGGGTTCCTTCAGTGCCGAAGTGGTAATTGATACCTTTATGCTGGCCGTCAGCCTGGCAGTAGCCGCCATCCCGGAAGGGCTTGCCGCTGTTGTCACCATTGTGCTTTCCATCGGCGTTACAAAAATGTCCAAGCGTAACGCGGTCATCCGCCGTCTCACCGCCGTGGAAACCTTAGGCTGCGCACAGGTTATCTGTTCCGACAAAACAGGGACCCTGACCCAGAACAAAATGACTGTAGTAGAATCCTACGGAAATTCTCCGGAGCTTCTTGGTAAGGCAATGTGCCTGTGCACCGACGCGGAACTGGATCCCGCCTCCGGCAGCGCCGTTGGCGAACCGACAGAATGCGCCTTGGTCAACTACGCTTATCAGAATTTGAAGCTGGATAAGAACCTTCTCAAGGAGGCATGTCCCAGGATCGGGGAGGCTCCTTTCGATTCCGGTCGAAAGATGATGTCCACCGTTCACCAGGAAGAATCAACCTTTGTTCAATACTCCAAGGGCGCACCCGACGAACTGCTGCAGCGCTGTGCCTATCTGATGACCCCGGAGGGGCAGATTCCTTTCTCCGAGGAACAAAAAGCCCTTGTCCGTGAGGCCAATAAGAATATGGCCGGCAAGGCTTTGCGCGTCCTCGGCGCGGCATGCCGTTTTTATCAGGAAAAGCCCCAGAGCTTTCTTCCTGAAGATCTGGAAAAGGACATGGTCTTTTTGGGGCTTTACGGAATGATCGATCCCGTCCGTCCAGAGGCAAAGGCGGCGGTGGAAGAATGCAAGGCCGCTGGAATTCGCACCATCATGATTACCGGCGATCACATCGACACCGCTGTGGCAATTGCAAGGGATTTAGGGCTCCTCACCTCTCCCTCCCAGGCAGTCTTGGGGCAGTCTCTTGATAGTCTGACCGATGAAGAGCTCAAGGCTTCCATCGATCAGTATACTGTTTACGCCAGGGTGCAGCCGGAGCATAAGGTAAGGATTGTCAACGCCTGGAAATCCAGAGGAAAAATTACCGCTATGACGGGGGACGGCGTCAACGACGCTCCCAGTATTAAATCGGCTGACATCGGCATCGGAATGGGCATTACCGGTACGGATGTCACAAAAAATGTGGCCGATATGATTCTTGCCGACGATAATTTTGCCACCATCGTTTCCGCGGTTGATGAAGGGAGAAAAATATACGCCAATATCCGTAAGGCAATTCAGTTTCTTCTCTCTTCCAACCTCAGCGAAGTTCTCAGCGTTTTCATCGCGACTATGCTGGGCTTCACCATTCTACAGCCAGTTCATATGCTTTGGATTAACCTTATTACCGACAGTCTTCCCGCCCTTGCCCTGGGGATGGAGCCCGGCGAGGACAATGCCATGAAAAAGCCTCCAAGGGATGCAAAAAGCGGTATATTTTCCGGGGGAGTGGGGATTGACATTTTCTATCAGGGCTTTTTCGTTGCCCTTTTGACTCTCGCCGCTTACCTGATTGGACACCGGATGGAATCCGGACTGTGGGAATTCACCAACAGCCCCGATGGCATGACAATGGCCTTTCTGACCATGTCCATGGCGGAAATATTCCAATCGTTCAACATGCGCTCTCAGCGGGGCTCCCTCTTTACCCTGACAAAAAGGAACCTTTATTTGATCGGCGCGGCGGTTTTGGCGCTGCTGTTAACCACCGCCGTCATCTATGTTCCTTTCCTTGTTTCGGCGTTTGGCTTTACCTCCATTTCCTTTGTGGAATATATCACCGCTTTGGGACTTGCTATCGCTATTATTCCTCTCGTTGAGCTGGTCAAGCTCTGTCAAAGAACCTTCTCAAAAAAGAAAAATTGATCTATTCTCTTTCCGGGTGACGCTTTTCACTAGAAATGGTGGGTGTATCAGAGGATTTCTGTTCTCATAGAATGGCGCAGTATTTATCTTAATTGAAAGACTCCCTCCTTAGGGGGCGGTTTATTTCATCTGTTCTTTTTTCACCTTTTTCCCTCACCCCTTCTGAGCCGCCCTTTCTCTCCCGAGGGCAACTTAAATTCTTAGCAAACCGGAAGGACTGCCGCTGATTTGGCAGTCCTTCCGGTCATTTTTGTTTTCCGCCGCTGCCTTGTCCCATCCGGCAAACGAGGGAAGGGAAAGAAGCTGAAACCGTCCAAAACACATGAACAAAAGAATTTCTGTGGATGTTATATAAAAATGGAAAACTAAGCAGCTTTCTCAAGGTTATCACGATACAGTGGAATCCGTGGGGATATAGTCATTTTCATTACTTCTTGAGTAAAAAAACGATATCCTCTCATCTTGCTCCATATGTCACTTCTTCAATAACACTCTTGATTTCCCACTAAGCTTTTGTTAAAAAATAGAACCGCGGCCAACTGTGTACTGAACACCCTACGATAAAATTTCTTTACAACTTAACAGGAGAACCGTGGAATTACAAAGCGGTAAATCACTTCCAAAGCATCTATAGCCCGGCAATGAAGCGTATAAGCTTTGTTTCACTTTTGAAGATAAAAAACGGGAGAGGCAAAAAATATTGCCTCTCCCGACTGTTTGTCGACACATATGCTGTTCAAGTATTTATCTTTGTTTTTCCAGCTTAATATAAACTGGGGTATAGGGTGCGACTGTGACTGATAGCTCCTGCTGCTCCACCTGATAGCCACTCTGGGGGGTATAACCTTCCGGAAGCCTAATTTTTGCCGGAATCCCAGTGTCCTCCCCGAGACGGACCGCCAAAAGGAGGATCCTATCTTTATTTTCAAACCAGGACACATAGACATTTTCCGTCAGGGACGCCACAGCGGAATCCTTTTCCCAATAGGGATGCCACTGGGCATGCACCGCGTCAATCTCGTCATAAAGCTTCCAGAGCCCAGACATGTAATCCAGCTCGTCCTCCATATGTCCAATAGTATTAATGGGGCGGGGATAAACGTTATGAAGCAGAGGAATCGCGGCAAGACGAGAAAGGGAAAATTTCCCATCCCCCGTAGAAACCAGAAAGTGATCCGGCATTCCCATTGGATACCCCATATATTCCGCCCGGAAAGCATCCAAATCAATGAATTTATCCAATCCCTCACGGTAATTGGACTGCACATTTTCCGCATCCAGCAGAGTATCCGCAAAGCCAAGGGTAGGGGTCACACAGCAGGCGCTGTTGTGGGCGTCAATAACCCCGCCACGCGCGTGAACAATTTCATACATTTTCTTAAAATGCTCCCTGACGGCCATCATTGGGAAGGTAGTGTGCAGTTGTCCCTTCTCATCCCGGTATCCGCAGCCATGCTTTTCATTGGCGCATTCCCAGGGGACAAAACCGCTGTCGATGTAAATACCGTCCACCTTATATTCATCCATCACATATGTGATGCGCTCCAGCATTTTGTCATTATATCGGCCATGATAACAAACCATGAAGGCTCTTTGATGCGGCTTTCTCTGCCAGCCTCCGGTATACTGTCCATCCGTTGTCTTTACAAGATTATTTTCCGCATTTTCATGCCAATCAGGCGCCAGGGTAGAATATTCATAACCAAAATAGGTCATCACCTTGATGCCAGCCTTGTGGCAGTCATGAACCAGTTTTTTAAACTTTTCTTCTGACCATGCCATACCATAATTTTGAATCAGGCTCCAATCCTCATGGAAAATTATCCACTTGACACCTTTGGAAGCCAGCTGCGGCAAACGGCCGCTGTCCTCATTCAAATGCCTGCCGTCGGCAAAGCTGCAATGATACACCCGCCAGCTTTCCAAATAATCCTCCGGCAGGGGCTTGACAGGCGTCGCCTGAAAACTGAAATCATATTCCAGCGGAGGCAGGGTATGAACCCATTCATCCTTTTCCCCCTGCCACTGCCGCGGCATTTGATCGAGCAGATGGAAACGGATCCTCACCTGGTCCCCATCCGGGATGTATTCCACTGTTTTTTCCCTGACGGCAACCTGGATATTCTCGTCCGACTGAGTCATGCAGCCCAGCCCTCCGTCCTCCC
>JAHZIE010000076.1:3274-10772 GCA_019419895.1 Clostridiales bacterium | reverse complement strand
GAAAGGAACGCCGGAAGCGGAATTTGGATAAATTCCGGTGGTATGATCTACAAAATAATCCGCGAACCCGCTTTTTTGAATTTCTTCTTCAGAGAGGTTGCGTGTTAACTGATAGACAATAGAACCGATCATTTCTAAATGCCCCAGTTCTTCTGTACCTATATCAGTCAAGGTGGCTTTTAATTCATTATATGGCATAGAAAAACGTTGACTGAGATATCGAAGTGAGGCTCCAAGCTCTCCGTCCGGTCCTCCATACTGCGTAATAATCATCTTGGCAAGAGCGGACAGGGTACTGCAGCTTTTTCTCGTAACTCCACATATTCAGTTCACCCCCTTTTCATTTTCCCAGGGCCATGGGGAATTTACCCAGGTCCACTTTTGTTCGTCGCTGCGGCATTCAAAGGGAAGAGGACCGAATTTCTGCTCGTATTCCTCTTGCAGAACCATTCGTTTCTCATTATAATCATTATATTGCTCCAATGCCTGGGTGTTATTGGGATGAGTGTTAAGAAAGATATGAAGTTCCCAGATCGCGAAGTCGAGGGCGCTCAGACGTCTGAGCAGCATTTCTTTTTCATTCATCTTGGTTCCCTCCTGCTTCCATAAAATGGTTTGTTCAGCTCAGGGAAAATGGTGCCGTTGTCCCAGCCCTGCTCCGGCTGATAGGTGTTTTTCAGCTGTTGCATGGGTACATACGCCATGGCCAGAGAGGGATCTTTTGGGAAAACGCTGTCAGAATCATCTTTCTTCCTATTAGAAAGGACAGAAAGTGTATCCATATCAAAATTCATAATTTTTTCTCCTTTCAGGATTTGACATAACTGGATTGGAGGATGGATTGGTGTCATTACCAAGGTATGAGAAGAAAAAGAGAAAGGTGATTTTTCTTTTTTAAAAATAGTAGAAAGGAGAAAGTATATGGAAAAGTGGGATATCCTGGACAGCAGAGGGGTGCCTTTGGGAAGAACCTTCTGTGACGGCGAGAAGCTTCGTGAAGGAGAATACTCCCTTATGGTGCAGATCCATCTTTATACGCCTGAAAGAACTTTTCTTATGCAGAAGCGTTCGGCCAAGAAAAAGTATTATCCCGGACAGTGGGATTCGACAGGAGGCCGTGTACAGGCGGGAGAAAGCAGCAGAAATGCCATTATGCGTGAGGTTAAGGAAGAATTGGGATTATCCCTGATTCAGGAAGGGCCGGAACTGCTTGCAAGATTTTGCCTGCCGGAATACCATGTCCTGCAGGATATTTACGCTCAAGAATGCTCTATCCGGCTGGAGGACTGTATTTTGCAGGAGGAAGAGGTGGAGCAGGTCCGGTTCGCTGAGCCGGAAGAGTATTTTTCCCTTCTGAAGGTGAATAAAAGCGAGGAATATCTTTCTATGCTGCGGGCATGGTGGAAGGAAAAGGAAAATTCCTGAGTTCAACTGAAGAGAAAAAGAAAAGTTCTGGGAGATAAAAAGGCAAAGATAGAGGAAAGAAGACCAATATCCTTATTTTACGTGGTCTTTCCCCACGGAAAGAGAACGGAAACAGGAAGGGAGCGGGAAGATGAGCAATCAGCAAGCGGGGGTATTCATAGCCGTAATTGGAATTGTGTTGGTGATTGTTGCGGCGGTTTTATTGGTTTATGATAAAAAAGGGCGGAAAAAATATACTGGAAGGATCAACGGGACGGTGATAGGACATCGGTGGCGGCATACGGAAAACATGTCCTATCCCTGTGCGGTTGTGTCTTACTGGGTAGACGGCAGAGAATACCAGTGCGTACAAAGATACCGGGCCATTCTGTACAACAGCGTCAAACACGCGAAGGCGGACTGGGAGATCGATGAAAAATATCGTCTGCATCGCTATCAAACGAGAAAATGCGAATACCATGTCAACCCAATTGAGGATTGGTTCCCAGTGAATTCCCAGATGACAGTCTGCTATATCCCGGAAAAACCTCACAAGGCATACTGCGGGGCACCTGCGGGACTGGGACTCGTGTGGGGGCTCCTCCTTGGTGTGGGAATAGGACTCTGCGCCTTTGGAATTCTATTGTGGTTTCTTCCTGGCTGACCTTAAAACAGGCTTTTTATATAGAGACAAAACATAGGGATGGGCATAGGCTGTATTCTATTTTTGGCGGCCTATGCTCTATTTATTAGGCAAATCCGCGGGAACGCAGGTGAGGCGTTCTGCAAAATTCCTTGCCGTTTGATATAAGGGAGAAAACTGTTGTCAGCGTGGTTCCGGGGTGTATTTTCCCCTTATAGACAGGAATCTATTAAGCAAGGGGGACGGCCTTCTCAGGCTGATATAAAGAAAATCCCCGGCGGTGCCGGAGGCTGAGGGCAAGACAATGGTATCCGGAAAAAGCAAAGAGATAAAAAAGAAATGAGACAACAGAACAATTCGACATAAGAGGGAAAATAGAAGCGTCAGGATGGAGATAGGAAAATAGAGGATGACGGCGTTTCCCGATCAGCTCAAATTCGATTAGAATACAAAAAAGCGCCGGTTGACCGTGTCGGTCTCCAGCGCTGTGGAATCTTTCAGCTGCACTCAGCTTCATCCGGTAAATTTATAGCTATATAATAGAAATCATTTATCTGAAAACATTATATTTGGGCTGATTTTGAATGGAAAATCAAATGCTGTGAGGGGCAAAAAAGAGTCTGTTGAGTCTAAGAGAAAAATAATTTATCTGTTTCCGGTAAGGGGCAAATCAGGAGAGATAAGCAAGGTATTATAGAAAAGTTCTGCCAGCTTCGGCAAAGATATCAGGATGCCTGATCCAATGCCTGCATGGAGGAAGATTCAGCATGGCGGAAAATAGGGTCGCGGTGGTAGATGCGGATAAAAAGGAAAAGGGCGACTCCAGCGGACAGAAGTTCGGCGGCGGGGAAAGACCACCAGACGCCGTTTAGGCCAAAGACGCCGGCGAAAAGATAGGACAGAGGGAGCAGCAGGAGAAGCTGGCGGAGCAGGAAAATGATAAGACTGCTGTTCCCACGCCCCATAGACTGGAAAAGGGTGGCGAAAATGATGCTGCAGGCGGCTGGCAGATAGCTCAGGGAAATGATGCGCAGGGCTGCGGAGCCCAGAGACATCATTTCCTCCGTGGCACTGAACATGCGGAGGATGGGCAAGGGAAACACGCAGAACAGCAAGGTGCCAAACAGCATAATGCCGGCAGAGACAAGCATTCCGTACCGGAGGGCGGAGAGGAGGCGTTTCCTGTTTTTTGCCCCGTAATTATAGGCCATGATGGGCATATCCCCTTGAGTAAGACCGCTGACAGGCATTAGGACAAACGTTTGAACCTTGATATAGATGCCGAAAACAGAGACGGCGAGATTGGAAAAGCGCACCAGAATCGCGTTAAGTCCCATGACAAGGACAGAACTCAGCGCTGTCATTAAAATGGAGGGAAAGCCCACGCTGTAAATATTTCTGACCAGGGCGGGGGAAAAGCGGAAGCGTTTGAGATCCAGAGAGACCTCGTGTTTTTGGGTGAAGAGGACGGCAAAGGAAAGAAGCATAGAGGTGATCTGACCGATGATGGTAGCGATTGCGGCCCCCCGGACGCCCATGGAGGGTAAGCCCCAGTATCCAAAGATAAACACAGGATCTAGGATGATATTGACAATAGCTCCCACTGCCTGAAGGATCATGGGATAGACCATTTTTCCCGTAGCCTGGAGGATCTTTTCAATCATAATGTGAAAAATGGTGCCGAAACAGAAGAGGGTGACGATTTCGGTGTATTCACAGCCCATGGTAAAGATTTCCTCAGAAGAGGTAAAGAGATGGAAAAAAGGCTCGATACAGAAAAAACTGAGGACGATAAACAGCAGGGTGTGGAGGAAACAAAGGAGAAGTCCATGAGCAACGGCATTGTCGGCGGCGGCCCGGTTACCTTCTCCCAGCTTTCTGGCAATATAGGAATTCACTCCCACCCCGGCGCCGACTGCGACTGCGAGAATAAGGTTCTGGATGGGAAACGCCAGAGATACCGCGGTTAGGGCATCCTGACTGTATTGGGCGACATACATCCCGTCTACAATATTGTATAAGGACTGAATCAGCATGGAAATCATGGGAGGAAAGGCCATACTCATCAAAAGAGGAAATACCGGGCGGACGCCCATTTTGTTGATTTTGGGGGATAGAGTCTCAGATTGGGACATGAAAACAGCCTGCCTTTCAATGTAAAATTGTATCAGCGTTCCACGGAGAGACTGGAAAGGAAAAGCCGCTCTCCAGGGAAACAGCGAAAAAAATAGCCATGCCTTTTCTGTTTTGAAACCAAAAAACAGAAAAAAGTATGGCTATTACAGCATTTACTTGTCAAAGCTATTATAGCAGGAAGAAACAGCAACCGCAAGGAAAAGGGGAAAAATCAGAGAATTGCATGATTCATCCGGCAGATTTATGACGGAAAATAATCAGCTTGCTGAAAATATAATTTGCGATAATTACCACAATCTGAGCAAGCAGCTTGGCGCCGAATTCTCCCATGGGAAGCCCGGCGGCCTTAAAAGTATCCCAATGGAGCAAATCGATGCACAGGAACATGATGGCCATATCAAACCCAAGGGAAAGCAGGCGGCAGAGGACAAAGGAAAGAAATTCTCTGAGCAGGGCGGAAGCGCCTTTTGTTTTGCTTTGAAAAACCCAGATGCGGTTGGTGACATAGGCAAATAATACGGCGAGAACCCAGGCAGCTACATTGGAAACAGACCAGCTGAGGGAAAGACCGCTGGTACAGAGGAAATATACGACAAAGTTGACCAGGGTGGTCAGGCCGCCGAAAACAAGATAGAGTATGATTTCCCGGTATTTTTGAAATAGAGCCTTCAGCCGTTTCATAATGGGCAGACGTCCCTTTCTTTTGATAGGATTTTAGTAGTCTGGCAGGACACAATCATTTTAGCATAATCAGAGAGAGGTTGTCCAGCTTATGAAAAAAATGTATATCTATAAATAATAGTGGAATAATATGATTATTTGTTCCAGTTGAATAAAACAATTCGGTTGATGGTTATAAGATATTAGACGGTATGACTCTTGTCAATCGGTTGTAATATGAATATAATAAAAATCAAATCATGAATAAAGTTTTTTGAAGGGGGGAGGACAAGGCTTATTGTCTTCTCCCCGCCTGATTTTATTCATGGGATGCCGCAGGGACTTCCGGCAGCTGTGAATGGAGGATTGGTTTGCGATGGAAAATATGATCAAACGGATTGTGGAAATGGACGAAAGGGCGCGTCAGATTACAGAAGAGGCGCAGCATGCCAAGGTGGATTCCTCTGTGAATAGGGAAGAAAAGCCATGAGAGAGGATTATCTCCAAAGGGCACGGGAACGAATTAAAAAAAATGAGATTGAAGAGCAGAAGCAGGCGGATGAGGAATGGAAGGTCATTCATGAAAAATACCTGCGGATGGAAAAAACGCTGGACGAAACTGTCTCTAAAAAGAAAGAAGAATGGGCGCGGCAGCTGGTTGAGCGGGTGATTGGAGGCTAGGGCTTTGTTTTCAGGGTTATCCTCAAATGTAATAATGGCCAAGGCCCGGGCAATGTACGGGCGGCGGCTGAAGGAAGAAGACTACAGCGCATTGCTGAAGTCAAGAACGGTGGGCGAGGTGGCCGCCTATTTGAAAAAGAATTCGCGCTATGCGCCGGAATTGTCGAAAATTAATGAGACCGCGGTCCACCGTGGTTATCTGGAGGCCCTTCTGCGGTGTCAGCTGCTGGAGGATTACGCTTCTCTCTGCCGGTATGAAATTACAGTTGGAGAACTTTTTTCCGATTATATCATTGAAAAGGGAGAAATCGAGCAGCTCCTGACCTGCCTGCGGTTGCTCTGCGCCGGGCGTTCACAGGAATATTTGCTTAACCTTCCCATTTTTTTCACCAAATATATGAGCTTTGATCCTTACGTTCTGGCCCGCTCAAAAAATTACGGCGAATTCCTGGAAGGACTGAGGAATACTCCTTATTATAAAATTCTCGCTCCCTTCCGTTCCGGCTCCCAGGAAGGGCTGGGAGTGGATTTCACCGCTATTGAGAATGCCCTGTTCACCCACCTGTATCAAAAGGTATTCCGTATTATCGATAAGCGCGCCAGGGGAAGCCTGAAACGGGAGCTCAGGGAGTTGTTCGGCAGTTACCTGGATATGCAGAATCTGACCAGGATTGTAAGGTTGAAGCGGTATTACAAGGCTTCTCCCGACTATATCCGTTCGGTGCTGCTGCCCTTTTCTTACAGGCTGACAGATAAGGTAATTGGGCAGCTGATACAGGCGCAGAACATGGAGGAAGCCCACCGCATCATAGATAAGACCATATACGGAAGGGCTTATAGGAAATATGACGGCTATACGGCGGATGAAATCGCCGTGCGCATGAAGTTTGATCAATGTGTCAGAAAACTCCGGTTTTCCACTCATCCTTCCGTTGCTCTTTTGACCTATTTATTTTTAACGGAAATAGAGCTGGAAAATATTACTAATATTATTGAAGGCATCCGTTACCAATTGAGCCCCAAGGAAATTTCCAGGCTTTTGGTTGGTTATGGGGCCGCCGTAAAGGGGGGATAATTCAATGTCCGTAAGCAGAATATCTGTTATGAGCGTTATTGGGAGAATGGAGGAACTGGACAGAGTGGTGGAGGCCTGCGCCGACTCGGGGATTTTCCATCCGGATAACTGCTTAGTTTTTTTTTCAGATACCAATGGATTTGTACAGTTGAACGAACCCGACAGGTTTGCGCCTTTGCTGCAAAAGCTGGACGATTGTATTGCAATGTCAGGAAAAAAATTGCCGGCGGGGGGAAGGAAAAAAGACGATCTGCCGGTGGAACAGCTGAAGGATTATGTGGAATGGTTTTCCAACGCGGTAGTCGGCCTGCGGAAACAGCATCAGGAACTGATGCGGAAAAAGGAAGAATATTCCCAGAGCATCAGTCAGTTGGAGCATTTTACAGGACTGGATATTGATATTGCGAAAATTTTCCGCTGCCAGTATATTAAGGTCAGATTCGGGCGTCTGCCCAGGGAAAGCTATGATAAGCTGGCCTCTTATAATGATAACCCTTATATCCTCTTTTTTCCCTGCACTAACGACGCGGATTATTATTGGGGCGTTTACTTCTCCCCGGTGGAGAATGTGGCGGAGGTTGACCGTATTTTTTCGGGCCTGTATTTTGAACGGCTGATCCTTCCCGACAGTGCGGGGACACCGGAAGAAGCGATTGAGCATTTGAAAGAGGCGCGGATGGAAAACGACGGGGATATCGCGGTGCTGCAAAGGCGGATTGACGATCTGTGGGAGCGGGAGTCGGAGAAGCTGTCCAGTGTCCACAGGGAACTGAAGCGCCATTCCACCCTGGCGGAAACCAGAAAATATGCCGCCCGCTACGGAGACAACTTTATCCTGACCGGATGGGTGGTGTCGGCCCGGCAGAAAATGCTCCTCTCCCGGCTGGATAAGCTGAAAA
>JAHZIE010000076.1:0-3264 GCA_019419895.1 Clostridiales bacterium | reverse complement strand
ACGGTGGAATACACAGTGGAGGACGCCGACAAGGAGCTGGGTCACTCCCCGCCGGTGCTGTTGAAGAATAAAGGTGTTTTCCGCCCCTTTGAATTTTTTGTGGATATGTATGGGCTTCCCAATTACAACGAAGTGGATCCTACGGCCCTTGTGGCAATTACTTATACCATTCTCTTTGGCATCATGTTCGGGGATCTGGGACAGGGAATCGTCTTATCCATTGTGGGATGGGCAATGTGGAAATTCAAAAAGATGGCCCTGGGAAAGATTTTGGTGCCATGCGGCATTGCTTCCGCTGTTTTCGGCCTTGTGTATGGATCGGTATTCGGTTATGAGCACGCTCTTGATCCTATTTACCACAGCCTGTTTGGACTTTCGGAAAAGCCGGTGGAGGTCATGGAGCCCTCTACCACCAACGTCATCATTTACAGTGCCGTGGGAATCGGCTGCTTCCTGGTGATGGTGGCCATGCTGATCAATATGTATTCCTGTATCAGGCAGAAAAAGAAGGGGGAGGCCATTTTTTCCCATAACGGACTGGTGGGCTTTGTCTTTTACACAGCCCTGGTGGTCGGCCTGGTTGGCGAGCTGGTTTTGGGGCTGCACATTCTCACGGTGCCCTATGTAGTCTGCCTTCTGATTCTTCCCATTGCGCTGCTCTTCTTCAGCGAGCCTTTGGCTAAGCTGGTGGATCATGAGCACGGCTGGAAGCCGGAAAAGTGGGGCGCTTATTTCATGCAGACCTTTTTTGAGGTTTTTGAATATCTTCTCAGCTATGCCACCAACACCATGTCCTTCCTGCGGGTAGGGGCTTTTGTCCTGGTTCATACGGGAATGATGTCGGTAGTGTTCACCTTGGCGGAGATGAGCAGCGGTCTTGGCAATATCCTCATTGTCATTGTCGGCAATGGCATTGTGATGGCGATGGAGGGGCTTCTGGTGGGAATCCAGGTTCTCAGGCTGGAGTTTTATGAGATATTCAGCCGGTTCTTTCATGGGGATGGGCGTCCCTTTCGGCCGGTTAAGCTGTCTGAGTGAGCCAAATGTCTCAATGAGACCAATGCCTCGGTGAGGCGTGGAAATAAAGAAACAACGATAGAAAAATTTGGAGGTAAGAATGATGTTGTATGTATTTTTGATGATTCCGGTCGCGCTTTTGGTTGGAACAGTAGCCTATGCCGTTTATTCGGTCAAAAAGGGGAAAAGTCCTAAGAAGGCGCTTTCCATGCAGCTGCTGAGCTTTTTGGCTATCGCTGTTTTGTCGGTGTCCGCCCCTGCGGTGGCGTCCGCTGCGGAAGGCGCGGATGTTCAGCCACAGGCAACAGCCGCTGATACAGTTCAGACTGACAATTCCAAGGGACTTGGACTGATTGCCGCGGCGTTGGTAACCGGTCTTGCCGGCATTGGCGGCGGTATTGCCGTGGCCGCCTCCGCGCCCGCCGCTATCGGCGCGACGTCGGAGGATCCCAAGGCATTTGGTAAGGCGCTGATTTTCGTCGCTCTCGGCGAAGGTATTGCGCTGTACGGTCTGCTGGTTTCTATTCTGATTCTGGGCAAGATTTAGGATAAAGGCGAAAAAGCATCCTGCTTCGCGGTTCAGCCGGGAAAGGGTGTTTTGAAAGGCGGTGGGCCTAATTATGAAATATTATTTAATCAGCGACAATGTGGATACCCTGGTGGGGATGCGGCTGGCCGGAATTGACGGCGTGCTGGTGCATGAGGAGCCCGAGGTCAAAAAGGCGCTGGAACAGGCCATCCGAATGCCGGATGTGGCGGTGATTTTAATGACGGAGCGGCTTGTCAGCCTTTGTCCCGACATTGTATACGATTTAAAGCTTAACTGTAAACGCCCTTTGATTGTGGAGATCCCGGATCGCCATGGCAACGGGCGGGCAAAGGATTCGATTACCCGTTATGTTCGCGAAGCCATTGGCGTAAAGATTTGAGTCCCGCCCTCCTGAGGGCAGCTCCTCCGGCAACGGCAGGAATGTCGCGGTAAGCGGAAAGGAATGGTCTTGATCATGGCAGTACAGGATGAAAAGGTCAGCAAGTTCCTGTCGGCGATCAACAGCTACGCCGAGGAACAGAAGCAAAAGATATTAGAAGAGATTCAGCAGTATATGGATGCTGAAATGGAGAAGGCGGAGAGAGAGGTCCTCACAGACGCTTATCGTCTCATCCAGAAGGAGATGGCCCAGATGCGCGGCCGTATCTGCCGGGAGATTTCCAGAAAGGAAATGGAGGACAGGAAAAGACTGCTATCCCACCGGATGGAGCTGGTGGAAGGTGTATTCTCTCTGGCGAGGGAAAAGCTGGCGGATTACACGAAAACTCCCGAATACGAGGCGTTTTTGATGGATAAGGCAAAGGAGCTTTCCGGCGTTTTGAAGGGAGAGGACACGGTTCTGTACCTCAGACAGGCTGATATGCCCCTGGCTGAAAGGCTGAAAAAGGCTTTTGGACGCCCCTGCGCGGTGGAGGCTTCCGGCGAGATAGAAATCGGCGGGCTCATAGGCTCCTGTCCTTCCCAGGGACTGCTGGCGGACGAGACCTTAGACGGCCGCCTGGAGGGGCAACGGGAATGGTTCGCGGAGAATTCCGGCCTGGTCCTTGTGTAAAAAGGACGGGAAAAAGGCTGGGGAAAAGCTCCCCTGGGTGCTGGCGGAGTTGAATGCGGTATTTTGCGGATTCGGAGATGAGTAGGATGAATCATAACACAATTTATGGAATAAACGGGCCGGTTGTGACGGTGCGCAATACCAGGGACTTTTCCATGATGGAAATGGTTTACGTGGGAAATGCAAGGCTGGTGGGCGAGGTTATTGGGATTACCAGCAGCCTGACAACCATACAGGTCTATGAGGAGACGACCAGCCTGCGCCCCGGAGAACCGGTTGCCGGGACGGGGAGCCCCATGACAGTTACCCTGGGGCCTGGGATTCTGGACAATATTTTTGATGGGATCGAACGTCCTTTGAAGGCCATTGAGGAAAAGGCGGGCGCTTTTATCGAGCGTGGACTGGATGTTTCACCCCTGGATGAGGAAAAAATCTGGGAGGTGACGGTGACAGTCCGCCCAGGGGATATGCTTCAGGAGGGGCAGCCCTATGCCTATTGCCAGGAGACACCCTTAATCCGCCATTTTTGTCTGGTTCCGCCGGGAATGTCAGGCAGGGTGGTGTCGGCCAGGGAAAACGGCGGCTGCCGTCTCAACGATACGGTGGTGGAACTGGAGGATGGAAAAGGGAAGAGACAGACCCTCAC
>JAHZIE010000075.1:10329-10827 GCA_019419895.1 Clostridiales bacterium | reverse complement strand
GGAAGCCCCAAATGCACTGTGATTTCTTGAGGAATCACCAGCTTGGCGGTCAAAATAATCACCTCGTTTTTTAAGATGGTCAGGTTACGATCCGGGCTATGTCGGGGATGAGCTCCACGGAGAGAAGGCTGCTTTCCGAAGGATAGATTTTAATACCGGACAGATGGGCAGGACGATATCCGGGAGAGAAAATAAAAATTTCATATCCGGCGCCGTTTCCACAGGGGGAAAGGAAAATAGGCTGGAGGATTCCGTTGGAGTCTGAAAACGCAAAGGCGTCTAAACGGAGAGAATTTTCTCTACGGAAACAAACAGCGGCGGCCGCCTTATTCACAGGAAAGGCCTGATGTGCGGCAAATATGCGGATACAAAGTTGTCCCTCCTCTTGGCAGGTTCCTGTCTTTTGAGAAAGAGGTTCAGGCTGTTCTGAGGAAATTTCCGGCGCCGGTTCGGTACTGGGCGAATCAGAAAAAAGGGAAGGCGCGCCGTCCGCTTCTT
>JAHZIE010000075.1:0-10319 GCA_019419895.1 Clostridiales bacterium | reverse complement strand
TTCCTCTGTTTCTTCCAGAAAAGCGCGGGGATGAGAGGGGGGGTCCTCTGTCGGAGAAATAGAAGGCGTATCAGGGACAATTGACTGGGCCGTCTTTTGGTATTTTAGAAGATCGCGGGAATATTTCTGGATCATCTCATCCAGCGGCTGTCCTTGGTTTGCTCTTTCCAAGATGTCCACTTCCTTTCCAAATGTGATTGCTTTTATGGATATTTATGCGATGAAAAAACAAAATATCCCTTGAATCTAAGTTGGGATCACAAAGGATAGAGGAGGATGACGTTGGTTTTCGAAAAGATTGGATTAAATTGGTGGAATTTCACAGTATTTTCATAAATATCAGGTAAACTATGAAGCTATGATGGTCATTCTTTTGAAGAGGTAAAGAAAAAATAGAACTGCGTTAAGGAAGGGGATGTTTAGAATTATGGAAAAGAAAAGTATCCTGATAGTGGATGACGAGGCCAGGATGCGAAAAATTGTTTCGGATTTTTTAAGTGTGAAGGGATATCCAATCATGGAAGCGGCCGACGGAGTGGAGGCTCTGGAAAAATTTGACGATAAAACGGTTGCTTTAGTGATACTTGATGTTATGATGCCGCGGATGGACGGTTGGCAGACCTGCCGGGAGCTGCGGAAAAAGTCCAAGGTGCCTATTATTATGCTGACCGCCAGAGGGGAAGAAATAGATGAACTGGTGGGGTTTGACATGGGGGCGGACGAGTATATTTCCAAGCCCTTCAGCCCGCGGATTCTGGTCGCCCGTGTGGAGGCTATCCTCCGGCGTTCCTCGGAACAGAATGATGAGGTGGAAACTGTGGCGGGAATCACCCTCAATAAACCAGCCAGAGAGGTCACCGTGGAGGGGAAACCGTGCGAGCTGACCTATAAGGAATTTGAGCTTCTTTCCTATTTTTTTGAAAATCCGGGGGTGCCGTCGAGCATGGAACAGATTCTCAACCGGGTTTGGGATTATGCCTATTATGGGGACGAACGGACGGTGGATACTCATGTAAAAACATTGAGGAGCAAGCTTGGAAAAGCCGGCGAAGCTATTCGCACCATCCGCGGTGTCGGCTATAAATTGGAAGGATAGGCGGATATGAGAAATGAGGAAGGGTAAATTCAAATTGAAGCGATGGAGAGACTGTTCCATTGTTTTCAAATTGTTTTTCAGCGTTACGTTATGTATGGTTTTTCTTTTTGGATTTAACTGGCTGCTCAACAACATGGTGCTGGAAAATTACTATCGGGACGAAAAACAAAAGGGGCTGGTTTCCATCTATACCCAGGTGGATGGAATTATGGAGGAAGATCTGCCTCTCTCTGTCTGGCAGCTGGAAATGGACCGCATCAACAGCGCGGGAAACTACCGCACTGTCCTGTATACGCCCTGGAACTTTATTATGCAGGGAAGTCCCCTTTACAGCTCGGCAGCGGGCATCAGCATTGACGGGACAGAAAGCATCACTATATTTGTAGGGGACCCTACCTCCCTGGAAGCTGGAAGCTATAAAGTCGATATTGTGACGGATCCCCGTCTGGGGCAGAACTATATTGCTCTGACGGGCGTTCTTCATAACGGGATGTATCTTTTTGTAAATACCCCTTTGGAAGCAATTAGGGAAAGCGTGGATATCTCCAACCGGTTTCTGCTGTTTACCGGTATCTTGACCCTGCTGTTGAGCAGCGTGATCATTTTCCGGATCGCCAGAGGATTTGCGAAGCCGGTGAGGGAGCTTTCCGAACAGACCAAACGAATTGCCAAGCTGGATTTTTCGCAGAAATATGAAGTGAAAAGTCAGGATGAAATTGGCAGGCTGATGGAAAATGTCAACCAGCTGTCCAGTGAATTGGAAAAGAACATTTCTTCCCTCAAAACGGCCAATACCCAGCTGAAGAGGGATAACCTGATTAAGACGCAACAGGTGGAAACACGCCGGGAATTCATTGCCAATGCGTCCCACGAGCTGAAAACCCCTATCGCGTTGATTATGGCGTATGCAGAAGGGCTCCTTGAGGACGTGACCGTGGATGAGGAAAGCCGGAAATATTACTGTGAGGTCATTCGGGATGAAGCTGAGAAAATGAGCCAGCTGATCAAAAAAATGACCAGCCTGATGCAGCTGGAATCTGGGGAGGAAGAACTTTCCATTACCAGATTTGAGCTGACAGAAGTCATTTCCAATGTTTTAAAAAGATATAGTATTTTTCTGGAAGAAAGAAGAATTGCTGTTGATTATTTCGCTGACGGGGAATATTACGTTTGGGGCGACGCGTTTTTCATTGAAAATGTGCTTAATAATTATATTTCCAACGCAGCCAACCACGTTTCTGAAAAGGGGGAGATACGGGTTACTCTGGAACTGACAGACTGTGGGGAGCAGAAACATGTCAGGGTTACAGTATTTAATACGGGAGATCAGATCCCGGCGGAGGAGCTGAACAAAATATGGGAAAGCTTTTATAAGGTGGATAAGGCGCGGACCAGAGCTTACGGAGGGACTGGGATAGGCCTGTCTGTGGTAGCGGCCATCATGCGTGCCCATAACATGCCCTTCGGCGTAAAAAATGAGGAGGATGGCGTCAGTTTTTGGTTTGAGCTGGAGACCTGATAAACGTCGTAATGTTACAAAAGAAACATATAAATTTCAAATAGACTTCATAATTCTTTCGATTTTATATCACAAATAGAAAATATAATACAAGCATAAAAGAAATGAGGAGATGGAAATTATGGACAACAATAATAATTATAGCTATATTCCTTCGGAACAGCCTCCAAAAAACAAAAAGGAGAAAAAGAAATATAGTCTGACAGCTCTTTTGTCGGTTACCTTGGTTACAGCGATTATCTGCGGCTTGGTATCCGCGACCTGTGTCATTGTCGCAACCCGCTCCAATTACTTAAACAGTGGAACGACGTCCTCTGAAATGGGAAATAGCAGTAGCGAGGCGCAGAATACTAGCTCCAGCCAGCAGATCACCATCAACAATACAGTGGATAACGCGGCGGAGGCGGTTGCGCAGAAGGTTTCCCCCTCTGTTGTAGGAATCCAGGTCACATTCACCTCTGGTAATGGATTCTTTGGTAGCAATACAGGAACCAGTGAAGGTTCCGGCGTTATTTACAGGGAAGATGGATACATTATTACCAATTACCATGTAATTTCCGATGCTGTAGATACCGCCAATTATGGTTCTATCAATCCTGGGGCGGAGATCAAGGTCTATTTACCCAGCAATACAGAGGAAGGCGTGGACGCCACGGTTGTTGGTTATGATTCCAGCGCGGATTTGGCTGTCCTGAAAATTGATAAAACCGGCCTGCCGGCGGTGGAACTTGGAAATTCTGATGAATTACAGGTAGGCGAAACTGTAATTGCTATTGGCAATCCCGGAGGTTTGGCCTTTATGGGTTCTGTCAGCCAGGGAATCATCAGCGGTTTGAACCGTTCCATTGTTACAGAAAACGGCACCCAGATGAATCTTGTCCAGACAGACGCCGCCATCAACCCTGGAAACAGCGGAGGAGCTTTGGTGGATGCTGAGGGAAAGCTGATTGGCATCAATAACGCGAAAATGTCGGGTTCTGATTATGAGGGAATGGGCTTTTCCATCCCAGTCAATGAAGTGGTGGAAATTTGCGATCGCCTCATTAAAAATGAGAATACGGAACAGACTTATCTTGGTATCACAATTAACCCCAACTATACTTCCGATATTTTAAACAGGATGGGATATCCGTCGGGCGTTGTGGTTTATTCTGTCGACGAAAATTCCCCGGCGGCTGAAGCAGGCATTCAGGAATATGATATCATCACCCAAATTAACGGCGTCGCAGTGACAGATTACGCGGGAATGATCAGCGAGAAGAATAAATATGATGCTGGTGAAACTATTACAATAACGATTTTCCGCAACGGTATCACGAAAGATGTACAGGTGACTCTTTTGGCGGCAAGCAAGTAATGCAGCGCGCGAAACTGTTCCCCCTCAGAAAGTGTGAAGCAAGCTATCATCAGAGAGGAGAGAAAACAAATGACTGAAAACGAATTGAATTCTATTAACAGCGGCGAGCCTCTCAAGGAGGAAGCGACGGGTTCTGTACCAACCGCGGATGACCAGCAGACAGGTCAGCCAGCTGCCCAGCAGGAGGAAACGGCTGGGCAGGGAGCACCGTCTTCCCTCCAGGAACCCAGCGTCGCTTCTCAGCCTGCCGCTGGCATTCCTCCAGCCCATCATCAGGAGATTCCGCAGGGAGCTCCCTATACGCCTCCTCCAACTCCGCATGCCGGAGGAGGACAGCCTCCATATCAGCAGCCGGCGGGAGGATATTATCCTCCTTACTATTATTATCCCTATCCCACGTCACAGCCTCCTGTCCCGCCGATCCGAAGGAAAAAGAGCGCTGTGAAAATTGTTGCATGGATTGTTGCAGCCGTCTTGGAATTGGCGCTTATTGGTTTTGCCGCCTATGGTGTATATAGTCTCTGTACTTTCGGAGGAGCCGGTTCTTCGCGGCAGGAAAACTGGTTTCCCAATTATCAGCAGGGACAGGATGACGGAGGGCAGCTTCCTGGCAACAGCGCAACGCCGGAGCTTTCGGCGAAGATGGGCCTTACCTGTCAGGAATTTACAGACGCTATGGCGCAAAGATATGATCTGGAGTCAGGACTTCTTGTCGTAGAGATTGAGGAAGACAGCGACGCTCAGGCAAAAGGCGTGGAGAAATATGATATTATCACCCATATGGATGGGAACAAAATTTCCAGCTTTAATGATTACTATTCCTTTATGGAAGATAAAAATCCAGGGGATGAAGTGGAATTGACCATTCTCCGCCCTGCCCAGCAGGAAGGGGAAGAAAATCAGACCATTACGGTGACAATCACCTTGGCGGAGAGGCAGACAGATGCCTCCAGCAGTCAGACGACGCCTGGGTATCCTAAAACCTGACAGAGAAAAAGAACGAATAGCGATTAATAAAAAGCGATGAAGAAATTTTAAATCGGTTCAGTAAAAACGGACAATAGACCAAAGCCCCCTTATGCAGTAATTATCCTGCATAAGGGGGCTTTGATATGTTTGAAGGAAAAGGAATGGAGAAATATCCGCTGGCATCTGGGGAACGATTATTAGCTAAATCCGTACAGGAGAGGGCCAATGAAAGTTGAGCAGAGAATAGCAATATCAGCAGATACGCAATACAGAACCGGCAGAACATGCCCGTCAGCAAAAAAAGAAATGCTTTCAGACTTATGAAAAATGTAGAGGTATCTCTGGCGTTGAAACGGTAGCGAAATCCAAAGATATGATCGGGAGCTGCTTCCATTTCAATAATCATGAGCACATTCAGTACAAGCAAGAGTGGTGCCGCTGATGCTGCGCCGCTTAATTTACAATTTTATATCTTCCGGCTCAGGATGCCTTTTTGTGCTGTCTGTACAAGCTGCGCCGGTTCAATTTTTCTTCACTGCGTTTTATTGCAATTCATGAACTAGCCGAAGTTTCTGTTATTCATACCTCTTTAACTGGTTGCGTCTGGACGTATTCTGTTCATTTTTAAGAAAAGAAAAAGAATAAAACGGGATGCGGGGAACAATATATAACGTAGTGGGAAAAAATAACATTACAAAATATATTTATTAATAAACAGTAAATTAATAATAAAATTCATTCTTAAATTCTTGACATAAATGTTTTTTTATATTATTATCATAAATATTTGTTCTTGATTCCTGAAAGATTTTACCAAGGAGAATACAAAGGAGGTTATTGATTATGTGTGGAATTGTGGGATATGTAGGGACACAGCAGGCGTCGCCTATTTTGCTCAACGGCTTGGAAAAGCTGGAATACCGAGGATATGATTCGGCGGGAATTGCAATTGCAGACAAAGGTCATATCGAAGTGGCCAAGGCAAAAGGCAGATTATCTGTATTAAAAGAACTTTTGAAGGAGGAAAAACCTCTTTACGGTACTATCGGCATTGGACATACACGTTGGGCAACCCATGGAGAACCGTCCCAATGTAATTCCCATCCTCATGTAAGTAATTCAGGAAAATTTGCGGTAGTTCATAACGGAATTATTGAGAATTACGCAAAACTGAAAGACTTTTTAATTTCCAAGGGGAAAGTTTTTCTTTCTGAGACAGATACTGAAGTGATAGTACAGCTCCTGGAATATTGTTACCATGGGGATTTGCTGGCCGCGGTGATTCAAATGATGGGCCGCTTGGAGGGCTCTTATGCTCTGGGGATTTTATGTACGGATTATCCGGATGAGTTAGTTGCGATCCGGAAGGACAGCCCTCTGATTGTAGGAACCGGCAAAGGGGAAAATTTTATTGCCTCTGACGTCCCCGCCATCCTTTCCTATACGCGGGAAGTTTACCGCCTGGGAGAAAAAGAAATTGCAGTGATCTCCAAAGAAGAGGTGAAATTTTACAATACGGATAAGGAGCTCATTGAAAAAGAGCTGAGTCATATCGACTGGGATGTGGCGTCGGCGGAAAAAAGCGGTTTTGAGCATTTCATGATGAAAGAAATCATGGAACAGCCCAAGGCGCTGCGGGATACCATTTCTCCCAGAATCCGCCAGGGCCGTGTTGTCCTTGATGATATCAGCCTGGGTGCAAAGGAGCTGAAAAACTTCCATAAGATCTGCATTGTGGCCTGTGGTTCCGCCTATCATGTGGGCGTTGTAGCGAAATATGAAATTGAGCAGATGACAGGTATGAGCGTAGAGGTAGATGTGGCCTCTGAATTTCGTTACCGTTCGCCCATAATCAACCAGAGTACCTTGGTGATTATTATCAGTCAGTCCGGTGAAACGGCGGATACACTTGCGGCATTGAAGGAAGCCAAACGGCAGGGCGCGAGAACTTTGTCCATTGTTAATGTTGTGGGAAGCTCCATCGCTGCCGCTTCTGATGACGTAATTTACACTTGGGCCGGGCCTGAAATTGCTGTAGCGACGACAAAGGCCTACAGTACTCAGCTTGCGGTGATTTATTTAATTTCCCTTTACATTGCCGAACAGCTGGGAACCATGGGAGAAGAAGAATACCGAAACGCTGTGGAGGAGTTGCTGCTTCTGCCGGACAAAGTGGAATCGGTGCTGAAAAATAAGGAGAAAATTCAATACCTGGCTTCTATCTATTACAATAGCAAAGATGTATTTTTTATTGGCCGGAATCTTGATTACGCTTTAGGATTGGAGGGCTCCTTAAAGCTCAAGGAAATTTCCTACATTCATTCAGAGGCTTATGCCGCTGGGGAATTAAAACATGGGACCATATCCTTAATTGAGGAGGGGACGCTGGTGATCGCCCTGGCATCGTATGCCCCCCTTTTTGAAAAAACTATGAGCAATGTAAAAGAGGTTAAGGCAAGAGGCGCCGTCATCCTTGGGATTACCATGGAAGGGGAAAAAAGGATGGAAGAAGAATGTGATAACGTTTTATATCTCCCCGCTGGCTCCAAATGGTTTTTGCCATCCCTATGTGTGATTCCTTTACAGCTGTTTGCTTATTATGTCGCGTCAGAGCGTGGCTGCGATATTGACAAACCGCGTAATCTGGCGAAATCTGTCACAGTGGAATAAAACAGAAATGCACATTAGCAAGGCGTCGCCCCTTTGAAAAGGGCAACGCCTTGTTTCTTTTTTTGCTTCATTTGGGACGGCTCCAAACTTCATTGTTTTGCTCACATTAGAATTCACAAATCTCAAAGCCTGCAGGGACGTCAGTTGAAAGGAACATTGGATAGATTACGAATATTATTTTCCGTGAAGGCATGCCGGGCTTTTGCGTCTTACGGTATGTCTGGTCATCGGGCGACGAAGGGACAGGGGGAAAGAAGCTTCACAGGTGATTAGGGAAAAGTGGAAGGATTCTGAATGTGATTCTTGTTACTAAGGCGTTCATGTGCTATAATATTAAAATATTGTTATAGTAGTTAGTGCTTGTCACAGTGTCAAAGGGGGCCAAGTCTGAAAAGTGAAAAGAAAAATGGCTTGTATTTTTGATTTGGACGGAACAATTGTCGATTCTATTGCCGATTTGACATCCGCGATAAACTATGCTCTCGAAAAAAACCAGTTTCCTTCTTCTTACCGGGAAGATCAGGTGGCATATATGGTAGGCAATGGGATTCGTAAGCTGGTAGAGCGGGCTTTGCCGGTTGCCAGGAGGGATGATAAGAACATTGAGCTGGTGATGGCAGACTTTATGGAGCATTATTTTTTACATTGTGTGGACAAGACCCGTCCATTTCCGGGTATACCCGAAGCCCTGCGTCAGTTGCGTGAGCGAGGAATTTTGTTGGCGGTTCTATCTAACAAAGCGGATGTGATGGTGAAAAAGATTGTTCCCGTCTTGTTTGGAGAGGAATGCTTTACCATCGCCCGCGGTATGCGGGATGCTTTGCCTCCCAAGCCAAATCCAGCTTCAGCTATAATGCTTTTGGAGGAGCTAGGTGTGGGAAAAGAAAACTGCTGTTTTATCGGAGATTCCAGCGTGGACATGAAAACGTCGGTCAATTGCGGATGTATTCCGATTGGTGTCCTTTGGGGGCTGCGTGAGCGGGAAGATTTAATTTCCGGAGGGGCGGCGCGCCTGGTGGAAGCTCCTGACATGCTTCCGCAGGCTGTTTATAAGGCGTTGGGAATCTAAAGAAGCGGTTGACGAAGGAAAAACGCTATCTTATAATAGTTTCAGGTTGTTTTGGCAGCCAACATTGTTATTGGTAGAAGTAAATTGCTGTTTTTATAAAAAGGGGATGAAAGGTATGGAAACAAGAATTGTAGAAATTGCCCAGAGGATTCATGGACTGAGAGAGTTGATGGAAATACCCGAAGAAGAAATGGCCCGGGTAGTGGGCATGGATCCGGAGGAATATCTGCTGTATGAAAAAGGTGAGAGGGATTTTAGTTTTACCTTTTTGTATCGGTGCGCGGATCGTCTTGGCGTTGATATTGTAGAGCTATTGACTGGAGAGGGACCCCATTTGTCTTTTTACTCTATTGTACGCCGCGGGGAAGGTTTGGATATCCGCCGCAGGGCGGGCTTTCGATATGAGCATTTGGGCTACCGATTCAAAAACAAATTGGCGGAACCTTTCTTTGTCACAGCGCCGTATCTGGAAGAAGAACAGGACAAGCCGATTCATTTGTCTACCCATGAGGGACAGGAATTTGACTATATCATTGAAGGCCAGCTAAAGGTTCAGATGGAGGAGCATGAGGAAATTTTGAATCCGGGCGATGCCATCTATTATGATTCCAGCCGCGGCCATGGGATGATAGCGGTCGGAGGGGTTCCCTGTAAATTTCTTGCCGTTATCCTGAAAAAACGGGAAAAAGAGGAAGATCAGTAATATTCCGTACATAAAAGGAGATTGAATAGCAACATGCTGAATATACATCAGAAATTCTGTAAAGAGACAATTGAAAATGGAATCCTGACAAAATTTGAAACTGTTTGTCCGCCGGATTTTAATTTTGCTTACGATGTTGTAGATGAAATTGCATCAAAAGAACCAGAACGCCGCGCAATGCTTTGGTGCAATGACAAGGGGGAGGAGCATACATTTACTTTTGGGGACATCAAGAGATACAGCGATAAAACGGCAAATTTGCTTGCTTCCAAGGGCCTCAAAAAGGGTGATACCGTACTGTTGATTTTAAAGCGCCATTATGAATTTTGGTTTGTGGTTCTTGCCCTTCATAAACTGGGCGTGATTGGAATTCCGGCGACCAATCTGCTGACCAAAAAGGATTTGGTATTCCGTTTTAACGCATCGGGAGCAAAGGCTGTTTTCTGCACAGTTGACGGTGAGGTTGCGGAACATGTGGAGGCTTCCCTTCCAGAATCTCCCACTGTTTCCCTGAAATTTTCTGTCCGTGGTTCCCGTGATGGCTGGATTGATTTCGACAAAGAACTGGAGGGCGCTTCAGAGGAATGGAGCAGGGTGGATACAAAGGCGACGGACACTATGCTTATTTATTTCACCTCAGGTACTTCTGGAATGCCTAAAATGGTGGCCCATGATTTTTCATATCCTCTCGGACATATTATCACAGCAAAGTATTGGCAGCATGTGGTTCCAGATGGCCTTCATCTAACCCTGTCAGATTCCGGATGGATGAAATGTATGTGGGGAAAGCTTTATGGTCAGTGGCTGATGGAAGCGGGAATTTTTGTCTGTGATTTTGATAAATTTACTCCCAGCGAGTTGCTTCCTCTTTTTGCGAAATATCATATTACCACTTTCTGCGCCCCGCCGACTATGTACCGCTTCTTTATCAAGGAG
>JAHZIE010000074.1 GCA_019419895.1 Clostridiales bacterium | reverse complement strand
TAACACAGCGGTGCATAATTTTCCAAACCACATTGCGCCATCTAACATCTTACCTTTACGCAAAAAGACCAGTCCCATAATACCCATATATCCTTCTTTGACTGCCATTAAACCGATCAACGCCCACATGAGAGGATAACGGCTGGCCAGACAGATTGCCAGCGCCGCATGCGTCAATTTGTCGGCAACAGGATCGAGGGCCTTTCCCAATTCTGTAACCATGTGAAATTTTCTTGCTACCCAACCATCGAAAAGATCTGTCAAACTGGATAATAAAACGATCCCGGCCGCTAACAGGTATTGCCCTTTCGCTATGTAGATATAGCAAAAAATAGGAATGAGCAGGATACGAAAATATCCCATCAAATTTGGTATTGAAAAAATTTCCTTTGCTTTCATCTGCTTCATTGCTTCTCCTATCCCTGAAATCCCAGCAACCTACAATTTTTCTTATCCTGATCCTGTTCACCTGACACAGTTTTTCAAACATGTTTTCTTTAGTTTAACACATTTCTACAGGTCTTGCCATAGTTAGTCTCTTTTATTTTATTATCTACAAATTGAAAACCTATAGCAGGAATGAGTATGACAGATGGCAGTGACGTGATTTATATACAGAAGGAAGGCATTGGCTCCGATTATATCGCTGCAACCTCAGCGTGCTTTCCGAACATCCGATCCATCTCTCCTCTTTCTCAAAAATGAAAAATATGGAGGAAAGAGAACATGAAACCAAAAGAAACATCACCGGCTTAACTTGGAATCAGGAAACAACCCGCAAGTAGATTCCCCGTTAATTTTCTTTATCTCCATTCTTGTTCTCTCCGCTCTTATCCTGGTGTTAGCCTTTCTTAAAAAAGCGCTGTAAGCAATAAATCTTCTCTTTCCAACAATATTTCCAGTTTAAATTTCACACTTATTTAAGAACTTTAACGTCTCTTTTAAGTCGGATAAATTAAAAGCCATAAGTAAGGATTGGAACCCTCCATGATATTTTTGTCATAACAGGCGTATCATGGGAACCCGCAGCGACATCTCATCGAAAGGGGCTATTTTTTCTGTTATTCTTTCTCATTGACTTCCAGTCAATTTTATGGCAATATACAAGTAGCCTCCATGGCATTCTCATGAGGAGATTAATAAAAAATCATTATTCATTTCCCATCAAGGAGACAAACGGAGCACGATCCAAAATTCAGAAAATCAACCGATCGGAGGATACAACATGCCGGTAATTAAGGACGAGATTTTTGTTCAAAAGGCATTAGCGCGTAAAAAGGCGCTCAGACATTCCAAAGCCTTCCCGCAAAAAATCATTAAAATTGAAAAGGACAGCTCCTCCTTCCAGGGACTGCGGGCTGTTCCAACGGCTGACATGGCCTTTCCCATGATTCTGGATCGTGGAGACAGCCTGATTCTTGATTTTGGCGATCATCATGTGGGGTATCTCCATTTTTCTATAGAACACCTTCAGGATAGAAGAATCACCGATTCCCCTGTCCAGTGCCGCTTTACCTTTGGAGAGTTCCCCCTGGAAATCACCACGCCTCCGGAAAGCTATTCCGGCACGCTGGGAAGGGGGTGGCTTCAAAACGAAACAAAGTCCGTTGTATTTACCCCCTATTCCGGTATGTTGGAACGCCGTTATTCCTTCCGTTATTTGAAAATAGAACGAATGGATAACGCCTCCTTCCCCATCGCTTTCACCGATATCTACGCGGACTGTGTTTCGGCGGTCGATACTGCCGCTGTCAAAGGGCCCCTTCTTTCCGATCCTGTCCTAAAAAAAATTTATGAAATGTCCTTAAAAACTCTGAAAGAATGCGAGCAGGATGTTTTTGAGGATGGTCCAAAACGCGACCGCAGACTGTGGATTGGCGATCTCCGACTTCAAGCGCTGACCGACTATGTTACTTTTCGCAATGTTGACCTCATTGAGAGATGTATTTACCTTTTTGCCGCCTACCGAACAGATCGGGGGTTTGTGCCTCCATGTGTTTTCCCGGATTCTCCCCCGTGTATCGACAATTGGTATTTTGTGGATTATTCCCTCTTTTTCATTTCATGCCTGTCCGATTACGCCGCCTACTGTGATAATCCTGGACTTTTAAATGAGCTGTATCCCGTTGCCGCCGAACAGATCAGGAACGTTTCCGCCGCCTTTGACAGCCAGACGGCTTCCATCAGCGGCTCCTCCCATATTGACTGGTGCAACGGCCTGGACAAAAGCGTCGCCATATTAGGCGTGTACCTTTATGTCCTGCGCCAGTTTTCTTCCCTGACAGAGTTCTTGCGCAAGGATGCCGGGCAGCTGCAAAATGAAATCAGGCGGGCCGAAAAAGCCCTGAAAAGCTATTATTCGGAAAAAGACGGACTATTCAGAGCCAAAAGCGGCCAGCTTTCCTGGCATTCCCAAATCTGGGCTGTTCTTTCTGGGATGCTCTCCAAAGAGGAAGGCATCCGGCTGCTACAGGCCACTGAACAAAAAAATCCCGAATACACCATCCATACCCCCTATATGATGCATTATTACATCGCAGCCCTTTACCAGTGCGGTTTAAAGGAGAAGGCTATGGAGGAGATCAGACGTTTCTGGGGGGCTATTGCCGACGCCGGCTTTGACTGCTGCCCTGAAATATTCAATCCTTCCAATCACCTAGAATCCCCTTATCTGGCGCCTGAAATCAACAGCGCCTGTCACGCTTGGAGCTGTACGCCGGCCTATTGGATTCACCGGTACTGCAGCGAATAGGGGGGAAACGTCTCTCCGCGGCCTTGGAACTCCATCCTGTTCCAAAACCGTCTGTCAAAAATAGGAGTTCCTTCTTCCTATTTTATGTTTTATAATAATCCGTGCTAAACTTTACTCTGTCCGTCAAAACAGTCTTTCCTTTCCAAAAGAGATTGGTCGGATTGACAGCGGCAGTTTAAACATCTCTATCATAAAGAAAGCGGGGTCTCTTTCATGGACATCATTGAAACAAAAAACGCGCCTGCCGCTATCGGCCCTTATTCCCAGGCCATTGCCGCCGGACAGCTTGTTTTTACCTCCGGCCAAATTCCTCTTGTTCCTGAAACCGGCATTCTTATTGAAGGATCTATTTCCCAACAGGCCGAACAGGTGTTGAAAAATCTCTCCGCTGTTCTTCAGGCTGCTGGATGCGGCTTGGAAGATGTGGTGAAAACCACCTGCTTTCTGCGGAACATGAATGATTTTTCGGAATTCAATGAGGTATACACAAAATATTTCACAGGAAAACCAGCCAGAAGCTGTGTAGAGGTATCCGCCCTTCCCAAGGGCTCTCTGGTGGAAATGGAAGCCATTGCCATTCGGAAAGGGAAAAATTGAATCCGCAGAAATGCCGCCGGAATGGAGATTGCCGGGTTTATCACCCTGATATTTTCATTTCGGCGGCCTTATATTTTGATTCTGTATATATGGGCACATGGGCAAGTTCAGCGCTATAAACGCGGAAGAAATTCCCAAAAGCCGCACGGATTTCATGCTGTTTTTTACAGGGAACATATGTGGCGCCACGCAGTGCAAAGTTTTTGTGAGCCTGTCCTTTCTAAACGAAGCAGCGGGCCTTGAGAGAAAACATTCCGCTTTCATGCTTTTTACCCGGCCGCCTTCCTTTCCCCTCTTTTCTTTTTTCACCCCTGTGGTAAAATAAATCTGTGACAACACCAACAGGGAGGTTTTTATATGTCTCATTGGAATGCAGCGCAATATCTGAAATTTCAAAAAGAACGTACCCAGCCGGCCATTGATCTGGCCAACCGGATCCCGTTGTCTTCTCCCGAAAGCATCCTCGATATCGGCTGCGGCCCCGGCAACAGCACACAGGTCCTTGCCGATCGGTTCCCTCATGGGAAAATCCTTGGAATTGACAATTCTCAGGACATGATCGCCGCCGCCCGCTCTCAGTATCCGGAGCTGGAATTTGCCCTATGCGACGCAGGCAGTTCCCTTTCCTCTCTGGGGAAAAAATTTGATCTTGTCTTTTCCAACGCCTGCATCCAATGGATTCCCAACCATCCCGCTCTGTTATCTGAAATGATGAAGCTCTTGAATCCGGGAGGGGTGATGGCAGTGCAGACTCCCATGAACTACGAGGAGCCCATTCACCGGATTATCGCCACTCTGGCTGAAAGCGGACAATGGAAGGAAAAAATCGGCAATCCCCGGATTTTCTACAACCTGACTCCTGGCGGGTATTTTGATCTTCTGTCGGACATTTCTTCCGATTTCACTCTGTGGAATACCACCTATTTCCACCGGATGCCTTCCCACGAAAGCATCATGGAATGGTATAAGGGCACAGGGCTCCGCCCCTATCTCAACGCTCTGGAAGGGCAGGATCGGGAAGACTTTGAGCGGCAGGTGTTCCATGAAGTATCCAAAGCTTATCCAAAACAAAAAAACGGAGAAATTATTTTTAGATTTCCCCGCCTGTTCTTTATGGCAGTCAAATAATTTATTTTCTCGCCCTGATAATGAGAAAGGTCGGTTAAGAAAAAATTCCTCATTATCAAAAATATTCTGACTCATCATAACCATCTCTTGTCTCATTTTTTAACACGCCTTTCCCAGTCCAAGGCCTACCCCCTTCTTTACATCCCTGGCTGAGCTCTTCCGCACTCTTTTTCTAAAAGGGATTCCGCTTTAAAATTTAACATGAGACCTCCACGGTTACAACCGCTATCTTTTCAGCCTTTTGGGACGGCTGTTTCTTGCTTTTCCGGAGCCGTCATTCCCTTTCATACGGCAAAAGCAGCGAGATTCCAGTCTATGTGTTTCTTCATGCTGAAAATAAAAGAAATAAGGAGAATCATAAATGGGAAAAAACCTTTCCGAAATGTCTCTGGAAGAACTCTGGCAGCTGTTTCCCATCCGCCTGACCCCTCACCGGACGGAATGGGAAAAATGGTATCAAACAGAATCCGCCCTACTCCTTTCCCTGCTGCCCCAGGGGGAAGCGGTACGGTTGAGCCATATTGGAAGCACCTCCATCCCTTCCATTTGGGCCAAGCCAATTGTGGACATCCTTCTGGAAACGGCTTCCCATTCCGACTGGGAAGCCCTCCGGCGTCGGCTGGCTTCCGCCGGTTATCTCCTCATGTCAGAATCACCCGGCCGTTTTTCCATGAACAAGGGATATACTCCCCAGGGCTTCGCTCAAAAAGTTTTTCATCTCCACATCCGCCGGGCTGGAGACAATGACGAACTGTACTTCCGGGATTATCTCAGGGAGTTTCCTGCCGCCGCCAAAGAATATGAATCGCTCAAGCTTAGCCTCTGGAAGAAATATGAACACAACCGCGACGGCTATACAAGCAGCAAAACTGAATTTGTAAGGCTCTATACCGCCAAAGGAAAGCGGCGATATGGGGGCCGGTACTGAAATCTCAAAGGCTTTTTCCTTTTTCTTTTCTTTCCTTTGGACATGGCACAAATATTCCTTATCCTTTTTTAGAAAACAGAAAAAGGATATTGACACAAGCCGGACCGCTGTGCCATAATAAAACAGAAAAAGGCGTTGATAAGAAATAACGGTATTTTTAATTTTCAGAGAGAAAGCGGTTGGTGCGAGCTTTTATGCGAAAATGCCGGACCCATCTTTGAGCCGTGGGCAAAAAGCCTTGCCGGGTTCTCCCGTTACAGAGAGGCCGTATCCAGTACAGCCTTCTGTACCGTTGTACGGCAGAGCGCGGAATATTCCGAATCCAGGTGGTACCACGGACTTGACTCTGTCCGCCCTGGGATGGCTGATGACAGCTGTCCCAGGGCTTTTTTTATTACTTATCATATTTGGAGGTATTATCATGAAACTCGATCAATTGATAGGGGATCGTTTCAAGGAACGCCCCTCGGACTGTGTTGTGGACAGCCATGCCCTTTTCCTGCGAGGCGGTTATATGAAGCCGCTGGCAAACGGCATTTATTCCTCCTATCCTCTCCTGCGGCGGATCACAAGAAAAATTGAACAGATTATCCGGGAAGAAATGGAAGCTGTCGGCGGCCAGGAGGTTCAGTTCCCTGTCGTCATGCCCGCCTCCCTTTGGCAGGAATCAGGGCGCTACGACAGCATCGGCAGCGAGCTTCTCCGTTTTTCCGATCGTTCCAACAGCCCCATGGTTTTGGGGATGACCCATGAAGAGGCAGCCGTTCAGCTGGTATGCGAGTACGGAAAAAGCTATCACCGGTATCCCTTTATGATTTACCAGATTCAAACAAAATTCCGTGACGAGGCCCGTCCCCGGGCGGGCCTTATCCGGGTGAGGGAGTTCACCATGAAGGACGCTTACTCCTTCCACACCACCCAGGAGGATCTGGAAGCCTATTATCGAAAGTGCTTTCATGCCTATGAGCGCATTTTCCGCCGGGTGGGACTGCCCGAGGTGGTGCCGGTGGCCTCCGACAGCGGAATGATGGGGGGCAGTGTTTCCCATGAATTCATGCTGCTTACAGAGGCCGGGGAGGATTCCATTGTTTTATGCCCCGAATGCGGCTACCGCGCTAACATGGAAGCCGCCGGCTCTGTCACCCATCCCCTAAGGGATGACGTTTCCCAGCCCTTGACGCTGGTTCATACCCCCAACGTCCATACCATTGAGGATATCTGTGCGTTTCTCCATTCTCCAAAGGAAAAATCCTGCAAGGCCGTTGTTTACCAGAGAGAGGATAACGGGGGATATGTGGCTCTTTTTATCCGCGGGGATTTGGACGTCAACGAAACAAAGCTGACCAATTTCCTGGGCTGCGGGATCCGTCCCGCCGTCATTGAAGAGGAAAGCGGTTTGCATCCGGGCTACATCGGCCCTTATCAGCTGTCCGGCAAGGTACAAGTTCTTTTTGACAAATCCCTGGAAGGGGCCAACAATCTTTCCTGCGGCGCCAACAGGGAGGAATATCATTATACCGGCCTGGATATGCAAAGGGATGTAGGCCCGGCGGAATTTTTTGATTTTGCCAAGGCCGCGCAGGGTGGAATCTGTCCCTGCTGCGGCAAGCCCTCCCTCACCATTTCCCGTGGTATTGAGGTAGGAAATATTTTCCAGCTGGGTACCAAATACACCGCCGCCATGCAGATGACCTATACCGATCCGTCGGGAAGCCTCCGCCATCCTCTCATGGGATGCTACGGCATTGGCGTCGGCCGCCTGGCCGCCTCCGTCTGTGAAGCGCATCACGACGATTACGGACCTATCTGGCCCCTGTCCATCGCCCCGTGGCAGGTACACATCTGCGCTGTCCGTTCCGACGATCCCCAGGTCCGCGAGGCCGCCGATCATTTTTATGATACCCTGCAGAAGGAGGGGATCGAGGTCTTATATGACGATCGTTCCATCAGCGCGGGCGTTATGTTCTCCGACGCCGATCTGCTGGGAATCCCCCTGCGGGTAATTATCAGCCCGCGCAATCTGAAGGAGGGCTGTTTTGAAATCACCGCGAGGGATAAGAGTTTTTCCTTCAAGATTCCCAAGGAAAGCGCCGTGGAAAAGCTCTGTTGTCTTTTGTCGGAGCTTGCTCAAAAGCTTCTGCCTGAGGAAAAATAATCTCTTTCCCTTCAATCACTTCATCTTTATTGTCTTGGACGCTTTTCGCGGGTTTTCGAAAGGGAACAACTGAAATAACTCATAAGATTTTTCAAGGGGAGGCAAGCTTTAAAATGATAATTTTAATCGGGGGAGGCACGCACACGGGAAAAACCTGTCTGGCCCAGCGGCTGCTGGAAAAATACCATTATCCTTATCTTTCTCTGGACCATCTGAAAATGGGGCTCATCCGATGCGGATATTCCTCCCTCACGCCGGAAAGCAGTGACGAGGAGCTCACAGGCTATCTATGGCCGGTGGCGAGGGAAATGATAAAAACCTGCGTTGAAAACCGGCAGAACCTCATTTTGGAAGGATGCTACATTCCTTTTTCCTATCAGGAGGATTTCTCAACCGAATATCTGAAAGATATCCGTTTTCTCTGCCTGGTTTTCAGCGAAAGCTATATCAATGACCATTTTTTAGATATTCTCGGCCACGCCTGCCGCATCGAACAGCGTCTGGACGACAGTTATTGCACCAAGGAACTTTTATTGGAGGAAAACCGTCAAAATCTTGCCCTTTGCAAAAAATTTGGCTGCCCTTATTTCCTGATAGAAAAGGAGTATCCAAAAGAAATTCCTTTTGATCTATAAAGCAAATATTAGTTGCTTTTTTGATAGGTTTTCTTGGTTGTATCCTTCCAGAAATTTTCGTACAATGGCAATAATTAAACCAAAAGGAGGAAATGGCATGTTTTCAAACCGTTTTTACTCTCTGCGCAAAAAGGTGGGCCTGACCCAGGAACAGATGGCGGAAAAGCTCTCTGTCACCCGGCAGGCCATTCAAAAATGGGAAGACGGCTCTTCCGTTCCTGAAGCGCCCCGGCTGATTTCCATCGCGCAGTTTTTCAATGTATCCCTGGATTATCTCCTGACAGGCGTGGACACCCGCTCCACCGAGGAGCTCCGCACCTCCGACCGTCCGGTTCCGTCCTTTGAAAACCTGCACACCTGGGAGGCCTATTCCGCCCAGCTGAATGTTGAGTATCAGCAATGCCTGGATGAGGGAAAAGAAATTACCCCATTGGAAAATCTGATGCAGGATATCGGCAGTCTTCCCTGTTCCGCCTTCCGTGAGCAGCTGGCCGACGTGCTCTATGATTATGTCCGCGCCCTTCCCATCAAAAAGGATTATCCTTATCAGGAGCCGGACGAATATGAAGAAATTGCCGCTCTGTCTATCCCGGAGGCTCTTCCAGATTCCCATCTGGACGCGAAAAGCTACCATACCAAGCTGAAAGGGGCCTGGCTTGGAAGAATATGCGGATGTCTTTTGGGCAAGACTGTGGAGGGAATCCGTCTCGATGAATTTATCCCTCTGCTGAAGGAAACCGGCAACTATCCCATTCACCGTTATATCCTCCGTTCCGAAATGAGTGAGGAGATCTATCAGAAATATACCTACAACCTCCGTCAGAGGGTTTTTGCGGATGATCTGGACGGAAGCGCTCCTGTTGACGATGACACCAATTATGTGGTGCTTGCCTTGATGCTTCTGGAAAAATACGGGCGTGATTTCACCTCGAACGACGTGATGGATATCTGGCTTGCCCTCCAGCCTAAAAATGCTTACTGCACCGCGGAGCGTGTGGCCTTCCGCAACTTCGTCATGGGCTATTACCCTCATGATTCCGCCGTCTATAAAAACCCCTACCGTGAATGGATCGGCGCCCAGATCCGCGGCGATTTCTTTGGCTATATCAATCCCGGCCACCCTGCCAAAGCCGCCGAAATGGCCTGGCGTGACGCGAGGATCTCCCATATCAAGAACGGTATCTATGGGGAGATGTTCGCCGCCGCCATGATTGCCGCCGCGGCCGTCACCACCGACATTCCCCAGATCGTCCGCGCCGGACTTGGAACCATCCCTGCCACCAGCCGGCTATATAAAGCGATTCATCATATCCTGGATGATTTTGAAAAAGGCGTTCCCTGCGAGGAAGCCTTTGAAAAATTCCATAAAACGTATGATGACAAAAACGGGCATCACTGGTGCCACACGATTTCTAACGCCTGCATTGTGGCGTTGGCCCTGCTGTACAGCGGCGGCTCCTTTGATACTTCAATCTGTCTTGCGGTAGAGGCCGGTTTTGATACCGACTGCAACGGCGCCACCGTCGGTTCCATTATGGGAATGAGGGGCGGGGAAACTGTCATCAGCTCCAAATGGACCGCTCCTGTCAATGGAAAACTGAAAACAAGCATCTTTGGCTGTGAATTCATTGAAATTGACGACGCCGCCAACCGGACTCTTGCTTTCGTTGAATTTTAGATTGTATAAAGTAAACTTTTTCTTTCATTTATTATTTAAAATTTGATGGATATTATCCAATATCTGTAAAATCAGAAATTCAAAAAAATCTATATTATTTTTCTGGACTTTTCGTTTAAAGGACTTTTCTAAAGAAAAGTCCTTTTTCTTTTTGTGAAAGAAAAAATTTATAAAATGGTTCAAAAAAATTTAGTTGCTATTGGAAAATTTTAAGGAAGGAGGATAAGCTGTCGCTCCAATGGAAACTAAAATATTTATTTCAGGAGGTTTTAGATAATGAAAAAAATGTTAAAACAATTTTTTGTTATTGCTCTTTCCATCTGCCTGCCCTTGTCCACATTGGCTGGTTGCCAAAAAGAAGGGCAGAGTTCCTCCCATCAAACGGAAAGCCAAACTTCCTCCCTACCCGCGGAAAATATTGAAACCATTGACTTTTATGGATTCCAACAAAATCCCAGCAATACCTTTTTTCAGTGGCAGCAGGATTATTTTGCAGAAACTATCGGAGTTCACGTTAATATCATCCCTGGAGATTCTGAAAAGCTCCAAACCATGCTTTCCGCTGGAAATTTACCTGATGTGGGAAGATACAGTGTAAACGGCAATTTATCCCAGGTAATCAAAGGCGGGCATTTGACAGACCTAACCCCCTATGAATCCCAAATACCCAATTATACTGAGAAATGGCCGGAATCTGTTCAATTCTCCAAGGACTATCAAAGCGACGGCACCGGAAAATTATATGGTCTTTTTGGACAGCTGGGAACCTATAACCCCTACTTTTTGGATACAGGCTCCTATGCGGTAAAAATTCGTTGGGACATATACGAAAAAATTGGGAAACCAGAAGTTACTGATATGTATAGTCTTTTGGATGTATGCCTGAAAATGAAGGAATTTTATCCCCAGACGTCCGACGGCCTCGAAACCTATATGACGGGCCTATTTCCCGAGACCGACAGTTCTACAATGAGACACGCCCAAATCTATTTCGCGGTCACCGGGATCATGTCAAACTACAGCGGTCTTAATAGTTTTGTAGTCTATGATCTTGTCAATGAAAAAAGCGAATCGATTTTTGAGAAGAACGGCAGTTACTATCAGGCCCTAAAATGGCTTGCAACCGCTAACCGTATGGGACTTATCGATCCCGATTCCATGACACAGACCTATGATATTACCCAGGCCAAGTTAAAGGACAGCGAGCA
>JAHZIE010000073.1:10221-11108 GCA_019419895.1 Clostridiales bacterium | reverse complement strand
TCCTTACCCGAAGCCTTTTTCTCCACTGGCTCTGCCTGTGGTTGTCTTTTACAACGCAAAAGGCCGCCCACAACCGCTTTCTTCCTGCGGCCGTGGACAGCCTTTCTATGATTTCCTTGATTGATTTCTCACGGCGGGTCGCCGTTCACACCGGACTTTTCCTATGTCACCATAGAGCGCAAAATTTTCTCTTTAAAGAAATATTGTCAGCTCGGCCGTTCTTTCTCCTTCAACGCTTTTCGGTATCCGGATAGCGGCCAATGCGCGCAAACCGCTTATCATCAAACCCGCCGTCCTGGCACATCTCCTCAAAGGTGTCATAAATCCTGGAATCCTCATAAACGTTGTTCAGGGGAGAGTATGGCAAGTCCGTCTCAATCCTCGCCATAAGGGCAAGCTTGGGATATTTTTCCGCCCAGACAGGCCCCGCAATATCCATTTTCGTGATCCAGTTCTGGCAGTCGCGCAGAATTTCCTCCCTGAACTCCGTCCCATTATACCAGCGGGGCGGGAACTCGTAGGCCAAGGGCGTATGGTACCAGCGGTTTCCCCGGGTGACATTGAACTGCCCGCCATTGATGAAAACAGATCTCCCCTGCCAGCTGGTGCGGATGTTTCCCAGATAATTTCCCTCTATGGTCAGGCCGTTGCCCCGCCCATCGTCATAAATATCCAAGACATGCCCGCCCGCACCGGTGTCATGGATATGGTTGTAACGGATTATGTTGCCAAAATAGGTTGGATCAACCCCGTGATAGATGGTTCCCATATCTCCGCATTGGGTGGTGGAATAACCAATTTCATTGTATTCGATGAGATTGTCGTTGCCCATGAGATCAATTGTCATATGATCGGCATAAAGGAATCTGTTGTGAAAGGCCAGGTTT
>JAHZIE010000073.1:4278-10176 GCA_019419895.1 Clostridiales bacterium | reverse complement strand
GGACGCCGCCCCGGTAGGCCTTCTCAATCCGGTTGACATGGCGGATGTCGCAGTTTTCCATATAACACCTGCCATAATCGACGGTCTTTCTATCGCCGCCGTCCAGAATAACTCCACCGCAACCCAAGTCATGGAACAGACATCCATAGATTCCAATATTCTTTCCCGGATGCCTCTGAGCGTCGGGATGATGCCACATATAGCCTTTGATATCCCCAATGATACGGCTGCGTAGGATATTTTCCTCCGATTGATCCTCCTGTTCTTCCCAGCGGCGGCAGGCGCCTCTCCCCATATCGATCGCCACCGTGCCCAGATTGCGGAATTCGCAGTTCCGGATCAGGAGATTTCCCCCGTCTTCCTCATAAATCCCCATATCCCTGCAGTTTTCAAAAATCATTGATTCCAGCCGCACATTGGAACAGCCCTCCAGAGCCACCAGCGGTGAATCCAGAACGGAAAGCTCCACACGGGTGCCTTCTCCCACCGGTTTTCTGGGCCAGACATATAAAATTCCACGGGTTCTGTCAATATAATATTCCCCTGGAAGATCGATCTCCTCCAAAAGGTTATAGGCGCAATACTTATTGTGCTTCCCGCCGAAAGGAGGCGCCTCCTTCACTCCGCGGGGCGTTCCATGGCGCAGGGTGAAAGTCTTCTGAACGGGATCCACCTTGGACACGCCCACATAATAATCGGAATACGCGTTTTCCAAATATCCGTAAAGCCAGAGATCCTCCGCCTTTGTCCAGTTTTCCGCCCGGTCATCCGTATAGCGGAACACCGCGCCCGGCTCTTTTCGTCCATCCAGCACCCTGCCCACATTGCTGAACCCCTGATTGGGATAGCGCGCCAGATCATAAGCCTCATCGTCCAAAAAAGCCTCCATCTGGATGGGGAGCATATCCTGCCCCATCCCCCGGGTTTTCAGTTCCCCATATTCTGTAATCCCCTGGGCTTTCAAATCCAGCGCCATCACATGCCCTCTTGCTTCCGGACGCAGGCGGCTGAGAATTTCGGGATCTGTGACCGTCTGGAAGGCGCTGCCGTCAGCGGGCAGGCTGCCGCAGATCCTGACCTCTTCCCCCGGCATGGCGCGGTATACCACCTCCGCGCCCCATTTCCCAGAATCCTCCAGGCCAAGGACAAAGGTCTTTTTCAGCCGGTAGGTTCCGCCCATGAGGAAAACAGTAATCCCTCCTTCGGGAATCCCTTCCCCCTCTTTCTTCTCCTGAACGGCGCGGCGCGCCCTATCCAGGGTAAGAAAGGGCGCTTCCCTGGTACCTGGGTTTTTGTCGTCTCCTCTTGGGGAAAGATAATAAAAACAACCGCATTCCCGGCGCACTATCAAATGGCAGATATCCTTCAGGGAAGCATTTTCCTCCGATACAGCGCTTATCTCGGCAGCCCCCCATCCCAGTGCGGTAACCAAGCCACCCCCGTCCACAGAAGCAACATTGGGATTGCTGGAACGCCATACAATTTTCCGGTTTGTGGCTTCTCCCGGCCATACAGCGGCGGTCAGCTGGGCGGTTTCTCCCGGCAAAAGGGAAAGATTGTCCTTATAGACAAGAACCCCCTTGGCCGCAATCGCTGTTTCCTCGCCCAGCACGGCAATTCTTCTCACTGTCATTTCGGCGTCCTGGCAGAGAAGTCCGGCGCCGCCGTAGGGAATACTCCGGTAAGATGTGTCCGGATCCTTCAGGCGGAATACCCTTTTCCCATTGAAAAAAGCGGTGAGCAGAGGCCCTTCGGATGTAGCTTCCATAGAGATGGAAAGCTGGAGGGGGGAACCGGTTTCCATTTCCTCCGACGACTCCTGCAGCCGGTTCCAGCCGTCCACATTTTTTTCAAGAATGAGCCGGCCGGGTTTTTCAAACCCAAAACGGTATCCGTACTTTCCATCGTTGGACATTCTTCCCCCAATGCCCGCAAAGCCGCCTTCCTTTAAAGCCTCTATTGTAATTTCAGCCTCTACCGTGTAATCTCTCCACTCCGGCTTACCCGGACAGATATAAAGCCCCGCTTTCTCTCCGGAGAGACGGCAACCTTCCTTTCCTATCCTCACCACAGCCTTCTTTGGACGGATCTCCCACCGGCTGTTCAGTCCCTTTTGGAAGTCATCTTCCCACAACAAATTCTCCTTCAACATTTCTCCCTCCATTTTGTTCACATAAGATAGCCGTACAAAAGCCGGGAACGTCTCTCCGTCCCCGGCGCTGCTATTTTTTATTCCACACACTCATAACTGCCAGAGCCCACATGCTCCACCCTGCCCGACGGCAGACGGATTTCCGCCTGGGTATTGCATGGGATCCTGATATGGTAGACATATTTTCCACCCTCTTCTTTCCATGAGGACGCGATTTCTCCATACATGGTGTCAATGCTTGCGGAAAGATGGGTCAGCCTTTTATCCGGCATGGGGGCGATGAGGATCCTGCGGTAGCCGGGCTCCTTCTGTCCAATTCCCGCCGCGGTTTCATAAAGCCAGTCGGCGATGGAACCATAAGCGTAGTGGTTAAAGGAGTTCATGTCCTTACTCCAGAAAGTGCCGTCTTCCCGGATACCGTCCCAATGCTCCCAGATTGTAGTAGCTCCCTTGGTAACAGAATAAAGCCAAGAAGGATAGGTCTTTTGTAGCAGCAGCTCGTAGGCAAGCTCTCCATATCCATTGTCCGAAAGGGTTTTGCAAAGATAAGGCGTTCCCACAAAACCAGTCGTCAGATGGTTGCCCTTTTCCCTGATCAGGCGCACCAGTTCCTCCACCGCCCGTTCACGCATGGGCGTCAGGTGGAAATGGAGGGCCAGGACATAGCCTGTTTGGGTATCACAGACAAGGCGGCCGCTGGGAGTGATAAACTCTTTTTGGAATTCTTCCACAACGCGCGCATGGAGACGGCTGTATTTTTCCGCAGCTTCCACCATTCCAAGCGCTCCGGCAGCCCTGGCCACAAGATCGCAGGAATGGGCGTAAAAGGCGGTGGCAATGAGATCTGTCGGCGTGGCGCCGGTATAATTTCCGGAGGTTTCCTTATCCAGAGCCAGCCAGTCGCCTAGCTGGTTTCCTGTATTCCAAAGGTATTCATTGTCCCCCTGGGAGCGGATATATTCCACCCAGCCCTTCATGCAGCCATATTGTTCTTCCAGCAGACGACTATCCCCATAAGCCTCATACATGGCCCACGGGCAGATGGTGGCGGCGTCTCCCCATGCGGAGGAAGTATTCAGAAAATGCAGGCGGGGAACAATCACCCCGACCGCCCCGTCCTCTCTTTGACTGAGGGTCATATCATGGAGCCACTTGGTAAAGAATTTAGCAACGTTCATATTTTTAGCGGCAGTGGCGGCAAAGACCTGCGCGTCCCCAGTCCATCCCGCCCGCTCGTCACGCTGGGGGCAATCGGTGGGAATGTCCACAAAATTACCCAGCTGTCCCCATATAACGTTATGATACAGCTGATTCACCAAAGGATCCGAACAGGTAAAATGCCCAATCCGCTCCATATCCGTACAAATCACCCGGGCTGTAAACTGCTCCAGGGCAGGTTCCCCTGGGAATTTTTCAATGAAAACATACCGGAAGCCAAAAAAGGTGAAATGTGGGGAATAACTCTCCTCCTCCCCACCCTTAAGGGTATATTCTACTTTCTGGCGGGCGGAACGGAGGTTTGCGTTATAGAAGTTTCCTTCCTTGTCCAAAACCTCACCATGACGCAGAAGAACCAGGTCTCCCGCTTTTCCCTTCACCTTAAATTCTACCCAGCCCACCAGGTTTTGTCCAAAATCAATCACCAGCTGGTTTTTAGGCGTGCGGATAAGAGAAACTGGGGCGATGGTATCAACAATCCTAACCGGTTCAGATTCCTGGGCGACAACCTCCCGGACGTCATATTCTTTGAGCAGACAGGCGTTTTTCCAGCCGCTGTCATCAAAGCCGACAACGCTGAAGGGCTGTTCTTTTCTCGCGTCGTAGATTTCGCCGTCATAAATTTCCGAGGATAAAACAGCGCTTTCCCCGCATTTCCAGCTTTCATCGGATATGATAATATCCTGGGTGCCGTCCTCATATACAACGCGCATCTGAAACAAAAGAGACGCTTTACGCTTATAGATATTGTTTCCGTCCGCCGGATATCTTCCCCGGCACCAGCCTTTTCCCACCGGAACGCCGACCGCGTTTTTCCCATCTTTGAGCAGCCCGGTGACATCGTAAATCTGGTATTGGACGCGCTTCTCATACTGTGTAAAGCCCGGAGTGAGATACCTGTCTCCCACCCGCAGGCCGTTGAGAAAAATTTCATACAGCCCATAAGAACTAGCGTAAATCCGGGCGCTGGCCACTTTCCCCCTGATTTTAAATTCCTTTCTGAAAACTGGGCAGACGCTGAGCATTTCCTCAGACAAACCGATCCAGTTGGCCTTCCAGTTGACGCTGTCCATGAGTCCCGTTTCAAAGGCACTCTCTTCCCAGTCAGAGCAGCCGCCGTAATTATCCCAAACCCTGACACGATAGGTATAGCAGGTACAAGGAGAAAGTTTTTTCCCCGCATATTCTACATGAATACTTCTATCGGATTCTACCTTTCCGCTCTCCCACATTCCGTCCACAACCACTTCATAGGCCGTCTGCAGAACATTTTGATCGCTGCTTTCCAATTTCCAGGAAAACCGGGGAACTTCAACATCGATTCCCATAGGTTCCTTTTCATATTCACAGCGAAGCTCACAGCACTTCAGCATGGGCACCGTCCTCTTTTCTTTCATTTTGAAATGATATTTCCCCACACCACTATCGCGGGAACTGCTTTCATTTTATCATAACCGTCATAAAATGTCAGGGGTTTTTTTTCAAAATAGAGCGGGGGCATTTTATCCTCCTCCCCATTTTGTATTCCCGTTCATGACAAACGACTGGAGGAAAAATAATATTTGAAACCATATCTCCCATAAGGGCGGCAGGAAAAAACAAAAGGAAGAGAAACGCCCGGCGCCCCCCTCCTTTCAATTTGATTCAGCCTTATGTAGCACAGTCTGATTTGCCGGGCAAAGCATTTCTTCTCCCCTATTTCAGAAACTCACTTACCACCTGGTTCACCACGGCGCCATCCGCTTTGCCGGGCAAAGCATTTTCTCTCTCCTATTTCAGAAACTCGCTTACCACCTGGTTCACCACGGCACCGTCAGCTTTGCCGGGCAAAGCATTTTCTCTCTCCTATTTCAGAAACTCGCTTACCACCTGGTTCACCACGGCACCGTCAGCTTTGCCCTTTACCCTCGGCATCAGGTTCTTCATAATCAATCCCTTTTCCTTGGCGGTGGGCGCGTCCAGCCCTAAATCAGAAAGGACATTTTTTACAATTTCCCGGATTTCATCCGCATCCATCTGCTTCGGCGCGAATTCCGAATAGACCGCAATTCGGGTTCTGCATTCCTCTATAATATCGGTACGATCGGCTGGAGCGCTTTCCATCGTTTCCTGCGCCTTCTTGATTTCCCTGAGGATAATGGCATTTTCTTCCTCTTGGGTCAAATCCTCCCGCTTATCGATAAACTTGGCCTTCAGCGCGGACAAAAGCAGTGAAAGCGCGTCCTTTCTCGCCTTATCCTTGTTTTTCATCGCCGTCATCATTTCCTGGCGCACCAAATCTATTTTTGTCATACAAAAAGCATCCCTTTCCTTGTTTTTCAGCCTCCGCCTTTCAAAGCGCAAGGTTTTTCATAATTTTAGTATACGTTTCCCAAAAGGAAAAGTCAAATATCCCCTTTCCTTTCTATAGCCGAAAAACGGGAAGTATGATATAATCATTTTGCTTTCGCTTCGAAACCACGATTAAGCCGGTGCGGGAGAAATCAAAAAACGCTGGATTCCGGTGTTCCACATCAAAATACTCCGCC
>JAHZIE010000073.1:0-4263 GCA_019419895.1 Clostridiales bacterium | reverse complement strand
TCTTTGAGAATTCCCTTTCGCATAAAACGGCGGGCGGTGGTCTAAAATACCAAAGGAATGAAGAAATCTATGAAAGAAGTACAGATTTTCACCGACGGAGCCTGTTCCGGCAATCCCGGCGCAGGCGGCTATGGGGCAATCCTCCGTTTCGGCGCGCACGAAAAGGAAATTTCGGGCGGTTTTGCCCAAACCACCAACAATAGAATGGAGCTTCTCGCCGCAATTGAGGCCCTTAAGCTTTTAAAAGAACCGTGCAAGGTCACCCTTTACACAGATTCCCAGTATCTTGCCAACGGCATTACCAAAGGCTGGGCAAAAAGCTGGAAGGCCAGAGGCTGGAAAAAAAGCAATAAAGAGCCCGCCTTGAATCCTGAGCTGTGGGAAGAGCTTCTCCGGCTGTGCGATATCCATACGGTGGAAATTGTATGGATCAAAGGCCATGCCGGCCATCCTGAAAACGAACGCTGCGATCAGCTGGCAGTGGCCGCCGCCGTACGCGCAAAGGAAAAAAGCGAATAGGCGTTTTCCCACAGAATCCTCTAAAAAAGGAGAGCAGAAATATATCCCTTTCTCCACTACACTTGAATGAACCTGTATACAACAACTTTCTCCTTTCTGAGGCCGGCGGGGCTGGCGCGACTTATGAAAAGACGCTTCCGGTTTTGAAATGTTTCATGAAAGCAGGTTAGGCTCCCAGAAAAGGACGGGCGGGCAAAAGCCCCTTTATGTTTTCACGAGGTTTTCCCCTGGCAGAAGTCTGGCAAAAAAAGATTTTTCAAAAAATTGGAATATTTCGTCTGATCTACTTGAAATCTATACTAAAAAGGTATATTATCAATATTGTAAATCCTATCGGATTAATATGAAAAGAAATGATATTTCTTTTTGTTTCTTAAATTATTGACAGAAAGGTCTTGTGAGTATGGCACGATTTGTTTATGCGGATAACTCGGCTACCACACCGGTTTCCCCCTCTGTGGCCGCCGCTATGGCCCCCTGCTTCACTACGCTGTACGGCAATCCCTCCAGCATATACTCGGTTGGAAGGGAAGCAAAAAAAGCTTTGGAGGATTCCCGTGCTGCTGTGGCGCGGTGCCTGGGCGCCTCCCCTGAAGAAATCTATTTCACCTCCGGCGGCAGCGAGTCGGACAACTGGGCCATTAAGGGCACGGCTTATGCCCAAGCGAAAAAAGGGAAAAAGCATATTATTACAACAAAGTTTGAACATCACGCCGTTCTTCATACTGTTCAAGCCCTTGCAAAGGACGGCTTTGAAATTACTTATCTGGATGTTTATGAGGATGGCATTGTCCGTCCGGAGGATCTGGAAAAAGCGCTCCGCCCTGATACCGCCCTTGTCACCATCATGTATGCCAATAATGAAATCGGCACCATCCAGCCCATCCCCGCCCTGGCGTCCATCTGCCGTTCCCATGGCGTCCTCTTCCATACCGACGCTGTTCAGGCCATTGGAAACGTGCCCATTCACGTCAAGAAACAGGAGATCGATATGCTTTCTCTTTCCGGACATAAAATTCACGCTCCCAAAGGCATTGGAGTCTTATATGTCCGCAAAGGGATTGTCCTGCGCAACCTGATCGACGGCGGCGCCCAGGAGGGCGGACGGCGGGCTGGAGCAGAAAATATCCCCTATATCGTTGGACTTGCCAAGGCGATGGAAGAGGCTTGCAGCGGCATTGAGGAACGTGCCGGGAAGGTTTCAGCCATGCGCGACCGTCTGATCGCCGGAGCATTGAAAATCCCCCATTCCCGTCTGAATGGACATGCCCAAAACAGGCTGCCCGGCAACATCAACCTTTGCTTTGAGGGAATCGAAGGGGAATCCCTTCTTCTTCTGATGGATCTCAATGGGATTTGCGTTTCCTCTGGAAGCGCGTGCACTTCAGGCTCCCTGGATCCCAGCCATGTTCTCCTTGCCATCGGGCTTCCTCACGAAATCGCCCATGGCTCCCTGCGCATTTCTTTAAATGAAACAAATTCCATGGAGGATGTGGACTACATTCTGGAGGTCCTCCCCAAAGTGGTCTCCCGTTTAAGGGAAATGTCCCCTCTCTGGGAAAAAATCGCCGCCAAAGATCAGGCCGGCAGGTAAGTATAAATTTAAGAAAGAAAAAGGAGGAAATTCCTATGGCATACAGTGAAAAAGTAATGGATCATTTTGCGAATCCGCGCAATATGGGGGAAATCCCAGATGCCGACGGCATCGGTGAGGTGGGAAATTCCAGGTGCGGGGATATTATGAAAATGTATTTGAAAATTGACGGAAACGTGATTACCGATGTGAAATTCAAAACCTTCGGGTGCGGCGCCGCGGTCGCTACCAGTTCCATGGCGACCGAGCTGGTCAAAGGCAAGACTATCGACCAGGCTCTTTCCCTGACCAATAAAGCCGTGATGGAAGCCCTGGATGGGCTGCCGCCGGTGAAAGTGCATTGCTCTGTTCTGGCTGAACAGGCCATTAAAGCCGCCCTTTCAGATTATTACACCCGCAGGGGAATCGATCCTCTTCCCATTGTGGGCTCCATCTCCGAATGCGATCATGAGGGATGCTGTCATTAAAAACGGCACGGAGAAAAATATGGCCACTCAAAACTGGCAGCGGTCAGGGCTCCAGGGAAAGGGCGGTTTGCGATGCTCCTGAAAAGATCCCACAAGTTTCCACGCAGGCTTTCCCTCACAAATTACATCACGCCCCCTGCGCTGATAAAGAGCCTGCTATATGGAGTTTTCTGTGTTTGCGGTTTTCCTTTGGATGATCCTTTCCCAAGGAGCTGCTGATAATCTTAACAACATAAAAATACCCGGCGCTGAAAAACGCGCCGGGTATTTTTACGAAATGAAATCCATAGAAGTTCCGTAGGAAAATAAAAATATGCGATCTTTTCAGAAATCCTTATCTTCACGCATCACGAGAAAAAAGAGAAAAAGGACAAGTCCACCTATGCGCTTAAGATTCTTCGTCGCTGATGATAAAAAGTTCACCCGGCGTACAGGAAAGAAGGCGGCAGAGAGTCTCGATATTTTCCAGCCGGATCGCTTTGGTCTGGTTATTGACCATTTTATTAAAGTTCTGATAACTCATCCCCATCTGTTTATACAGCCAATATTTTGTTTTCCCCTCTTTTTCCAAAAGCGCCAGAACATTCAAGCGTATCATCTGCCCGTCCTCCAATATCTTCTGTTTGCATTAGATAATACATAATTTTGGGCCTTGAGCTATAGACTTATACATTATATAATGTATAAGTCTATAGCTCTTATGAAAGGAGAAAAGCTCATGTACTGTTTTGTACTGTAAAAATTGTTTCTGTATTTATTATCAACATCACCTTTGCCGACTGGAGCATATTTGTTTGGACATTCATGGCCGATGTGCTTCCTGTATATTGATAGAACTGGAGGAACCCTTGATGCAGGAAAAACGTGAGAAGCTGCTAAAACGTTATCAGGATGAGGAGGCCGCCTGGCAGCCCCCGGCAGTCAAAAAGGCATCCAAATAAATGAGAGGAAAAAATCAGGATTGTTTTCAAAACTGAATGGCGCATCCTCCTCAAAAGCTCTTGAAATTTTTCTTTAAAGCTGTTATGATAAATTAACAATTTATATTCTTTGAATGACGTATGCGGCATCCCCATGCAGTGAAAGCTGGGAAGGGTGCTTGAATTTTTAGAAAGACAGAGGTGATCGCTGTGAGCGATGAATTCAATCAAAATCCTTTTGAACAAAACAATGAACCACAGCAGCCACAAAATCCCGCACCCTCTCAGGGGGAACAGCCTTATATTCCCTATAATGAATATTCCCAGCCCCCTCAGAATCCTTATCAGTCCCAGCAGCCTATCCCTCCATATGGGCAACCATATGGCCAGCCTGGGCAACCGCCTTATTTTTCTCCCACTCCTGTGCAGCAGGAAATTCCCTGCAAGGGGCTGGCGATTGCCGGCTTCGTCGTTTCACTGATAGGCTTGCTATGCTGCGGCTTGCTTCCACCTCTTCCATTTCTCGGCATGATCTTCTCTATCGTCGCCGTGGTGAAGGGCAACAAAGGAGGCTTGGCTATCGCGGGAATTGTTTTAGGCGCTATTGGTGTGGCGTTGGTTTTGTATTACACCATCAGCTTTCTCTTTGTGGGGGCAAGCGCCCCTCTTTTCCAAGAATTTATGGATAATTTTTACTATACATATTATTAGTCAAAACCCCCGGCTAAGCCGGAGGCTTGAAGAAGCCCTAGAAGGGCATAAT
>JAHZIE010000072.1 GCA_019419895.1 Clostridiales bacterium | reverse complement strand
GGCCTAGTTATAATACCACCTTTCTCCCTCCCTGTCAACTACTTTCTTAACCTTTTTTAAATTTATTTTTCACTTTCCATATCTTTTATTCCTTTCTATGCTACGACACAAGATATGGGAACAGTTTCCATAGAGCTCATCCGGTTATTCCCTGAAAAAGATGGAATCCTAAGAATAAATAAGATTTCTCCCACAGATTTTGATTACGAAAAGGTGAAAAAATATGTCGCAGACGGTTACTCGAAAAAAAATTGGGCAGGCTCTTCTCCTGCTTTTGGTTAATGTTCTCATCCTTGCAGCGATTTCCGCGAATCAAAACCAGTCGTCGCAGGTTCTCTCCAAAATGGGTTCCCGGGGCAGCGAAGTGACACAGATCCAGACGAAACTCAAGCAGCTTGGTTTCTATACTGGAAACATTGACGGAATTTTCGGTCTTCAGACCCAGAAGGCCGTTCGTTCCTTTCAGCAAAGCCGCGGGCTGACGGCCGATGGCATCGCGGGAAAACTGACATTATCGGCATTGGGAATCTCCTCTGGAGGCAGCGACGGACAAAGCTCAAACTCCGTTGAGCTTCTGGCCAGGGTGATTTCCGCTGAAGCGAGAGGGGAGCCCTATCTCGGGCAGGTGGCCGTCGGAGCGGTTATTCTCAACCGGGTGGAGCATCCCTCGTTTCCCAACACCATCTCCGGCGTGGTTTACCAGCCGGGCGCTTTTACCTGTATGACGGACGGGCAGATCAACGAGCCCATAGCCGAATCCAGCCGCCGCGCCGCGCAGGACGCCATGAACGGGGTTGATCCCACAGGAGGGGCAATCTTTTATTATAATCCCGCAAAAACGAGCAATGAATTTATGCATTCCCTTCCTGTCCTAACCGTTATCGGCAACCACAGGTTTTGTTCTTCCAAATAATCATTTCTTTTTGATAAAACAGATAATCCGGTTTGCTATCTCAAATCCGCTTTTCAAATGAAAGGCAAGACTTTCCTCATTTTCCAGTTCACAGTCGCTGGCGAATTCCCGCGCCCCCATCTCTTCCGCCCAGGACTGACAGGCGGAAAGCAAAAGCCGTCCCCTGCCCTTTTTCCTATATTTTTCTTTGACGAAGATGCCTTCCAGATATCCAACGGGACTATGGGAGGCACCTTCTACATAATCAAAGCGCAGCTGACACTGGGCAAAGCCCGCCGGTTCTCCCTCCTCATACAGAAGGAATACGGCGGCCCGTCCGGAAGAAAGGCAGTCCGCCAATTCCCGCTCCAATTCATCCCGGCTGTGCCCGGGCCACAGCATTGCCGCCAATTCCGCGGCTGTCCCGGCCTCTCCCTGATCTATCCTGTGGATCATTGTTCTTCCCCTCTCACGTCACAGAAAGCCTTATACCGCTTCCGGTTTTATATACAATTTTACTATGCGGTGCTAAAAGCATAAAAAACTCAAAAAACTTGCAAATAATGATATTTCCCACGCCAAAGGATTAGAGGAATTTAAGATGTTTCATTTGGCGCCTGAACAGCGCCCGAATTCCCCGTGAAAGCCACATACTTTTTTATAATCTCCCTGACGGCCATTTTCCGCTGTATGAAGGCATCTTGCCCCTTGTCCTATGCCGCCCTATGATTTGAAATATTTTTTGAAATTGACTTGCCGTTTCTCTCCGCTATAGCCGCAGTGACGATAAAACTCATGGGCGCCGGTTCTCTCCGCCCCGGATACCAAGCGGATGCCGCACGCGCCCGTTTCCCGCGCCCAAGCCTCGACGGCGGCCAACAACGCCCTGCCTACGCCCTCTTTCCTGAAGCGATTTGAAACTGCAATCCCCATGATATTTTTCATCGGCGGGGCATAAATCACATCATAGTCATTCGCATGAACATATCCAATCACAGTATTATCAACTAAAGCAACAAAAATTTTATCCTTATCGCTTTTTAAAATTTTTCTCAACTTATCATCTGTTTTATCTTCCGGATAAGCGTACCCCATTTCTCTGGCATTCAACTCACATATTGCTTTTACATCTGTCATCTCACATTCCCTGATTTGAAAATCCATACAGCTTCGCCTCACAAAATCACAGGTAATCAGAATATATCCCAGAACACATCAAGAAAAATCTTCCTCTTCCTGAATAATCCAGCCCAATCCGTCCGCCCCCGCGACAGATTAGAGGCGGTTTTATCCGCGTACAGCAGAACCATTAAATTCTTTCCATACCTGTAATATATAGCCGCCTTACAAATAAACCTCTTCCAGTTCCATCTTCACCTTTCTCAGCATCAAAAGGTAACATACAGCGGAAACACCCATGATCACCCGCGCGGCAGCGCCGAACCGTCCCAAAAAGGAGAGCTTTCCCGCAATTCCGCCCAGGCCCCCGGCCAGAAGGAACAGCCCCGTCATGGTCTGGCAGTATTTTATCATTCCTTCCCTTCCGGCTTCCACCAGCATGACAGACAAATTTCTTTCCAGGATGCGGATCGGCAGCAAAAAGCACAGCATGGACAGAACAACAAATATCGTATCTACACCGATGACTAAAACCTTGTCATCTTTCAAAGAATCAGCACTGCTTATGATGAGACGGAAAACCTGGTGGATGCTGGAAATGACAATTCCGACGCTGACATATTCCGCAGCCCTGTAGTTCCTGGTTTGAAGCTCAAAATCATAGGGAATCATTCCCCGGAAGCCAAAATACAGCAGGACAAACCCGATAATATCGGAAAACAGATCAAATCCTCCCACAAAGATATCAGCCACCAGGAACAAGACACCCCAGAAAATAAATATGATCTTTTGGATTCGCATAAGATTCCCTCTTTAACGATTTCTATCAAGTACAGCCGGGACGCTGTCCCGGATAATATCGGGATAGTTGGTTATGATTCCCTGACAGCCCATCTCGGCCAGGCGGAGCGCCCTCTTGGGACAATCCACCGTCCAGGGATACACCGCAAGGCCCAGGCCCGTGGAAAAAGCAACCATTCTTTCCGTCACCAGCTGGGCGGACGGACATAGGAGGTCTACTCCGCAGAAAAAGCAGGTCTCCGCGGTTTTTCTGAATGAACCGGGATGCTTCCATAAAAATCCGATCCTGAGTTCCGGATTCTCCTTTTTCGCCAAAAGCACCGCCGGAAGGGAAAAGCAGGAGACCACCACCCTGCGGGAGATCCCCATCCTGCGGACAAGCTCCGCCACATACGCGGGCAGATCATCTCCTTCGGGAACGTCCGTTTTTATTTCAATATCAATCAGTTCCATATCCCGGCAGGCATCCAGCGCCTCCCAAAGCTCCGGCAGAGGTTCTCTTCCTTGGAAAGAAGGATCTTTGAAAGCAAAATTCAGCCTTTTGAGTTCCCCCAGCGTCATCTGGGAAGCCCTTCCCCTTCCATCAGAAACCTTTTCCACCTCATCCCCATGGAGAACGACCGCCTTCCGATCCCCTGTCCATCGAACATCCAGCTCCACCCCGTCCGCTCCAAGGGAACCCGCCAAACGGAAGGCCGGGAGGGTGTTTTCCGGTTCATAGCCGCTCGCGCCGCGGTGACCGATGATCAGCATATGCCCGCTCCCCTTCCATCAATAAAATTCAATATGATATCATAAATTCCTCACCCGTCTGAAGAATGGCGGCGTCCCTTTGGGCGAAACGCGCGGCGTGCCGACAGCGATTTTTTATGTCTCAAAAGCCTGGGGATTTAGAGACTATGATATCGTAAATCCCGGACCAGCCGGAACGCTTTTCGGTTAAGCCTCAGCTCAATGCCGATCCGGCAAGCAAAACTCCCCAAGCGTTATCTTTTTCATATATATATTGTTGTCTTTACCGCAAAAAAAATCTACGGATAAATTGTAAATTCTTTTTTCTTTTTTTATGTCCCCCATACGCCGGCGACCGGAGCCCTGCCCATTGGCTGGCATCACACAACCCTTTTTGCAGATGAACCAATGCTGTGGACAGCTATGGACACCACAGGAAAAATCATTTATAATAAAAAAAACAAAAAACGGAGCGGACAGTACGTTCAGAAGGATTTTTCTTCTTTGGCTCTCTTGTTCCGCCGGACTTACAGTGTTTTTTCCATACCTTGATAAAGGAGGAACCCTTTTGCATTCCATTTTGATAAAAAACGGACATGTTATCGATCCCGCAAACTACATCGACTGTTTGTCTGACATCCTGGTTTCCGACGGCAGGATTGCCGCTGTGGGAATGGTCAATGGCCTTCCCGAAGGAACCCGGGAGATCGACGCGGCGGGCTGCTGTGTCGTTCCCGGCCTGGTGGACATGCATGTTCATCTCCGTGACCCAGGACAAACCCACAAGGAAGATATCATGTCAGGCTGCCGGGCCGCCGCCGCCGGAGGGGTCACCAGCCTTCTCGCGATGCCCAATACCTCTCCCACTATGGACTGTGGGGAGGTTGTCTCCGATATGCTGAGGCGGGCGGAGAAGGCTGACGCCCACGTTTATGCCGCCGCCGCCGTCACCAAGGGGTTGAAAAGCGCCGTTCCCACCGATTTGGAAGAGCTCAGAGCGGCGGGCGCCATCGCCCTGTCCGACGACGGCCGTCCAGTGGAAAACACTAAGTTTCTCGCCCATGCCATGCAGGGGGCCGCCCGTTTGGGGATGAAGGTGACGGCCCACTGTGAGGATCTTTACCTCGCCCAGGGCGGGTTGATGCATGAGGGAAAAATTTCCCGTCAGCTGGGAGTCCCAGGAATTCCGGCCGCCGCGGAGGACGCCGGCACCGCCAGGGAAATCTCTTTGGCGGCCGCCTACGGCGTCCCGGTTCACATCTGCCATGTGAGCACCGCGACCTCCGTCGCCCTGATCCGCGACGCGAAACGCCGCGGCGTTCCGGTGACGGCTGAAACCTGCCCCCATTATTTTGCCCTGACGGAAGAAATGCTTCTCACCAGGGACGGGGATTACAGAATGAATCCTCCCCTGCGTTCTCAGGCCGATCGCCTTGCCGTCATCGACGGCATTCTCGACGGCACCCTGGACGCCATCGCCACTGACCACGCCCCCCATACGCCGGAGGAAAAGTCAGATTTTCTCCATGCGCCAAACGGTTCCATTGGAATGGAAACCTCTCTGGCTGTTTCCCTGACGTGGCTGGTGCATGGAAGGGACGGGCTGCCCCTGATTTCCATTCCCAGGCTCATAGAGCTCATGTCCCTCCGGCCGGCCCGGATTCTGAACATCCCCGCCGGAACCCTGTCTGTCGGCGCTCCCGCCGATATTGCTGTTTTCGATCCGAATTTTGAATGGACGGTGGATCCTTCCCGTTTTCACGGAAAATCCAGGAACTGCCCATTTAAAGGCAAACAGCTGAAGGGGAAGGTGCTCGCCACCGTCTGCGGAGGGCGGCTGGTCTTTGACGAGGGCCTCTCGCACAGAACGCTTTCCAAATAAAGAAAGGATGTTGTTATCATGTCATTGGACAGGCTCATTTCTTCCATTGCCCAAAAACAGAATCCAACCGTTGCCGGCCTGGATCCGAAATGGGAGTATATCCCCTCTTATATCCGCCAAAAAGCGGTTGACGCCTACGGGGAAACCCTGGAGGCCGCGGCGGCCGCCATTTTGGAATTCAACCGCGGTCTTATCGACGCCCTGTGTGATATTGTCCCGGCCGTCAAGCCCCAGTGCGCCTACTATGAAATGTACGGCTGGCAAGGGGTAAAGGCGCTGCAGGAAACCATCGACTACGCAAAGGAAAAGGGGCTGTTTGTGATCACCGACGGAAAACGGAATGATATCGGCTCTACCATGGAGGCCTATGCCGCGGGCCATCTTGGGAAAACTCCCGTCGGCGGCGCCCTTCTTTCCGCTTTTGGCGGGGACGCCCTTACGGTCAACGGCTATCTGGGCTCCGACGGTATCCTTCCGGCGGTAAAGGCCGCCAGGGAATTCGACAAAGGGCTGTTCATTCTGGTAAAAACCTCCAATCCATCCTCTGGGGAGCTTCAAGACCGTCTTCTGGACGACGGCCTGACCATCTCTGAAACCATGGGCGGCCTGTGTGAAAATTGGGGGGAAGAGCTCATGGGCGGCTATGGATATTCCGGCGTGGGGGCCGTTGTGGGCGCTACCTACCCCAGGCAGCTGAAGGAGCTGCGCCAAAAGCTCCCCCACACCTTTTTCCTTGTCCCAGGCTATGGCGCCCAGGGGGGAAGCGCCGCCGATATCGCCGGCGGCTTCGACTCCAACGGTCTGGGAGCCGTCGTCAATTCCTCCCGGGCAATTATGTGCGCCTACAAAAAGGAAGAGGGCTGCCCGGAGGAGGATTACGCCCTTGCCGCGCGGCGGGAAGCCTTCCGTATGAAGGAGCAGATCCTGAAGGAGATCGGCGGCATACGCCTGCCTTAATTCCTTCCGGACGATCAAGGAGGTATGGAAGATGAAAAACGCCGCCCCGCGCTCACGTCCGTGGAACGATCGGCTGGCCTGGCTGTTCTATCTGATTTTTTGGGTTTCTTTCCTGTGCATCATTATCAGTATCTTTTTTAACTTTCAGGTATACCAGCGTTTTTTCCTTCTTCTCATCCCTATAACCGCGGCCGCCTGCCTGCTTCTCGCCACGGTCTACCGGACAATTGGCCGGCATGAGGCGTTTTTCTCCCGGCATTACAAGACGGTTCTTCTCTGTTTTCTTGGGATCCTGTTTCTCCTCCATTTGATTTTCGGCGAGGTTTTCCGATTCGATCCCATCTATGACATGAAGGCGATTTATCAAAACGCCCTTGATTGGGTGGAAACGGGCTCCTTTGCACAGTCCTATTATCCCACCCTCAGCCGGGATTATTTTTATATTTACCCCAACAATCTGGGCAGCATGGCCTTTCTCGCGGCGGTTTTTAAGGCCGCGCGGCTGCTGGGGGTGGAGGATACCTTCCGGGCCGCCGCCCTTGTCAACAGCTGCCTCATTCTCTGCACCGTCGCCCTGACCAGCCTGATCTGCAAAAAATTATGGGGCGTCAGACAGGGAATCATGGCCCTGGCTTTGTTTGCCCTGAGTCCACCCATTTATTTTTCGTCCGCTGTTTTTTATACCGATTTTCTCTCTATTATCTTTCCGGTGCTCTCCTTCTATCTGTTTTTGCTGGGTATGGAATCCATTGGCCGGAAGAAACGCCTCCTATGGCTTTCCCTCTCCTGCCTTGTCCTGGCGGTGGGCAGTCTGATTAAAATTACGGTGCTGATCACCCTCATTGCCATGGCGCTCTACTGCATCCGGTATAAAAAATTCCGCCGCGCCCTCTTCCTGACCGCCGCCGGAGGGCTTCTTGCCGCGGCCGTTACCCTTTCCTTTCAGGGTTATCTGTATTCCCATCATCTGGACAGGGAAAAGGCGGAAGAGATGAACACCCCCTATACCCATTGGTTTATGATGGGACTTTCCGGCAACGGCGGATATAACAATAAAGATGACAGCTTTACCCATTCCATCTCCGATCCCCAGGAGCGGAGGGAGGCCATTGAAGAGAAAATAAAGGAGCGTCTGGGAGAAATGGGAATCTCCGGACTGGCAGGGCTGTGGTGGACCAAAAGCGGCCGCTGCTTCGGCGACGGAACCTATGCCCTTTCGGAATTCCTGGACGACAATCCCCAGCACTGGACTATTTTTCATGAGCTTGTTCTCTATCAGGGGAAGCTCTATCCCATTTACGACTACCTGTGCACCTCTCTTTTCACGGCAATCCTGATTTTCATGACGGCCTCCGCCCTGCTGAATCTGCGACGCAGGGGAAATTTTTCTCCTCCCGACACCCTCCTGCCCCTGTTGTGCGTATTCGGCATTATGCTGTTTCTTTTATGCTGGGAAGCAAAAAGCCGTTACATCATCAATTTTATCCCCATGATTTTCATTGGGGCTACAGGCGGCCTTGAGGGACTTTACCGGATGATTCCCGGCGGCCTTTCCTCTCTGTTAAAAAAGAACCGGGGCAAGACCGGCGGGTTAAATTGAAAGGCTTTCCATTCCGCTGATTTCATCTGTCAGAAAGGATGATCCCAATGACACCAAACAAAACGCAAAAGAAATATGACACGCGCCTTTGCCGCCTGCTCCAAAAAAGGCGGCTGACTCAGGACATTTTTGACTTTACCCTCTCGGTTGGAAGCATGGCGGAGCAGATTCTGCCAGGTCAGTTTGCCCATGTCTATGTCCCATCCAAAACCCTGCGCCGTCCCATATCCATCTGCGACGCCGATCCCTCGGCCCAGACCATGCGGATGGTCTTTCAGATCCGCGGCGACGGCACCGACATTCTGTCAAAAACCCAGGAAGGGGCCTCCCTGGATATTCTTTTCCCTCTGGGGCATGGTTTCCAGTTGGGGGATACCTCCCGCCGCGCGGTTTTCATCGGAGGAGGGATCGGCGTCCCGCCCCTGCTTTTCGCGGCCCGCCAATATGGCGCGGGCGCGAGGGTGATTCTCGGCTTCCGCAGCCGGGACGCGGTCATTCTGACGGAAGATTTTTCCAGCGCGGGCTGCCGTACGGTATTGTGCACCGACGACGGAACCGCCGGCCGGAAAGGATTTGTCACCGCCGCCCTGGAAGATACCCTGGCCTCAGAACCAGCGGACATTCTCTTCGCCTGCGGCCCCCTTCCCATGCTCAAGGGCGTGGCGGGCATTGCCGGCAGGCTTGGCATCCCCTGCCAGGTTTCCCTGGAGGAACGAATGGCCTGCGGCGTGGGGGCATGTCTTGGATGCGCGGTAAAAACCACCCGTCCCGACGCCGCCGGCGGCTATTCCCATGTCTGCAAGGACGGCCCAGTTTTTGACGCACAGGAGGTTGTTTGGTAATGGCTGATTTACATGTTTCCATCGCCGGGGTTCCTTTGAAAAACCCGGTGATCACCGCTTCGGGAACCTTCGGCTTTGGCAGGGAATACAGCGAATTTTATCCCCTGTCCCGTTTGGGGGGGATTTCCACCAAAGGGCTCACCCTTCTTCCCCGCTCCGGCAATCCGCCTCCACGGATCGCGGAAAGCCCTTCCGGCATGCTCAACGCCGTAGGGCTGCAAAATCCCGGCGTGGAGCATTTTATCTCTCATGATCTCCCCTGGCTGGAACAACAGGATACCGCCATCATCGCCAATATCGCCGGAAGCTGTCCGGAGGATTACTGCCGGATGGCGGAACGGCTTTCGGAAACCAGCGTCCACATGATCGAGCTGAACATTTCCTGTCCCAATGTGAAGGAGGGCGGAGTGCAGTTCGGCACCTCCTGCGCCAGCGTTGAGGCAATCACCAGGGAGGTGCGCCGTTTTTGCAAAAAGCCCCTGATGGTCAAGCTCTCCCCCAATGTGGCCGATATCGGTGAAATTGCCGCCGCCGCTGAAGCGGCAGGCGCCGACGCCCTTTCCCTCATTAATACCCTGACGGGAATGCGGATCGATATCCGCACCCGCCGTCCGATTATCCGCAACAACACGGGCGGGGTTTCCGGCCCCGCTGTTCTTCCCGTTGCCATCCGGATGGTTTATCAGGCCAGCCGGCGGGTTTCCATCCCCATTGTGGGACTTGGTGGAATCTCCTCCTGGCAGGACGCCGTTGAGATGATGCTGGCGGGCGCTTCCGCCATCCAGGTGGGAACCGCCATCTTTACCGATCCTTATGCTCCCGTTAAAATCATTGACGGCCTTAACCGTTATCTGGACGAGCAGGGCATTGCCAAAGCCTCCGATTTATGCGGCAAGGCGGAAATGTGGTAACACCAACCATCATGGGATTTTTATTCTTTCGGAAAGGTTCGATAAATTTTGACTAGGATTTATCTCGTCCGCCACTGCGAGGCTCTTGGAAACCAGCTTCATATCTTCCAGGGGCATACCGACTGCGGCATTACAGAAAACGGAGCCCGGCAGCTGGAACGTCTGGCGGAAAAGTTCAGGACGATTTCTCTGGACGGCGTTTATTCCAGCCCTCTTGAGCGCGCTTATGATACCGCCAAGGCTGTCGCCCGGTACCATCCGCTTTCCATCATTTCCTCTCCGGGATTAATTGAGATCAACGGCGGGGAATGGGAAGGCAAGCACTGGGAGGAACTGGAAGAAAAATATCCAAAAGACTTCAGCGACTGGAGCGAACGTCCTTACGCCTTTTCAGCCCCTGGAGGGGACAGCATGAAAGACGTATTTCGCAGAGTGCGGGACACGGTTCTTTCTATTACCAGGGAAAATAAGGGAAAGCGCATCGCGGCTGTCACCCATGGCTGCGCCATCCGCAATTTCCTGTGTTTTGCCCTGGGCTATCCCCTTGAGCGGATCAACGAAGTCCCCTGGTGCGGAAACACGGGAATCTGTGTCATTGACTTTGACGACAACCTTGTCCCCTCCGTCGTCGTCATGAATGATATTTCTCATTTGGATCAGCCTCCCTGTACCTTTGAGATGAAAAACTGGAATCAGAGGAAGGAGCCGCGCCCATGAAAATCCTCGCTGTAGATCTTGGAAAGGTCCGCACCGGGTTGGCCATCTGCGATCCCATGGAGGTTCTCGCCTCCCCTCTGGCCGTCCTCCGGCAGACCAACCGGGAAAAGCTTTCCGCGGAAATCAGCCGCATAGCTAAAGAGGAGGGCGCTCAGCAGCTGGTGCTGGGGCTGCCCAAAAATATGGACGGCAGCGAGCGAGAAAGCGCCCTGGCCGCCCGGAGTTTTTCCAAGCTTTTGGAACGGGATTCCGGGCTTCCCGTGATTCTGCGGGATGAGCGCGGGACAACAATTTCAGCCCACGAAGCGCTCAATGTCACCAATACCAGAGGGAATAAACGCAAGGCCGTGGTCGATGCGGTCGCCGCGGTCATTATCCTCCAAAACTATCTGGATTACCGGAAAAACCGCGGCTCTGTTTCTTCCTAAAAAGTTTTATGAACAGGGACGTGTTACATATACATACGGCCGTCCTTATTAGAAATCTCTCCCGTTAAAACTATCAATTGCATTTCAGCTGATAAAGAATTCCCCCGTCCATTCTATAAAAATGGGCAGGGGAATTTTTTGTCATATCAGAAAAGCCATTCAGTTTCCGGAAGAATTCTTCCTTTCGTCTCATTTTTCTTTTTGCTTATGACCGGAAAACCGTCGCCGCATACAAGCCGCATACAGACTTCTCTTTATTTTCCATTTTTCAGGCATAAATTCAGGAAAGGTGCAAACACTAAAGTCGAAATCAACGAAACCAACGCAAAGGAGATTGTATCAGCTATGCCAGAATTAAAAGGATCGAAAAACGAGGCAAACCTTCTGACTGCCTTC
>JAHZIE010000071.1:5358-11345 GCA_019419895.1 Clostridiales bacterium | reverse complement strand
ATGCGCTGGAGGCCGCCCAAAATGACAAGGGCAGTCAAAAGCGCCAAGATAATGCCGGTTAACCGTGGATCGATTCCAAAAGAACTATTCATGGCACCCGCAATAGAATTTGCCTGCGTCATATTTCCCATACCCAGGGAAGCAAATACACAAAACACACAAAAGGCTGAGGCAAGCCATTTTTTATGAAGGCCATGCTCCAGGTATTCCATCGCTCCTCCAATCCATTGGCCTTTCTCATTTTTTCTCCGATATTTCACCGCAAGAACGGTTTCGGCATATTTTGTCATCATACCCAAAAACGCGGAAATCCACATCCAGAAAATTGCGCCGGGTCCCCCCAGGGTGATCGCTGTTGCAACACCGACAATGTTTCCTGTTCCCATTGTTCCGGCAAGCGCTGTACTCAATGCCTGAAATGGAGTAATATGATTCCTCTTTCCGCTCTTTTTCGGCCTGACCGCTTCTAATATGGTTTTTCCAAACCACAGACGAATTTTGGTGAACTGAAAAAATCCGGTTTTCCAGGTGAAATAAATACCAATTGCCAGCATAACGAAAATCATGACTGGCCCCCATATTATCCCGCTGATCCATTGGTTGAAATGTTCGAAGGCTAAATATATTTCTTTCATTGCTTTCCCCTGCCATATATCAAGATAAAAAATCTTTTTCCTGATCATAACTATGTTTTTTTTTGACAGGCTATGACCCTTTCCCCTTGTTTCGCTCTTTGGAATGGTCAAGGAATCAGCCCTTCGTATTTTAAGTCCATATGGAGCGTTTTTTCTATTATATTTGTCCGCATTTTCCTCTTTGCACAGGTGTGCGGATGTACCTGATTTGACATCTTAGATTCTTTTGGTATGCAAAATTCAGTGCAAGTTGTCATAAATTCTATTTATAAAGATTTTTCAAAGAAACATTGATTAAATTCGGTTGTCCATAAATAATTTGAAATTATAATTCACAAAGAAAAGAAGAAGTTTCTTATTAGAGCCGAAATGAGAAAAAGCAATTATTGCAACATAATTTAGGAAATATGGATTCCCCGGATTAAAAAATTCTTTAAAATTGTTGTGGTATTATAATGTAAAGTAAATTAACATTACATATTGCGTCGGCCTAAAATCACAATTTTTCTTAGTACTATGCGGATATTTATTAAAAAGTTAATATATATGAAAAGTTTATTAGCTTTACATAAGATTATCGAAAATAATTTTAATGCAAACAGGAAATAAACCTGCTTATCAGATAGCAGAATAATAATTAAAAGAATAATTGTATCCTAGAGCAATAAAAGAAAATGAAATTTCCCTTTTATAAGCATTTTCCTCAAAATTTTTCAAAGAATATCAGATTGCAAATAATAAAAATCTCCCGATAGATGAACAGCATCCAGCGGAAGATTTTAAAACAAATTATGATTTACTCTTTTTATGATTTGATCTTTCCTATATCTTTTCGGTAATGAACTCCTTCAAAATAAATTTTCTGTACCGCCATATAAGCGTTGCGCAAGGCATCCTCCAGTGTTTTGCCTCTTGCCGTTATTCCCAAAACCCGGCCGCCAGCAGTATAAAAATGGCCGTCAGTAAATTTAGTTCCCGCATGGTAAACGGTAGCGCCTTCCACCTGCCCGTCCTGATCCAAGCCTTGAATTTCAATTCCTTTCATATAAGAACCAGGATATCCGCCGGAAGCCATAACAACACAGGCAGCAGGCTCCTCGCTCCACTGGATATCCACTTCCTCTAGCCTTTCATCTATGACAGCATCTATAATATCCATAAAATCCGTCTTTAACCTGGGAAGCACCACCTGAGTTTCAGGATCCCCGAACCTGGAATTGTATTCGATCACCTTAGGTCCATCAGGAGTGAGCATTAGGCCGAAATATAAACATCCCTTAAAAGGACGGCCTTCCTTATTCATCGCTTCAATGGTAGGAAGGAAGATTGTCCTCATACATTCTTCAGCAATTGCTTCTGTGTAATATGGATTGGGGCTGATTGTCCCCATTCCCCCGGTGTTAGGACCTTCATCATTGTCCAACGCTCTTTTATGATCTTTGGAAGAAACCATAGGCTTGACACATTTTCCATCGGTAAAAGCCAAAACGGAAACCTCAGGACCGGTTAGAAATTCTTCCACAACCACCTGATTGCCCGATTCTCCAAAAATTTTGTTTTCCATAATAGAATGGACAGCTTCTTGTGCCTCTTCAAAGTTTTGAGCAATAACGACGCCTTTGCCAAGCGCCAGGCCGTCCGCCTTAATTACTGCCGGGTACTTATTTTTTTTCTGAATATAGTCAAGGACATCCTTTGGAGCATGGAAAACCTCATATTCCGCCGTGGGGATTCCATACTTTTTCATGAGGTTTTTAGAAAAAACTTTGCTGCTTTCAATTTCCGCTGCTTTGGCAGTAGGTCCAAAGGTACGGATACCGGCAGCCTCCATTGCATCCACCATGCCGGCGGCAAGGGGATCGTCGGGGGCGACAAAAACGAGATCCACCTTTTTGTCCAGAGCAAAAGCCACCATTTTTTCCAGATCCATGACAGGAATATCGACGCATTGCGCGTCTTTGGAAATCCCTCCGTTGCCTGGCGCACAGTATATGGTTTCCACACGGCTGCTTTCTTTCAATTTACGAATAAGAGCGTGCTCCCGTCCGCCACCGCCAATCATCAATACTATCATATTGCACCCAGCCTTTCTCCAAATCTTTAATGATGGAATAACCGAATGCCGGTGAACGCCATCGTCATATGGTATTTATTGCATGTATCTATTACATTATCATCGCGGATAGAACCGCCGGGCTGGGCAATATAACTGACACCACTGCGTTTCGCACGCTCGATATTGTCGCCAAAAGGGAAAAAGGCATCAGAACCAAGCGAAACACCGCTAATTTTAGAAAGATATTCTTTTTTCTCTTCCCTGGTCAGTTCTTCTGGTTTTTCCTCAAAGAAATTCTGCCAAATCCCCTCCGCCAAAACGTCCATAGAGTCATCAGAGATATATACATCAATGGTGTTATCCCTGTCAGGACGTCGGATATCTTTTCTGAATTTCAGTCCAAGTACCTTTGGATGCTGGCGGAGATGCCAAATATCCGCCTTATTCCCCGCCAAACGGGTGCAGTGGATACGAGACTGCTGCCCGGCGCCAACGCCGATCACCTGCCCATCTTTGGCGTAACAGACCGAGTTGGATTGGGTGTATTTCAGTGTGATCAGGGAAATGAGCAAATCACGTTTTGCGTCCGCAGGAAGCTCTTTGTTCTCTGTTACAATATTTTCTAACATGGAATCGTCGATTACCAGATGATTTCTTCCCTGTTCAAAGGTAATACCGAAAACATCCTTGTGTTCCACAGAAGCGGGAACATAGGAGGGATCCATTTTTATAATATTGTAAGTTCCCTTTCGTTTCCCTTTCAAAATTTCCAGGGCCTTTGATGAATATCCCGGCGCGATGATCCCATCAGATACCTCTCTGGCAATCAGAGTGGCTGTCTGTTCATCACATTCATCGGAAAGAGCAATGAAATCGCCATAGGAAGACATTCTGTCAGCGCCTCTTGCCCTGGCGTAGGCACAGGCAAGGGGACTTAACTCCAAATCATCTACAAAATAAATTTTCTTTAAGGTTTCATTCATAGGAAGCCCTACAGCCGCTCCTGCCGGACTGACATGCTTAAAGGAGGCCGCCGAGGGTAACCCTGTTGCTCTTTTTAATTCAGTAACCAGCTGCCAGCTGTTGAACGCGTCGAGAAAATTGATATATCCAGGTCTTCCATTCAATACTTCGATGGGAAGATCTCCACCATCTTTCATAAAAATACATGCCGGCACTTGATTGGGGTTGCAGCCATATTTTAAAGCCAATTTATTTGCCATAAAACTCATCCTTTACTGGTTTTTATTCACGATTCTTGTATCGACGAAGCGTACGAAAAGAGAAACCTTGTTCTCAGAATTCAGGGAATCCCAAATCATTGAGGTAAAGCCGTCGATATCGCCGGAAATCTCTATCGCTTCCGGATCGCCCTGAAAGGACGGGATTGGATTTCCGTCGCACCGGTAAGTATGGAGAAACCTTCCCTCTCCATTTAAAGGAGCGTCATAATCATAGGTAAAACGCTCACAGGAAGCGCCATCTCCCAAAGAACTTTTTAAGATAGAAAGCTGATAAGTGAATTTTCCATCTTCAATCTTGCCTAAAGCGGAAATTCGCGGGGTATAATTGGGCTTGTCCGGCTCAAATTCCCTGGTTTTTAAGGCATCCTGGAAGGATTTCCCTTCTTTCAAAAAGTCATAAACCGTATCTGTCTGGTCACCATTAGTGACAATGATATAAGGAGGAAGAACACGGACCGGGGCATAAATGACAAGAGAAGGATCGGTCAGCTTTGCCGGATCAAACGCCTGGGTACGGAGTCCTTCCCCTTCCTCTACAAAAACACGGTTACGACTGTTTTCGCTCCGTCCCATAATAAAATACGCAAAAACAGCTTTGGCGCCGTCGGGCGTTTTCCCAACCACAATTCCCCTGCCGGGATAACTGTTTTCTTTTAATAGCCCGGATAAATTCAAAAGCCTGCTCAAAACACTTACTTCCTTCCTGCAATCAATTTTTCACTTTCTAAAAGAATCATTCCTCTTCTATAATCGTCCGTCCATCCTCAACACGAATTTTACCTTGGCAGAACAGAGAAACCGCCTGAGGAAGAAGTTTCCATTCCGCCTCCTCCATCACCCTACGCTGGAGTGTTTCTGGCGTGTCCCCATTTTTTACCGGGACAGCTTTTTGCAGAATAATTGGTCCCGCATCGCATTCCTCCGTCACAAAGTGAACGGTAGCCCCTGTCAGCTTTACTCCCTTTTTCAGAGCCGCCTCATGAACCCGAAGGCCATAATAACCCTTACCACAGAAGGAGGGGATCAGGGCAGGATGAACATTTATCATTTTGTTGGGAAACGCCTGGGCTACCGCGGGCCCCACAATCGTCATAAAGCCCGCAAAGACCACAAGATCAATTTCTTCTTTTTGCAACAGTCTGACAAGAGCAAGATCATAGGTATTCTGGTCAGTAAAATCTTTTTTACAGAGGACTTCCCCTTTGATGCCCGCCTTTTTTGCCCGTTCCAGCGCATAGGCGTCCGGCTTGCTCGAAATCACACTGACAATCCTACCGCCTTGCAGTTCTCCGCGGTTTTGAGCGTCAATCAGCGCCTGAAGATTTGTGCCGCCACCCGAAACAAGAACTGCTATCCTCAGCATAGTTCCACACCGCCGTCTCCATTAACAATTTCGCCGATGATATGGGCTTTTTCACCGTTAGAATTCAAAATCCTGACTGCCTCGTCTGCCTGTTCAGGAGGCACAACCAAGCACAAACCAATTCCCATATTAAAAGTATTATACATATCGTGCTCCGGGATATTTCCGGTCTTCTGAAGAATTTCAAAGATAGGTCTTGTCGGCAGGCTTGCTTTAGAAATTTTTGCGCAATGTCCTTTTTGCAGCATGCGAGGGATATTTTCATAAAATCCTCCCCCGGTAATATGGGATACCGCCCTAACCTCACATTTTTCCTGCAGCGCCAAAAGGGATTTGACATAAATTTTTGTGGGGGTCAGCAGCTCCTCTCCCAAGGTCCTGCCTAAATCCGCCATATAAAGCCGAATATTTTCTTCGTTGATGCGGAACACCTTCCGCACTAGTGAAAAGCCATTGGAATGAACGCCGCTGGATTCCACGCCGATCAGAGCATCCCCCGCTTTTGTTTTGGAACCATCGATCACACAGTCCAAATCGACGGCGCCTACACAAAAGCCTGCGAGATCATATTCGTCAACAGGATAAAATCCAGGCATTTCCGCCGTTTCTCCACCAATAAGCGCACAACCGGCCTGCACACAGCCATTAGCTACCCCCGAAACAATGTCGGCAACCCGTTCCGGTACATT
>JAHZIE010000071.1:0-5300 GCA_019419895.1 Clostridiales bacterium | reverse complement strand
AGCGGTTTCGCGCCGCAGCAGACAACATCATTGGCGCACATAGCCACACAATCGATGCCAACAGTGTCATGCTTGTCCATTAAAAAAGCAATTTTCAACTTAGTTCCCACACCGTCAGTGCCGGAAACCAAAGTAGGCCGGCTCATATTTTTTATTTCCGTTAGCTCAAACAGGCCGCCAAATCCGCCAATTCCGGAAACGACACCAGGAACCATTGTTTTGGCCACATGCTGTTTCATCAACTCAACAGCTTTATAACCGGCTGTCACATCAACCCCGGCATCCTTATAAGCATTGCTAAAGCTTTCCATTCGTATTTTCCTCCTGTTTTCCCCATAAAAAATGGAATTGTTTTTTTATAGTGCAGTTACTTCATCCTGCAATTTTTTATCTTTCTTAGCAACCCCCTGTGCCATTTCCTTTTTTAAATCCGCCAATTTTTCCCGCAACTTTTCATTTTCAATGGCAAGCATCTGAACCGCAAGATAAGCGGCGTTATCAGCTCCATCAATAGCAACTGTGGCGACAGGGATCCCCTTTGGCATTTGAACTGTCGCAAGTAAAGCGTCCAGTCCATCCAAGGTAGAGGATTTGATCGGAATCCCGATAACCGGCAAAGTGGTGTGCGCTGCCAGTACTCCAGCAAGATGGGCAGCTTTCCCTGCGGCGGCAATGATTACACCAAATCCCTTATCAGCGGCCGAGGATGAAAATTCGGCTGCCGCCTCCGGCGTACGGTGAGCCGACATAACATGCGCCTCCACAGGAATTCCAAAGGACTTTAAGGTCTTAATCGCGGATGACACTACTGGGAAGTCACTATCACTGCCCATAATGACAGCTACCTTTTTTATTTCTGACATGAAACCATTCCTCCAATTTCTCAAATAAAAAGGCTACGGTATTAGGGGATACCGCAGCCTATTTTTATTGACCATCCTATAAATATACGCAATCCACCCCTGACATCACCATCGAATTTTGATGAAAACTTACGCTTCCTCTCATCCCGGCAACCTCCAAGAGTTATGTTTTTATTGTAAAACATTTCCCGGGTAATTGCAAGAGAGCGGGGCTGGCTTTCATTCTTTTTCGTGTATATGCGGTGATGATGGGAACTCGAAGAAAAGATTTTGTATATTATTACATTGTTCTTAAAAGTTGCCGTTCGATCAGCGCAATTTAAACTGTTTCGGCAGCCTGACAGAGAAAATATTATTTTTCTTCGAAAATACCGGCAACCGTTTTGAGGTAATCTGCAACCAATAAATGCTGCGGACAGTGATGCTGACACTGCTTACAGGAAATACAGTCGGAAGCTTTTCCTCCTTTTTCAGCTAGGGAGGCGTATTTTTCCAAAAGCCTATCCTTCTGTCCGGACTGCTTATATTGATTATAGAGGGAAAAATAATCCGGAATCGGAATATGTTTGGGACAGTTGTCCGTACAGTAACGACAGGCGGTACAGGGAATGGCAATACTGCCATTCAGGAGCTTTTCTGCTTTTTCGAGAATTTCATGCTCTTTTTTATTTAAAGGGATAAAATCCTTCATAAAACCGGTGTTATCCATCAGCTGCTCCATAGTGCTCATCCCACTCAAAACCATAAAAACATTTTCCAAAGAGGCCGCGAAACGGATCGCCCAGGATGCTGGACTGCTATTAGGACGGTAGTCTTTCAGCATCTGCTCCACCTGGCTGGGGACCGCGGCAAGAGAGCCTCCCTTGACCGGTTCCATGACAATGACAGGTTTTTTATGCTTAACTGCAACTTCGTAACACTCTTTGGACCGCACAGACGGGCTATTCCAGTCCAGGTAATTAATCTGCAACTGTACAAATTCAGTTGCAGGATGCTCTGTCAAAATTTGATCCAGCAGTTCGGCGCTGTCATGAAAGGAAAAACCAAAGCTGCGCACCTTTCCTTCCTTCTTCATCCTTGTGACAAACTCAAACCCGTCCCGGGAAACCATCGGCTTCCGATAGCTTTCTTCAGTGAGGCTGTGAAGAAGATAATAATCAAAATATTCCACACCGCAGCGTTCTCTCTGTTCTTCAAAAACAGATGAGAATTCCTCTGCGCTTTTCAGCCGAAAAACAGGCAGCTTATCCGCGATAGTAAAGGAATTTCTCGGATAACGCGCCACAACCGCCTGCTTGAAAGCGTTTTCGCTGAATCCGTCATGATACATATAAGCGGTGTCAAAATAAGTAAATCCCCTCCGAATAAATTCATCAGCCATTCTTTCAACCATTTTAATATCAATTTTCGTGGGGTCCTCCCTATCTAATTGAGGCAAGCGCATAAGTCCAAATCCTAATTTTTTCATAGTTTCATCTTCCTTCTTAAAAAAAATAATGATAAGTAAAAAGTGATACCCGCGAAAAAAGAAAGCGGCAAGACGTTTACTGCCATTCAAAAGATACAGTTCCCACAGCGGTTGCGGTAACCGCTGTTCCTAAATAAATCTTGCAAATCTTTGAGTCGGCTTCATTTTGAAGGATTCGGCTCTTAACAGTAAGATTGCCGGACGCTCCACGGCTAACTGCTTTTTCTCTAGCGCCCCGCTCGGCTTCTGAAATGGCAAATTTCTCAGCCTCCTCTATTTCGTCAAAATGACGATTTTCTTCAAGGCCATATACTATATAATCATCAATGCCCTCTGAATTGACATTTGGCTTAATTTCAATTGTACAGGAGGCGCTGATGTCACCAATAATGGAACCAAGCGCGTTGGCCACCTCATAATGTTCTGGAAATACCGCCCGGGTGCCGAGTAGCGCCGCCACATCATCCAGGAAAATCCGAATAGGGGCACCAATTCCCACAAGAGCGTATTCTGTGCGGAACATCATGGAAAGAAGTGAATCTCGATTCCCTGTTCTTGCCATTTCATAGTTTTCATCAATAAAGGCTTCTATCTCCCTGCTAATCCCGTTTTTCATATAACCACGGTATTTATTTTCCAGCAGTACTTCCACGATATTGGCATACATTTTTCTTTTAATTTCCCGGTAAACAAGCTCACAGAGCTCCCCAATTGAAAGATTCAAGTTGTAAGCCACAAACTCCGCGCCTAAAAGGGACGCCTCTGCGCGGTAGCGGGTAAAATCCTTTTTAATATGCATGATATCCGTTGGTGTCAGGCCGCACAGTTGGACGACACCATCCTTCAACAGACGCTCCACATTCAGAGTATAAATATCCTTTTTTACAGCTTCCGCGGCTTCGGTTATAGGAAGAGGCCCGTTCTTCAGGATCTCGCAAAACGCTTTTTCCTCGTCTGTATACCGGGGATGACTGCTGATATCCTTAATCAATAGGTAATGCTCATATAAGAATTTTGTATGCTTTCTTTTGTTTTTAGCCAAATCTCTCAAGCTTTCCAGCATTTCTGGATGCTGGTGTGCGGCCACACAGAGGGGAACAATACGGTATTCCTCCAAATAAAGCTTTTGATCCCGGTAATGGATGGCAGTATCGCCTCCCAACCCAAAGGTGCGGACATATAGCCCGTCTACAAAAGTTTTCCATTTGCCTATAGAAACGCCATCTATAACAGTAACCGGCTTGTTGTCAGACACAATAGAGATATCCGTTGTCGTACCGCCCATGTCAACTATCAGGCTGTTGGGTGCCCCTCCCAATCGCATCCCGCCAATGGTGCTGGCCGCCGGACCACACAACAGAGTCTCAACCGGATGAGTGGAAGCAAATTCCTCCGACATCAGGCTGCCGTCGCTGCGCATGATAACCAGGGTGGCATGGATTCCCCGTTGGAGAAGCGCCTTTTTTACAGCACTGAGAAACTCCCTTATAACAGGAAAAAGTCTCGCATTCAGCAGGGTGCTTGCTCCGCGCTGCAAAGAATTCAGTTCTGAAAAGAGCTCGTGTCCACATACAACAGGAATATCATATTTATTCTGAAAAATTTCCTTGGCTTTCTTTTCCGCCAAGGCACCGTTGTGCATGGCATTCATTTCAATGATGCCAACACCGTCCAGATGCTCAAAGTCATTCCCAATTTCCTTTTGAAAAGCATCCCAATCGGGTTCCCTGACAGGTTCGCCCGAAAACTTGGTAAAGGAATCTTGAATGAGAATATCCTTTGAAGGCGGCAGGCCGTACTTTCCTCCCATTTCATCAATTACCTTCGCATCTCCGCCAAAAAAGATCAGTTTTGCATCGCCTCCCTTATCCTCTACACAGGCATTTGTTGCAAGTGTGGTAGAAAGGGAAATAAGTTCGGCTTGATGAACCAATTCTTTTGGCAGTCCATCAATGGCTTCCAAAATTCCAAGAGAAAGATCGTCTTTGGTTGTGAGCGCCTTTGAGGCTCCTAAAATTTCCTTTGTTTTAAAATTGCAAACTACCGCGTCAGTATAAGTCCCTCCGGTATCAATGCCAATTCCCAGCTTCATAAAAACTAACACCGCCATATGAAAAATCTTATTATTTCATATTATAGCGATTTATCGCCAGTGTGCAAGTGGCTATTTCAGAAGAAACGGCATGAATTCTAAAAAAGCATTTTTCGCCAATTTTTAGTCTTAAGATAAAGAGCTGTTCAATGGCTGGTAGGCAGGTTGTAGTAACTGAAAGCGGGGATATCGTGAAATGTGGTATATCTATTTTGTTGCGCGACAGAATGCCATTTTTGTGGGATTGCCCTTCCTCTCAATTTTCGCACCCCAAAGCCGCATAAATAAAGGCTTTTTTAACCGTTAAATGACTACAAGCACACATAATTAGACAGAGGACAGCAATCGTTTTTTCCATGACGCTCTTTTGTCAGCCTGTGAGCAAAGCCAAGAAAGATATATCGATATGGCGGCTTTTTCATTTGTCTTAATTAAAACGAAAGGATAGGAAAAAGCTTATAAATATTGTTTCCTAAATGCGTTGGTAAAAATAAAGGAAGTTTATCCTCAGGCTGAGGAGGGCCTTCCTACTTTTGGAAGCTGTCTGTTTAACGATTGGGATAGTAGGAAATGTCCTGCTGGAAAAAATATGGTTCTGTCACCGGCGTTATGGAAACCAATTATATGACTTGGTAAATGATGAGTTCCACCCTACGCTGGAAAAAGGCAGTCCCTATTATGAAGTTCTAAAATGGCTGAATACAGCCAACCGCATGGGACTAATCCAAATTCTCCTACTCAGGGTTATACCATTTCCAATGCCAAGGCAGCCACCTTTCAGCAACTTTGGGAAGCTACTACAATGTTTACAATAATTCCAGTAATGTGGGCGGCGAGGAGTCAAAAGGCTATATGCCGTTGAATTGGGAAGGATAGC
>JAHZIE010000070.1 GCA_019419895.1 Clostridiales bacterium | reverse complement strand
CTGGTTAGAACGCTAGCCTGTCACGCTAGAGGTCGACGGTTCGATCCCGTTCCGGGTCGCCATTTTTATATGCTGCTATGGCTCAGTTGGCAGAGCACGTCCTTGGTAAGGACGAGGTCACGCGTTCGAATCGCGTTAGCAGCTCCAAGCCATTGCGAATGATTCTATTATTCGCAATGGCTTTTTTTGAAATATTATTCGTTCTTCCTTTTCTGCAAAAGGTCGATTGCTGGTAAACGTTCTCGAAATGATTTGTTTATCACCAACTTTTTGAGGAGCCGCCCATGGATAATTGATAGATATCTTCTGTTGCGGCATAATCCTCTTTCCATCCTAAATCTTAATTTTTACGGTGATTTTTTCTGCTCATCATTCAATGATTGGGCAGCCGCTATTCGAATTATAACGCTCCCTATCTCCGAGTAAAATTCAACCGTATAATAGCCAGATCTGCCGGGAAAAATAAATTAAATTTTGTATTTCATTTTTTATAAAGGCGGTGAAGGTCTGTATGAACAAAAACTGGAATCTGCGGGCAGTGATGGATGATTATCAGGGGAAAAATCTCCTTCAGGACCAGCAGGATCTGGTCGCATTGCTTCGTGAAGTACAGACAGGATATGGTGGTGTTCTCCCCAAAAACGCCATACAGGAAATCTCAAAATGGTTTGATTTAAAAGAAACCTTTCTGCTTGCTCTGATAAAACGTTATCCTTCTTTAAGACTGGAAACGGTGCCCCACCGGTTGGAAATTTGCGGAGGCCCCCAGTGCCCAAAAAAGGAAAGCGCCGCGCTGTGCCATTTTGTCGAAAAGTACTATGAAGTAAAGGATGGTTCTGACAGCCGTAAGGGCGGTTTTTCCTACAAGATAACTGGCTGTATGAAAAATTGCGGAAAGGGTCCCAATATCAAATGGGATGGAAGATTATATTCTTCCGCTGACATCCAGCTGTTGCAAAATTTGGTAGAATCCGGAAAAAAGAGATAATTCCCACGCTCAACCTCAAACCTTTGACATTCCTGTTTTTATGAGGTCATGTAAAAAGAGGGAAATCCCGGATACCCCGTCTCGCTGCTGGATATATATAATAGATTAATTTTACCTTTTATGGTTCCGAGGCTCCAATTGACATGATACATATTGAAAATTGCCGTTCAATGCACTTTTTATTTGAAGGTCCCGCTTCTCTGTCCTGTTCGGCAACAACAAAGAAAAAAGCAGTCATTAAAAAATAATGACTGCTTTTTCTCTATTCCAAGACATATGACATTATATAGAATGAGAGCTTTGAAATCTCTTCTCCGATTTTCAAAGCATCGTTTCTCTTATGGCTATCCACAAATCTTCGTTCCCATGAAAAAGTCCGGAAAATATATTTATCCTAAGAAAGCTTTAGTTTCATCCTTTTGATTTGCCCCACAAGCCACAAAACAGATGCTATAGCATCCGCTTATCAAGAGAAAGACAGCAAAGCATCAACATTCTCCTGCGTTCACTTTCCCTCTGCAAAAGCTGTAACAGAAATCGGTTGATGTTTGCAGTATTCTCTTTGAAAACCGCTTTCCATTGCTCCATTTTATCTGCCCAACTGCTCTTGTTCCATTTCCTCATTTTCCTGAGATTGAATCAATTCCAGAATAGAAGATAGACTTTCTCCTGTGACAGAAGAAAAGAAAAACATAGGAATTCCTTTTTCCTTTAAATCGGCGAATTCAGTCTCCATTGTCTCTTCCTGGGCTTTTCTCTGCGCCTTATTCAGCTTATCGCTTTTTGTAAATACCAGGCAAAAAGGAATCTCTCTTTCCAGCAGGTAAGAAACCATATGAAGATCATCCTCTGTTGGCGCATGCCGTAAATCGATCAGCTGCATCACCATGCGGATATTCCGTTCGCTGTTAAAATACCCCTCCATCAGTTCCGCCCAGCGCAAACGCTCTGAATGGGAACGTTTGGCATAACCGTATCCCGGCAAATCAACAAAGCGAAGGCTTCCAATATGATAGAAATTAACGGTCGCTGTCTTCCCCGGCGTGGAACTGGTTCTGGCCAGCGCCTTACGCTGCAGGAGCTTATTGATAAGAGAAGATTTTCCCACGTTAGAACGCCCTGAAAAGGCAATTTCAGGCAGATCGGATGGGATCAACTGCGCCGAAGTTCCGGCGGCTCCTTCAAAAAAAGCGGCCTCGATTTTCATACCTGTTCCCCCTGCTGCGCGATATAATTGGCCGGGGGAGGAATTTCATTATAATCCTTTTTCACCGCAGGCTCCTCTTTGGAAGTTTGGGTCTGTTTGGGAGGGTATCGCAGGGCTGCCGCTAAAACGTCCGCCACATTCTCAAAGGAAAGAAATTCCACAGATTTCCGGACAATATCTTCTACCTCATCCAAATCGCTCTCATTTTCCTTGGGTATCAAGACTTTTTTCATATGGTTGCAATACGCCGCCATAGTTTTTTCCCTCAAGCCTCCGATCGGAAGAACTCGCCCCCTCAGAGTAACCTCCCCGGTCATGGCCACATCCCCCCGTACCGGTGTCCCCGTCAGAGCCGAAACAATCGCCGTTGTCAGGGTAATACCGGCGGATGGTCCATCCTTGGGTACAGCGCCTTCAGGGACGTGGATATGAATATCATACTTTTTATAAAAGTCGGGATCTATCTTCCATTCCCTTGCATGGGATCGGACACAGCTTATGGCAGTTTTGGCGGATTCCTTCATAACATCCCCCAGAGATCCCGTCAGCTCAAGTTTGCCAGTGCCTTCCATCACGGCGACCTCGACAGGCAGAATTTCTCCTCCCACCGCGGTCCAAGCCAGTCCGTTGGCAACACCCACTTCATCCTTCCCTGCAAGCTTATCCGATTTAACCTTTGGGGATCCCAGGAAGGTTTCAAGCTTCTCTTTTGTAATCTTTACCACCGTCATTTCGCCCGAAACAATAAGCTTTGCGCTCTTCCGGCACAAAGAAGAAATCGTGCGCTCCAAGGTACGCACACCTGCTTCTCTGGTATAACCATCTATCAATACATGAAGGGCATCATCCGACACCTTTATCTGCTTTTTATCCAGTCCATGCCGTTTCACCTGTTTGGGAAGAAGATATTTTTTTGCAATATGAAACTTCTCCTCATGGGTATAACTGGAGAGCTGAATCACCTCCATGCGATCCAGCAGAGGAGCCGGTATCGAATTTGGATCATTGGCGGTTGTAATAAAAAGGACCTGACTCATGTCAAAGGGCAAATCTATGTAATGATCGTGGAAAGCAACATTTTGTTCCCCATCCAGCAGTTCAAGCAACGCGGAAGATGGATCCCCGCGAAAATCACTGGAAAGCTTATCCACCTCATCCAGCAGGATCAGAGGATTCTTGGTTCCAGCGGTGCGAAGCGCCTCGATCATCCGTCCTGGCATAGCGCCTATATAAGTTTTCCGGTGTCCGCGGATATCCGCCTCATCTCTGACACCACCAAGAGAAACCCTCACATATTTACGGTTGGTAGCCGCCGCGATAGAACGGGCAATAGAGGTTTTTCCAACACCGGGAGGTCCCACCAAACAGATAATCTGACCACTGATATTCGGCGCAAGCTTTCTCACCGCCAGCATTTCGATCATCCGTTCCTTTACCTTTTCAAGGCCATAATGATCCCTGTCCAGAATTTTTTTCGCCGTATTCAAATGAATACGCTCATGTGTGACGGTGTTCCACGGAAGTGAAAGACAAGTATCCAAATAATTCCGTATCACCGTCGCCTCATGGGAACCAAAGGGCATTTTGGTCAAATGGGCACATTCCTGCAAAAGCTTGTCCTCCACTTCATTGGACAAGTGTAGCGCCTTGATCCTCTCCTGATAGGCCTGGGCCTCCTCTTGGGGAGAATCTCCATCACCCAACTCAAGGGAAATGGCGCGAAGCTGTTCTCTCAGATAGTAATCCTTTTGATTTTTATCAATTTGTTCCTTTACCTTTGCCTGGATTTTATTTTCTAATTCCAAAAGGGCAATTTCGCTTTCCATAAATACCAGCAGCTTCTCCATCCGGGCGGCGCCATTCATTTCCTCTAAAAGAAGCTGTGCCTTTTCTGGCTCAAGGCGTATTAACGCGGCAATACTGTCCGCTGCCCTGCCAACATCCTCCACAGATTCAAGCTTATCCAACGCCTCCCCCATTGCCATTGGGGACGCTTCTACGTATTCCTCCAAGCTGTCCAGCGCCGTACGGATAAGGGCACTGTTTTTTAAGGTCTTTTGGGATCTCTTTTCTTCACATTTTCTCACCTCTACGGCAAAAAAAGGAGAATCCTGGATAATATTTTGAATTCTGGCCCTGTAAAGCCCTTCCGTGACCACATGGACAACATCCTTGCCTCCCCGGAGAAGCTGATTGACAGTAGCAACCACTCCTACTTCATACAAACCGGAAAGATCGGGATTATCTTCTTCTTCATTTTTCTGCATAACCAAAAAGACTCGGCGATCACCTTCCATCGCCTGATTCAGGGCAATCATAGTTTTCTTTCTTCCCGCCTCAAAATGAAGAGGACTGCCCGGAAAAGCCGCCAAGCCTCTCAATGGGATCATAGGCAGAAAAAGAGTATCATCTTCCAAACGATTGGTCATCATTAACCCCCATTTCTCTATCCATCTATTGTTCAAGCCGTACTTCAAACCCTATCCTGCTTATAGAGAAATAAGATTCCGCACGGGCAGCATTTCCTAAATTTATGAAAAAACGAGCAGTCCAAACAGTCGTCACTGTCAAATTCCAATGCCGACACCTGAACCGCTCGCAACGGTTGAACAGCTGGAAAGCCTGTTCAATCCCGTATCAGTTTAAGAAGCAGAATTTCTTGTTCTCTTCTTGCTGGACGTATTTATCCGAATACTAACCGGTTTTCTTTCCGGATCCCTTTCCATCTCAGGGGCGCTGGTTCCTTCCACGCATTCCTTCGTTATCGTCACCTTGGAAACCGTTGGATCCGATGGAACAGAATACATCAAATTGTTCAGAATTTCTTCCATAATAGAACGCAGACCTCTTGCACCGGTATGACGTTCAATCGTCTTTTTCGCAACCGCATGCAAGGCATCCGGCGTAAACTCCAACGCAACGTCATCAATATCAAAAAGCTTGACATACTGCTTCAGCACAGCATTTTTAGGCTCCTGCAAAATTCGAATCAAGGCATCCTCATCCAAACCACTTAAAGTGGTAATCACCGGCAGGCGCCCCACCAATTCGGGAATCAGGCCGAATTTTACCAGATCATGAGGAGTGACATCCCTCATCCAATCCAAAGTATCCAACTCCTGACGGCTTTTTACATCAGCACCAAATCCCAAAGAGGAGGTTCCAACACGCTTTTCAATGATTTTCTCCAGCCCGTCAAAAGCCCCCCCGCAGATAAAAAGAATGTTAGTAGTATCAATTTGAATAAATTCCTGCTGTGGATGCTTCCTGCCGCCCTGGGGAGGGACATTGGAAACAGTTCCTTCCAGAATTTTCAACAACGCCTGCTGAACGCCCTCGCCGCTGACATCCCGGGTAATGGAAGGATTTTCAGACTTCCTTGCTATCTTATCAATTTCATCCACATAAATAATCCCGCGTTCTGCCCGTTCGATATCATAATCGGCCGCTTGAATCAGTCGGAGAAGGATATTTTCCACGTCCTCTCCAACCGTCAACGTTGTGGCGTCGGCGACAGCAAAGGGAACATCGAGGGTTTTCGCCAGCGTTTGTGCCAGCAATGTCTTTCCCACACCCGTAGGTCCCAGCAAAAGCACATTGCTCTTTTGAAGCTCCACATCATTTCCCGCGCAATATATCCTTTTATAATGATTATACACAGCGACAGAGAGGGAAATTTTAGCCTCTTCCTGACCAATCACATACTGGTCAAGCTCCGCCTTGATTTCCTGCGGCTTGGGAAGTGTGGAAACATTCTCCCCCACACTTTCCCTGCGGTTGGGAGAAACACTATATTCCTCACCCAAAATGGATTGACACAGCGCAACGCATTCGTCACAGATACAAACACCCTGATGGCCTTTGATGATCTTATTTACCTGATCCTGTGTTTTTCCACAAAACGAACAGGAGAGAATCCTGTCCTTAGGCTCGTCGTTACGCGACATTCCATCACCGATCCTATCGTTTATAAATTACTTTATCAATGAGTCCATATTCCGCGGCTTCTTCGGCAGACATAAAATTATCCCGTTCTGTATCCCTGTCGATCACCTCGAGAGGCTTGCCGGTTTCTTCCGACAAGATCCTGTTCAGCTTTGCGCGGATGCGGAGAATATGATCCGCGTGGATCTTAATATCGGTCGCCTGTCCCTGTGTTCCCCCTAAGGGCTGATGAATCATGATTTCACTATTGGGAAGAGCCAAGCGCTTGCCGGGAGTACCCGCTGCCAGCAGGAAGGCTCCCATGCTTGCCGCCATACCGACACAAATCGTCGAAACATCGCATTTCACATACTGCATGGTATCATAGATAGCCATACCCGCCGAAACCGAACCACCGGGGCTGTTGATATACAGACTGATATCTTTTGTCGGATCCTGCCCCTCAAGATAGAGGAGCTGGGCGATGATCAAACTCGCGCTTGCGTCGTTGACCTCTTCCGACAACATAATAATTCTATCATTCAGCAGACGCGAAAAAATATCGTAAGAACGCTCTCCGCGGTTAGTCTGCTCAATGACCATAGGCACTAAACTCATGTTCCAAACCTCCATTCAAAAATATTCATGTCTAACTATGAACACTTTCTATATAAAATATTCAAATCCATTGGAAATATGTAGGTGGAAAGAATTTTGTTTTCCCGGCTTTTTCCAAAAACTACTCTTCAGTCTTTTCCTCTTCTTTGGCCTTTTTCTTGGCTCTTGGCTTCGCAGCAGGCTTTTCTTCCGCCTTTTCCTCAGTTACCTTGGCGGAATCGCGAACCAGGTTGATGGCTTTTTCCACAGCAAGATCCTTTGCCAGATCTTTTTCAGCAACCATGGGCTTAATCTGCTCCACAGTCATATTGTAAGCCTTTGCCATCTTATCATATTCGGCGTCAATTTCCTCCTGAGCGGGAACAATATTCTCCAGCTGAGCAATCTTTTCCAAAGCAAGACGTACCTTTACCTGACGCTCCGCCTGAGGACGGAAGGACTTGCGGAAACCGTCCATATCCATGCCGGTATACTTCATATAAGTATCCAAATTCAACCCCTGGGACTGCAGACGGTAAGCGAAATCACGGATGTTGTCATCAATTCTATGCTCATACATGGCTTCCGGAATTTCAGCAGTCAGATTTTCAATCAGCTTATCAATCAGCTGATTCTCCACATCATCCTTCGCGGCCTCTTCCTTCTTTTTGGCGATATCCTCTTTCACATGGTTCTTATACTCTTCCAGTGTGTCGAACTCGCCGACCTCTTTAATCAGGTCATCATCGATTTCAGGAAGCTCGCGCTTCTTGATTTCATGCAGCTTCACTTTGAAAACAGCGGCCTTGCCTGCCAGATCCTTCGCCTGATAATCCTCAGGGAAGGTAACATTGACATCAAATTCATCGTCCACATTATGACCGATGATCTGATCCTCGAAACCGGGAATAAACTGTCCGGATCCTAAGGTCAGGCTGTAGTTCTCACCCTTGCCGCCTTCAAAAGCAACATCATCCACAAATCCCTCAAAATCGATAACTGTAATGTCATCCTTCTGCGCAGGACGGTCTTCTACTGCAACCATACGGGAATTGCGCTGCTGCAGCCTCTTGAGATCCTCGTCAATATCCTCTTGTGTTACTTCCGTATTTTTCTTTGTTGCCTCCAGGCCCTTATAAGCGGAAAGCTCCACTTCTGGCTTTGTGGTAATGGTGGCCTTGAAAACCAGGCCGTCCTTTCCGGCGCTGACCAGATCAAAGTCAATTTTGTCCTCGATCATCTCCAACCCAGCTTCTTCCACGGCTCCATCCAGCGCAGAAGGATAAACCGCGTTGATAGCGTCCTCATAAAAGACCTGCTCTCCATAATATTTCTCAACAAATGCCCTGGGAGCCTTGCCCTTTCTAAAGCCAGGGATTTGAATCTTTTTGATCTCTTTGCGGTAAGCCTGATTTACGGCATCCTCAAAGGTTTTGGCGTCGACCTCAATTTCAAGCTGATAGCGGTTTGTTTCCACTTTATTGGATGATTTCAAACTCATGGTTGCATTTCCTCCTGTAATTTAAACAAATATTTATTATTATAGCATACTGCTTCTTATAATTCCAGTAGAAATCTATAAATTTCCCTACATTTTAGAGAATTTTCACAGTACACGAAGGGGGCAAAAATTGAGGGCGTCACAGGAAATCAACCGGAATTCAATTCCACGGTATTCCCCCTGAACCGCCCTTCCAATAGACGCGCCGTGAAGATGACCGTAATAGCACCTCTTTATCTTACTTTCTTCCAGCACCTGCATCATTTCCTCACAGACAGCAGAACTATAAACTGGAGGATAATGAAGGAAGGCAATAGGTTCCCCTCCAAGCTCCCGGGCAGCTAAAATAGAGGCCCGAAGCCGCCCCGCCTCCCGCAGCAGCACCTTCTTTTCCGCATCCTTTTCCGCGTCGTAAAACCATCCTCTGGTGCCGCAGACAGAAATATTTTCTACCCTTATGGCATTGTTATGGATAATCCCAAGAGACGGAAAACCTTTTGTTTCAAAAAAGTCCTCCATTTTCTTTCTTGTCGACCACCAGTAATCATGGTTACCCTTCAAAAGCAACTTTTTTCCCGGAAGACGCTCAAGAAAAGCAAAATCCTTTTCCCCCTCTTCCAGGCTCATGGCCCAGGAAATATCCCCTGCCACAACAACGGTATCCTCCGGCGAAACCACCCTGCGCCAATTTTTTTCCAACCGCAGAGTATAATCCTGCCACCCCCTGAAAATATCCATAGGCTTTTCACAACCAAAGGAAAGGTGGGGATCTCCAATTACAAACAACGGCATTGCGACCTCTTTTCCTCAGCCGTCAATATGGAGCAGCTGCATAACGGCATGTCCCATATCCTCTTTGTTGCAGACATTTTGAAAACGGACCTGGGCATTTTTCAACGCGGCAATAGGCGAAGGAATCTGGGTGCCCGTCAAAGCAGACAGAGCGTCCACCTTTTCAAACTCTTCCCCGTCCGCCTTTTCTCCTGTCACCGCCTCCAGCACAGCGTCCGCAAACTTATAGGGGCTGGCTGTAGACGCGATGATCGCAGGGGTTTGGCTATCCCCCGTCTCCACGCAGTATTTTTCATAAACATTGATCGCCACCGCCGTATGGGTATCACAAAGATAGCCTTCAGAATCAAAAACCTTACGGATTGTCTGCTTTGTTTCATCATCTGAAGCATAATTCCCATAAAACACTGCTGAAAGCTTTTCTTTTACCATGCTGTCAACGGAATATCTGCCGGAAAGCTTTAATTCATTCATCCACTGGTTAATCTTCCTATCATCGCGCCCGCATAAGTCGTAAAGAAGACGCTCCAGATTACTGGAAATCAGGATGTCCATGGAAGGAGAAATTGTAGTATGAAACGCACGGTTTCTGTCATAAGTTCCGGTCCGTATAAAATCGGTCAGAACATTATTTTCATTAGACGCACAAATCAATTTATTGACGGGGAGCCCCATCTGCATGGCGTAATAAGCGGCAAGAATATTGCCGAAATTCCCCGTTGGGACGACAATATTGACCTTTTCTCCCTTATAATCCATCTCTCCGCTGTTCATAATATCGCAGTAAGCGGAAAAATAATAAACAATCTGCGGAAGCAGACGGCCCCAGTTAATAGAATTCGCACTGGAAAACCGCATGTTATGCCCTTTTAGAATCTTACCGATCGCCTCACTGGTAAAAATCTGCTTTACCCCTGTCTGGGCATCGTCAAAATTGCCCCGGATAGCGCAAACGGAAACATTTTCACCTGTCTGGGTGTTCATTTGATGCTTCTGCATAGGACTGACGCCATCCTCCGGGTAAAATACCAGAATTTTGGTATTTTCCACGTCCTTAAAGCCCTCCAGCGCCGCCTTGCCCGTATCTCCGGAAGTAGCGACCAGGATTACAACGGTTTCTCCATCACAAACCTTTTTCATGGATACAGTCAAAAGGTGTGGAAGGATCTGAAGCGCCATGTCCTTAAACGCACAGGTGGGACCATGCCACAGCTCCAGCACATAAGTGCTGTGATTTAAAAGAACCATAGGGGCAATTTTCTCACTGCTGAATTTTTCTTCCGCATAAGCTTTTTCCACACATTCTTTGATTTCATCAAAGGTAAAATCCGTTAAAAAACGGGATAATATTTTCTGCGCCCTTGTTTTATAATCATCTGTTTCCATTTCACACAAATCCTGATAGGTTATCTGCGGAAATTCACAGGGAACAAACAGGCCGCCCTCTTTGGAAATTCCTGCCGCAATTGCCTCGGCCGAGGCCGCACGGATGGAGTTGTCTCTTGTGCTGCAATAATCCATGTTCTCTCTCCTTTGCCGGTACGTCTTGATCTTATTGTATAACACAATGTTTAGGATGTCAAAGTTTTGAAAAAAAATTATAGGCGTTGCCGAAAAAGATTTTGTCCACCAGGCTTTCATGTATATTTTTACCAAGGAGGTACTCATACAGCCTCTCCAATTTTTCAATTCCCGACAGTGCTTCCGGCATATCGGCGCCGTCAAAGTCAGAACCAAGGGCAAGCGCATTCTCTCCTCCCAGCTCCAAAATATGCAACACATGGGCATATATGTCATCCAGGGAAGCCTTGGAATCCTCCCGCAGAAAGCTGACATAAAAATTCAGTCCTATCAGTCCACCCCGCTGGACGAGAATGGAAATTTGAGCGTCCGTCAGATTCCGGGGATGGGAACAAACAGCCTTAACATTGGAATGGCTCGCGACAAAGGGCTTTTCCGTCTGTTCGCACACATCATAAAACAGGGCCGGACTAGCATGGGAAACATCGATCACCATGCCCAGCTCCTCCATTTTCTTCACCGCCTGCTTTCCAAAAGGCGTCAGGCCGAACTGGCTTTTTCCTTTGATACCGCCTCCTAGCTCATTATCCCCATTCCATGTGAGCGTCATCATCCTCACACCGCTCTCATACAGGTCATCCAGGCGTTCCAGACTGCCCTCAGCAGCGGCGCCGCCTTCCACAGCCAGTAAAATCCCGGACTTTTCTTCCCTGAACGTCCGCATGATATCGGAACCACTCGTACAAAAGAGTATCTCGGGTGTTTTTTCCAGCTCCCTGAAAAGCAGGGCGCGAGCCTGGATAAAAAGCTCCCTGGCCGCTGCCCCCCGTCTTTCATCAGGGATCCACACCGCCATCGTCTGAATCCAGGGACGATAGCGTCTTCCCCTGGAAAAATCAACGTGAAGATGGTTGTCAGACAAAGGGCAGTTTTCTTTCCAGGCGCTGTATAAGGTATCACAATGCAAATCAAAAAGGCGCATCATATTCCTCCGCTCCAAAAGCATTGATCAAATGGTTCCACACCTTCCCCTTTTCATCCTCCTGGATTTCAAATACATCAAAACGGGGTTGACCGGAAGGATGAGAGGACAGAAACAGCAAAGCCGACCGGATGATTCTTTTTCTCTTTGCCCGGCTGACCGCCTCGC
>JAHZIE010000007.1:24474-63425 GCA_019419895.1 Clostridiales bacterium | reverse complement strand
TCCTTACCCGAAGCCTTTTTCTCCACTGGCTCTGCCTGTGGTTGTCTTTTACAACAATTTGAAGAAAAAACAGACTCTGTTTTAGAAGCAGAGTCTGTTTTTTCTTTCGCTGCTTTCCTCTAATCTTATTTATACCCCGGCGCTCCTAACCCAGCGCCTTCTGCCGGTCCTAGAAGGGTAATTAATAACAACATTAAATTTTTTCCATGATTTAATATCCATTATAACGGGTCGCTTTCCTCAATGACTGATACTAATTTTTTTCGGAATCCCTCTCCCTGCAGAACTCAGGGATTTCACAACAATAAAAAATCTCCTGTCTGAAGCTGCGCGCACCTCAGACAGGAGATCCACCCTCAGCCAGAAGACTTCTTCCGCATCGTGCACAGCAGGAGAATTCTTCTTACATCAGATGAATATGAAAGGATTCAAATTAATTTAAATTATTCAGCGTCAACCTTAGCCATATGCTCGATCAACATAAGAACCTTGTTGCTGTAACCCCACTCGTTGTCATACCAGGAAACCAGCTTGACAAAGTGATCATTCAGCATGATACCAGCTTTTTCATCGAAAATGGAGGTATGAGCGTCGCCCAGGAAGTCGGAAGAAACAACCTGATCAGCGGTGTAACCCAGGATACCCTTCAGCTCGCCTTCAGAAGCTTCCTTGATTGCTTTGCAGATCTCTTCATAGGTGGTGGGCTTTGCGAGAGAAACAGTCAGGTCGACAACGGAAACATCCAAGGTGGGAACACGCATGGACATACCGGTCAGCTTGCCCTTCATTTCCGGGATAACCAAAGCGCAGGCTTTGGCAGCGCCGGTAGAGGAGGGGATAATGTTGCCAGCCGCCGCGCGTCCGCCTCTCCAGTCCTTCTTGGAGGGCCCGTCAACGGTCTTCTGGGTACCGGTGGTGGAGTGAACGGTGGTCATCAAACCTTCGACAACGCCGAACTTCTCATGAACAACCTTAACCAGCGGAGCCAGGCAGTTGGTAGTGCAGGAAGCGTTGGAAACAACCTTCATATCCTTGGTATACTTGTCCAGGTTTACGCCGCAGACAAAGGTCGGGGTTTCCTTATCCTTCGCGGGGGCGGAAATGACAACCTTCTTCGCGCCAGCCTTCAAATGGGCGGAAGCTGCCTCTGTGCTGGTGAATACACCGGTGGACTCTACAACGTAATCAGCGCCGCAGGAACCCCACGGAATGCAGGAAGGATCTTTTTCAGCAAAGAACTTAATCTCCTTGCCGTTGACGATGATAGCGTCATCGGTATATTTGATATCGCCCTTGTACTGTCCGTGAACAGTGTCATAGCGGAGCATGTAAGCGCAGTAATCAGGAGTCATGAAAGGATCGTTGATGCCGACAAACTCGATGTTCGGGTTGTCCAGTCCGGCGCGGAATACCAGACGGCCGATACGGCCAAAACCATTAATACCAACTTTAATTGCCATAATAGGAACCTCCTAAATTTTTTTCGTCATTCCCAGTTTTTACATCCAAAGGAAAAATACACCTTTACAGGGCATAAAAGGTCAAAGCCATGGATAGACACAAACAGGGATTTGATTTGACATATTAATCATATAGCATTTTGACTGAATTTACAAGAGTTTGATAGAAAATTAACGGCCCGTTCACAGAATAAAATTCCGCGCTCCTTCTGCAAATTCCTATACATTTTGCACAGCGGCGCCCTATTCCGAGAGAATCCGTTTTTCTTCGCCTCCGGCGCTGTTTTAAAACGCGGAGCTCTCTCCGAGAAAGGGTTGCCCCCCCGGAGAGATTCCAAAAGGCGTTAAATTAAGCGTTTTTACTCTTGATATATTCGTCGATCGCCTTTGCCGCGTGCTTTCCCGCGCCCATAGCCAGGATAACCGTCGCGGCACCGGTGACCGCGTCGCCTCCGGCGTATACACCCTCCCGGGTGGTCAGGCCGTCGTCCCCATTGGTGATGATGCAGCCGTGGGAATTGGCGTCCAGTCCGGGGGTGGTGCTGCGGATCAGCGGGTTGGGAGAGGTGCCGATGGCCATAATCATGCAGTCCACATCCAGCACAAACTCACTGTTGGGCTTTTCAATGGGACGGCGGCGGCCGGAAGCATCGGGCTCGCCCAATTCCATCTCTACACAGCGCATGCCGCATACAACGCCGTTTTCATCCCCCAGAACCTCCACAGGATTGGAAAGGGTCTTGAAGATGATTCCCTCTTCCTCGGCATGCTCGACTTCTTCCTTTCTCGCGGGAAGCTCTTCCATGCCCCGGCGGTAAACAATATAGACATTTTCCGCGCCAAGGCGCTTAGCGCAGCGGGCGGCGTCCATAGCCACGTTGCCTCCGCCCACAACAGCCACATTCCTGCTGTGCTTAATAGGCGTTTTGCTGTCAGGCTGATAGGCTTTCATCAGGTTAATACGGGTAAGGAACTCATTGGCCGAATAGACCCCGTTGAGGCTTTCTCCCGGAATTCCCATAAAGCGCGGCAGACCGGCGCCGGATCCGATAAAGACCGCCTCGTTGCCCATTTCAAAGAGCTCGTCAATGGTCAAAACCTTGCCAATGACCATATTGGTCTCGATATCGACGCCGATCGCCTTCAGGTTATCGATTTCCTGCTGGACAATCGTCTTGGGCAGACGGAATTCCGGAATTCCGTAAACCAAAACGCCGCCGGCGAGATGGAGAGCCTCATACACAGTCACTTTATAGCCCATTTTCGCCAGATCTCCGGCAGCGGTCAGGCCGGAAGGACCCGCGCCGATAATGGCGACCTTATGTCCGTTCTGTTCCGGCATTTTGGGCTTGTCCTTGCAGTGCTCCCGGTGATAGTCAGCGACAAAACGCTCCAGGCGTCCGATGGCGACCGGCTCTCCTTTGATTCCGCGGACACACTTGCCCTCGCACTGGTTTTCCTGGGGACATACGCGTCCACAGACCGCCGGAAGGGCGCTGGAAGCGGAGAGAATCTCAAAAGCCCCCTCCATATCCTCCTCGGCCACCTTAGCGATGAAGGCAGGGATATCAATGGCAACCGGGCAGGCTGACTGGCACGGCTTATGCTTGCAGTGAAGGCAGCGCTTCGCCTCGTTAACGGCCATATCGTAGGTATAGCCAAGGGCTACCTCTTCAAAATTTTTACATCTGATTTCCGGCGCCTGCACCGGCATAGGACACTTTTTCATATCCATATTCGGCATGATTATTTGACCTCCTTGTTGAGCAGATGGCAGCTTTCTTCCCGCGCGTGGCTCTCAAAGCCCTTGTACATGGAACCACGGTGCATGGCTTCATCAAAATCCACCAGATGCCCGTCAAAATCAGGTCCGTCCACACAGGCAAACTTTGTCTTACCGCCGACGGTCAGGCGGCATCCGCCGCACATTCCCGTCCCGTCGATCATAATCGGGTTCATGGATACCACCGTTTTGACATTATATTTCTTGGTCACCGCGCAGACAAATTTCATCATAATCAGCGGACCGATGGCAATCACTTCATCATACTGGTTACCTTCCTGAATCAGCTGCTCCAGGGGAGCTGTAACAACTCCCTTTGTGCCATAGCTCCCGTCATCGGTCATCATGATGAGCCTGTCGCTGGCGGCGGCAAAATCATCCTCCAAAATGACCAGATCCTTATTTCTGAAGCCGACAATGCTATGTACCTCACAGCCCAGCTCGTGGAGCTTCTTGGCGATTGGATAGGCAATCGCGCAGCCGACACCGCCGCCGACAACAGCCACCTTTTTCAGGCCCTCCACCTCTGTCGCCTTGCCCAAGGGGCCGACAAAGTCATGAAGGCATTCCCCTTCTTCCAATGTGTTGAGCTCCATGGTGGCTCCGCCGACAATCTGGAAGATAATGGTGACAGTACCCGCCTCACGGTCATAATCGGCAATGGTCAGAGGAACGCGCTCGCTGTCCTCTTTGGCGCGGAAGATAATGAATTGTCCCGGCTCTGCCTTTTTGGCAATGAGGGGGGCTTCAATTACCATCTTGGTCACTGTGGGATTGAGCGCCTCTTTCTTAACAATTTTATACATGGTTGATACTCCCTTACAAAAAAATACCTGTTTACAGCCGGGACCATATCCATAGGGTAGTCCGGCCGACAAAAAACAAAGCCGCTGACCCAGCGGCTTTGTCTAAAACAGAATGCTGGAACCGGATTAGAAATCAATTTCCAAATCGTAGTATACAGCCTTCAATAATTTCTCCATTTCTTCCTGGGTGGGAATTCTCGGATTGGAACCGGTGCATGCGTCGCCAATAGCCAGTTCCGCAACCTTAGGCAGCTTATCCATAAATTCCTTCTCGTCAATAATTCCGCCCTCATATTCCTTAATGCAGGAAGGAATATTCAAGGAAACATTCATCGCCTTCAGCTCGGCAATCAAAGCGTCAACCAGCTCGGCGGTGGTTTCACCCTTCAGGTGAAGGAATCTGGCGATGTCCGCATAGCGCTCAGCGGCCTCCGGATTCTTGGAATTGTACTTGATGACCTTGGGCAGATACATGGCGTTGGCACAGCCGTGGACAATATGGCCGCCGGAATATGCCGCGCCGGTCTTATGAGCCATGGAGTGGACAATTCCCAGCAGCGCGTTGGAGAAGGCCATGCCTGCAAGACATTGGGCGTTATGCATTCTGTCGCGGGCTTCCATATCGCCGTCATAGGATTTCTTAAGATCCGCATGAATCATCTTAATGGCATGGAGAGCCAACGGATCGGTGTAATCACAGTGCAGGGTGGAAACATAGGCCTCAATGGCATGGGTCATAGCGTCCATACCGGTATGGGCGGTCAGCTTGGCGGGCATTGTCTCGGCAAGCTCCGGATCAACAATCGCCACATCAGGCGTAATGTTGAAGTCGGCCAGAGGGTATTTAATGCCCTTCTCGTAATCGGTGATGACGGAGAAAGCCGTTACTTCGGTGGCTGTTCCAGACGTGGATGGAATCGCGCAGAAATGCGCCTTTGTACGCAGGGTGGGGAAATTGAAGGGGATACACAGATCTTCAAAGGTAACATCGGGATACTCATAGAACGCCCACATCGCCTTCGCAGCGTCAATAGGGGAACCTCCGCCCATAGCCACAATCCAGTCGGGCTGGAATTCACGCATCATCGCCGCGCCCTTCATGACGGTATCTACGGAAGGATCCGGCTCAACATTTTCAAAGAGAGCGACTTCCATTCCCGCAGCTTCCAGATTCTTTACCGCTTTGTCCAAAAAGCCAAAGCGCTTCATCGAACCGCCGCCAACAACAACGATAGCCTTTTTGCCCTTCAAATTCTTGAGTTCTTCCAGGGAACCTTTGCCATGATACAAGTCTCTGGGTAATGTAAAGCGTGCCATAATCAAATTACCTCCTAATAATATTAGCCGATTTTCGGCCCTTCGTCAATTGTAAGAACCATCCAAAAGAGAATAACATCCGTCCGTCAATTTTTCTCTTTTCAGTTTCCTTGTTAAAATTTTATCATTTAATTTGATTTTTGGGTAATGTAAAATTTATATGGTTGTGATATAATAAAGGCATAGTAGCGCTTTTAAAACCCACGCATTTTCTGTCGTTTTTTGTCTTGGCCACCAATCTTATTCAAACGGAGGACAGCCATGAACTTACAACAGTTGAAATACGTGGTAGAGGTGGAAAAAACACGCTCTATCACCGCCGCCGCGAAAAAACTCTATATGGGTCAGCCCAACCTGAGCAAAAGCCTGCGAGAGCTCGAAAACGAACTTGGCATCACCCTTTTTGAAAGAACCGCCCGGGGCGTTGTCTTTACCAAAAAGGGAATGGATTTTCTCTGGTACGCCAAATCCATTCTTTCCCAAGTGGAGCAGCTGGAAAAGCTTTACACCTCCAGCAGCGGCGGAGCCATTACTATGGGGCTGTCGGTGCCGCGCGCCACTTATATATCCTGCGCCTTCAGCCAGTTTTCCTCCTTTCTCGCAGAGGAGAAAGGCTCTCTGGATCTTCGTTACCGCGAGACAAACGCCATCAGCGTCATCAATGATGTTTCCGACAATTCTTCTACCCTTGGAATTGTACGCTATGAAATTTCCCACGAATCTTATTTTCTCAACATGATTAAGGAAAACCGGCTGGAATTTGAACAGCTCTGGCAGTATCCCATGCTGGTTATGATGGATCAATCCCATCCTCTTGCCGCCTGTTCAGAAATTCCTTATCATTCCCTGTCAGAATATATTGAAATCATTCACGGCGACTTTTATATGCCAGTCCTTCCCCCGGAAACCGACGAGGAGCTGCCTCCCCGGGAGGCAGGAAGAAAAATTCAGCTTTACGATCGCGCCAGTCAGTTTGATATTCTGCGGCAGGTGAAGGGAAGCTATATCTGGGTCAGTCCTGTTCCAAAGCAGGAGCTGGAGCTTCACCGCCTGATCACCCGTCCCTGTTCCCACGCGGGCATTTACAGAGATTTGCTGATCTACCGTTCCAGGGCCAATAGGACGGGAACGGAGGAACGGTTTATCTCCATTCTGAAGGAACAGATTGCCGCACTGGAAGCCCCGGTGTAAAATCTCTCAGACTCACCGCTGAAAATTCCCCGGCGGCTGGGGAACTATCCTTTCGGGATGCAAACGCGTGCGGAGTGAAAAACCATCCTCCATTTTTCTCATAAAATACAGGGACCGGATGCCGTAATGCATCCGGTCCCTGTATTTTAACAACCAGCTAAATAATATTCCCCGCTAAACCTCCGCTCCTCCCATGGCAGCCTTTGTTTTCATAAACCCTTGAACAGGTTAATTGATTCCCCTCATTCTCGACATCTTCTCTTCGTGCTCTCTGTCCGTCATTTTCCGGATCCTTAGCTGAATGGCTACTCCTTCTTTGCCGTCACTGAACACTTGAATGCCGCAGGGTTCTCCATAGAAAGTGCGGATGCGGTCGTGAAGGTTTTTCAGGCCGTAGCCTCCCCTGCCATCCTCGTGGGTGGAGGTGGGGCTCTCCAGCTCCCGGTTGATTTCTTCCAGGCGCGTGTGAGAAATGGCTTCCCCGTTATTCTTGACTGTCAAAATAATATACTCCGGATCATCCTTATCCAGATGGCCGGTAATATAAATCACATTTTCCTCCTGCTTTGCCACAAATCCATGAACAAAATAATTTTCTATGACCGGCTGCAGAAGATTCCTTATAATACCGTAATTCAAAATTTCCGTATCTACGTCAAATCCGGCTTCCACCCCACCCTTATACCGCAGGCGGAAGAGCTCCAGATAAATATCGCAGGCGGACAATTCCTCCTGAATGGTGACAAACTGGCGCTTATTGATAAAATTACGGAAAATTTTAGAGAGAAGAAGCACCATATCGGCTGTTTCTGTATCCCCCTTTTCCTGAAGCTCCGCCCGAATTACCTCCAAAGTGTTATATAAAAAATGAGGATTAAATTTCGCTTGCAGCTCTCCCAGTTCGGCGCTCTTCTGTTTCAGGGAATAGACATATACCTTTTCAACATAATCCTGCAGCTGTTCGGTCATATGGTTGATGTTGCTGGCGATGACCCCGAATTCATCCTTTTCCTCACTGATAGGGATACGATAGGAAAGATTGTCCTCCTTACTGATCTCATTGAGGCTGTCCAGAATAATATTCACCTTTTTGGAGGAAAGATGGCCGGACAGAATATACAGCGCGGCTGCTAAAGCCGCCATAAAAATTGTGATCCCCCAGATGAGAGGGGCAGATTTCTGTGACATGCGATTCAGAGTATCCCACGGCACGGTGGACACCACAAAAAAATTCTTTGTCGGATAGGAATAGGTATCGATATACAGCTTTTCCCCATTTTCATTATTGATAACGCCGCTTTTACCGGCGTACCGCTCCACATCCAGCTTGGCGCCGTAGGCTTTTCCCTCCGAATCATAAATAACATCGCCTGAATAGTTGGCAATCATAATATGAGGCGCCAGGCTGAAATTATATTGGCGGTAAATGCTGTCAAACACGTTGGTATCATAGCCCACCGCGAAAATCCCAAGCTCTTTGCTGCCCGTTTCGGAAGTCATATTGCCGGCAATGGCATAGGTCATAATTTCATTTTGAAAGCTGGAGTTCATGTTCATAATCTCATCCACCGGCTTTGTTCCCATGTTTTTTCGAATTTTCCCGTCAGCCTCCGACTTAATATCGGAGAGGAAAGAAAAGCTTTCCTCCGTCACCTCCTTGAGGGTTTTTGTCCCCGCTGTAAAAAGGTAGGCCGTTTCCGGATAAGCGTTGCGGTACATGGCTATCCATTTGATATCGCTGTCCTGCGCCAGAGCGTCCTCCAGCATATCCAGCAAAAGGGTATTGTCCAGCCAATCCCCCTCAGCGTCCTGGTAAAAATCAATGACCGCTTTGAGATAGGGACGATCTTTTTCCTTATAACTGTAGTTTCTTTCCTTGTAAATGGGCTTATAGACCGTCCAGAAATTATTATTCTTGGTTTCATAATAATTGGTGATCTCATTCATCGCGTCGTGATTCAGGGCGTTAATATTATTCTTCTCCAGCTCGCTGGTATAATAGGAGAGAAGGCCGCCTAAAAAAATAATGACCACGACGTAAATCACCGCGTTGATTCGATGCAGCTTATTCAGATATACGGTTCTCACCGTTCTTTTTTGCTTGTTTTTCATTCCGACGACTCCTGTAGTTTCATTTTTCAGCCCGGGCACCCCTTTTCAGCACCCTATATTTCTCCCAAAGCAAACATCAGGACGCTCAGAGCCGCTATGGGAGCCGTCTCCGTCCTCAGGATACGCGGCCCCAGAGTGGCGGCTCTGGCTCCGTTTTCCGTAAGCATTCCGACCTCTTCTCTTTGAAATCCCCCCTCCGGGCCGATAAAGATCCTTATCCTTTCCGGCGGGGAATCCGGCAGCAGGGCGGAGATCCTTTCCCCCTCCCCCTCATAAAATAAAAGGGATAATTCTCCGGCCCGGCATTCTTCCGCCGCCTCGCGCAGGGAAATCAATCCGGACACCTCCGGCACCACGCCGCGCTGAGACTGCTTTGCCGCTTCCGCCGCGATTTTCCGCCATCGAAGCACCTTTTTCTCCGCCGATTTCCTGTCCGGCTGAGAGACGCTCCTCCCGGTCAATACAGGTACGATCCGGCAGGCCCCAAGCTCTACGCACTTTTGGACGATCCAATCCATTTTGTCCCCCTTGGGAAGCCCCTGATAGACGGTAATTTTCACCCCCGGCTCGCCGAGGCTGGGTTCCCTGGAACAGACAGACAGCCGAACCTCGTCCCGGAAGGCGCTCTCAATGACACAGAGGCAGTCCGTCCCCTTTCCGTCGCACACCACCAGCTTTTCCCCCGGCCCCATCCTCAGGGAGCTGGAAACATGGCGGGCCTCCCCCCCGGTCAGCACGATTTCATCCCCTGAAATATCCTCAACAAAAAAGCGCGGCATCGGTCTCTTCCTCTCACAATTAAAAAATAAAACAGCTTTGAAAAAAGCCGCACCATCCGAAGCATCCTTGGAGGTGCGGCATATGAAAGCGGTCTACTTCATCCAGTTCTGTCAAAAATCCAGTTTTTCTTCCACAAAGGAAACCAAGTCCTCAATTTTCACCCTCTGCTGTTCCATGGTATCTCTGTCGCGTATGGTGACGCAGCCGTCGTTCTCGCTGTCAAAGTCATAGGTCAGGCAGAACGGGGTGCCGATCTCATCCTGGCGGCGGTATCTTTTACCGATGGAGCCGGCGTCGTCATAATCCACACGGAAATGCTTGGACAAAAGGGTATAAACCTTCTGGGCTCCCTCGGACAGCTTTTTAGACAAGGGGAGCACACAGGCCTTAAAGGGCGCCAGCGCAGGATGAAGGTGAAGCACAACGCGGGTATCCTTCTTGTCTCCTTCCCCGACCTCTTCCTCGTCATAGGCGTCGCACAAAAAGGCCAGAGCCACCCGATCAGCCCCCAGAGAGGGCTCGACAACATAAGGAATATACTTTTCACTGGTTTCTGGATCAAAATATTCCATGGATTTTCCCGAATGCTCCTGATGGCGGCCCAAATCATAATTGGTGCGGTCGGCAATGCCCCACAGCTCGCCCCAGCCGAAGGGGAAAAGGAATTCGATATCCGTTGTCGCCTTGGAATAGAAGGAAAGCTCCTCCGGGGAATGATCCCGCAGGCGCATATTTTCCTTGGTCATGCCCAAGGACAAAAGGAAGTTTTCACAGTAGCTTCTCCAGTACTGGAACCAGTCCAAATCTGTATCCGGCTTGCAGAAAAACTCCAGCTCCATCTGTTCAAACTCCCTGGTGCGGAAGGTAAAGTTGCCGGGAGTGATTTCATTGCGGAAGCTTTTTCCAATCTGCGCGATGCCGAAAGGAACCTTCTTCCTCGCGGTGCGCTGGACATTTTGGAAATTTACAAAAATCCCCTGGGCGGTTTCCGGACGGAGATAAATTTCATTTTTTGCGTCCTCCGTCACCCCTTGGAAGGTTTTAAACATCAGATTAAATTGACGGATATCGGTAAAATTCGCGCTGCCGCACTCTGGGCAGGTAATATGGCGCTCCTTGATAAAGGTCATCATCTGCTCATTTGTCCAGCCGTCGGCAACCTCACCCGTAGCGTCCTCGATCAGCTTATCGGCGCGGTGACGTGTTTTGCAGTCTTTGCAGTCCATTAGGGGATCGGAAAAACCACCCACATGTCCGGACGCGACCCAAACCTCCGGATTCATCAGAATCGCGCAGTCCAGTCCTACATTATATGGGCTTTCCTGCACAAATTTCTTCCACCAGGCCTTTTTCACATTATTTTTATATTCCACTCCCAGGGGGCCGTAATCCCATGTGTTGGATAACCCGCCGTAAATTTCGGAACCGGAATAAACAAAACCCCGGTTTTTGCACAAAGACACGATTTTTTCCATAGTCTTTTCACTACTTGCCAGCATGAAAGCTTCCCTCCAAATCAATACGTCAATCTCCTGATATAATGTTAAGTTTAATCCAGGAACGCCCCGATGTCAAGAATATTGGCAAAGCTTTGAAAATATCCGTTCTGGATATTGACGGAAGAGGAAAAATTCTGTATAATTATTTAGCGTCAAATATTTGGATTTATTATGCTGGAGTGGCTCAGCTGGTAGAGCAGCTGATTCGTAATCAGCAGGTCGTCGGTTCAAGTCCGATCTCCAGCTCCATAAAAACCGCATGGGAAAGCTGTTTTTCGCTTATCCCTGCGGTTATTTTTTATTCTTTTCTGTTTGACTACTTTTGTCATGGCACTTGTCTAGTACGGTTACGGCGTTTCTTCTTTTCCCAAAAGATCACGGTCGGTTCATCCGCCCGGTTGTAAATCCCCTCGCTGGTCCTTCTCCACATTCAAATTTTATAAAGGCGTCTTTTTTGTATGCCCTCTTTCTCCTCCTCGCGAAAACGAACCGCTTCCCCAGGCTTCGATTTTATGGGACGCCCCTCAAACGGCCTTTTCCAGCATTGGAAAAATATTAATTTGAATTGGCCTTCCACATTGGAAAGGATTACGCTTTAATTTAAATCCCCAGCCGTTTGACTGGGGATTTCTCCTGCCATTCTCTGAAAAAGAAACGTTCCCTTTCACCTTTCTGAAATACCGCGGAGAATTTAAAAGTCCTCCGCGGTATTTTTCAGCATCCTTCGCCGCCTCTTTTTAAACGCGGATACAAGCCTTTTCCCAAAAAATCCTCACCGGCGCCACCGGGGAGGATTTTTCCTGCCTAATGCAGTTTAACTGGACAAAAAAGGATTAAGGTATGCTCCTATAGCCGTCCATTCAGCGCGGGTTCGGGGAACTGACCGGCGCGAGCCTGAACAGGCAGCCGATCCCATCGTTTCTGATGTCCGGCGCGGACTATTTTACCGGGGTCCCTGTGATCAAAACAGTAGAGTTTGGCTTCAGCTTCAGATACAGCCTTCCCTGCGCGACGGTGTAAATGTCGCTCCGTACCAGCTCATTAGTATTTTCTCCGTCCACCAGAAAGGTTTGAAACTCCGTGGGCTGCTCCAGTCCCCGGAAAGAGAGTTCGATAGTCTCCTTTTCCGCGGGAGCATCTGAGAAATAAGCGATTTGAACAGCGCTCCGGCCGTTGGAGGACGCAGCGCCGATATAAACATCCCCACTGTCCGTAGTGGTATGAACCTCATTTTTCAATTGATAGAGCTTGTTGAACTGCCAAAAAGCATAATAGGGCTTTTGGCACTGAAAAGTCCAGGGCGCGAAAAGGCCGGTATAAGCGCTGCTGGGGCCCGCGTCGTAATACATGAACATATCCATGGGCGTTTTCTGCGCGGTCAGGATAGAGGCCGCCGCAAACGCCGCCCCTTTTTCATTATGAATGGTTTGATAGGACTCCATCATATCCTCATGGACCCAGCCCCTGACATAATTCCACTCATTCAGGATCATTTCTGTATCTCCAAAGCCATTATCATCCAGCAGCCTCTTGACCTTTCCCACACTTTTCTCGTAATGGTGAGGATCTGTTGTATAGCCGTGCCAGGAGAAGAAATCCAGCGGAATTTTCCGCCTTCCCGCTTCTATAATGAACTGCTCGATCGCCTCCCAGGAATAAGGTTCGCCGGTGTAGGCCGGACCTCCTATTTTCTTTTCCGGATAGCAGGATTTTAGGTGTTTCGCGACCACCTCAAAAAAGTCGATAAACTGTTCCATGGTGCCCTGCCAGCAGGCCTTGGTACCGTCGGCGTTAAATCCATCCGCTTCATTCCAGATCTCCCAGTATTCAATATCAAAATGGTGGCCATCCGCCCAGCCATAACACATATGGGCAATGATATGCTCACAGATCCGCGCCCATTTTTTGAAATCCTTCGGCGGCTTAGTCTGGTACTTTTTGGCCTCATGCTCAATTTTGGAGCCCAAGCGGTAGAACATTCTGCAGCCGACGGCTTCAGTGTCCCGGATAGTGCCGTCGGTCAGCTCAAAGTCATAACTGCCGGGATCGTTTTCATCGGCGTCAAAACATGGGAAAATATTCAGTACGTCGTGAGCGTGGGAGCCTCCATAAACAGCGTAATGAGACGCGTCGTGATTTCTGGCATAGGGGATCCCCGCTTCCATAAAGGCTTTCATCGTGCCCAGGCCGCGCGCGTCGCCAAAAGGAGAGTTGTTTACCGCGTGCATGGGTTTGATTGTACCGGTCACTTTGGAAAAATCAACGGACACACATTTCATATGGAATACCTCTCTTCTAAAAATTTACCATCTGTGGGCGAACGCGCCGAAGGGAATAATCCTCCCCGTTGTTCCAACGGCTCCATGGCCGCCATGAACGCCCGCGCCGCTTTCCGGTATTTTGTCATGGCAAGAAAGTCAAAAAAATTTTTCCCTATTTTCTCCCTTCCCCTTTCACTCTCAATTATAATACATAAAACGATATCTGCATACTACAAAAACACGGAAAAATCCCGATTGGATTTTTCCGTGTTTTCAATTTCATTCAAAAAATATTGTGATGTTTACTCAAATTTTTATTTTAACATATTTTATCACATAAATCAACGATTTGTGACTCATGGAAAGATGGGCCGGTATCAAATATACTTCCTTTATAAGCATAAACAGAAAGGGGGTGTATCTGAATGAAGACCAATTCCGAAAAGGAGGAGCAGGCCATACTAGATCAGGCTATTCTTGCCAAACTGTTCGATCTTATCATTGAAGGGAGGGGACAAGCGCTTTCTCAGGAGGATGTAGCCAGCAAAAGCTATCTTTCTTCGAGAGGCTATCAAAAATACGAGGAAAGAAAGGTCATAAAACCCAGCTTATGCACAGTTGTCAGAATCGCCAAAGCGCTGGATCTGGACTTGAATCTTCTCAAAGAGGTTGAACCGTAGGCCGGTTGTGAATTTATCACACAAAATTTGGCATCCATATCGCTGGAAAGCGCCTAATGTAAAAACATAATTCTATTATTACGGAATATCCCCCATATGTACACGAATAAGAATTCGTATCCATAGATTTTTGCAATTAAATTTTTATTTTTTATTTCCCCGCTTTCCAGCATGCGCCTTCAAAGGCAAAAAACAAGCAAAAGCCTCCTGTTGCCCGGCTTCCATTCCAGTCCGAACGGCGCCGCGGCTCACAGAAGGCTTTTGTGATTAACAAATAATTTTTACCACATTCAGCAGTTGCTTTCGTTCAAATAAATTAACCCAGGCTTTACCATCTGCGCCACCGCAATTCCAGCAAAGCCGGTTGCCGCTACCGCGCACCCCGTCCATGACAAAACGGAGGTGTTGCGGAAGGGAGCTTCCCCTTCATAATAGTCGGCGCACACGCCGATCGCCTTGCTGTAAGCCGGTGTGCACAAATATTTGCAACAGGTTTCATACTCTTCTTTTGCCCGCTTGACCTCCTCAGGCTCCGCCTTCATCTCATCGGCGTACTGAATAAAGTCATACAGGATAATCGGCATGCCGGCGCTTTTGGACATATGCCAATAATTGTCAATGGGCCACCAGGGCAGCCCCTTCTTCGCGTTCAGCGCCCCCTCTTCCCCAAACAGGTACTTATGAAAAGCGTCAAAGATGGCTTTCCTCACCTCATGGCTGTTAGTAATGGACATGACTGCCGACAGGCTTTCCAGAGAATAGAAGAGATCGCCGAACTCTGTCGCTGCCTGCAAACAGGGATGTCCAGGGTAAGTATTGTCAAAGGGCCAGTTCATATACGGCCCTTTTTCGCTCCAGCCGGAAACCATAAACAAGGCGGACTCCTCCGCCAGACGCAGGTATTTTTCCTCTCCGGTTACACGGTAGAACAGAGCCAGGCTCAAAGCGGTGGTCGCTGTGGAGACGCTGTAGATCCATTCCGCCTCTCTGCATATCCATCCATTGACATACCCGCCGTTGGGCCGGCGGTAGCGGGCCGCCCAGTTGTCGAGATAGCCGCGCGCCGAACGGATATACCGCTCTTTTCTCTCACCAGTCACATATTGGCAGGCCGTCACCAGAGCCGCCACCATACTGCCGATATCCGCAAGGTTCATCCAATTTTTTCGCCTGATTTGATCCAATTCTTCCTCTGAGGTATCCTTGGTAGGCTTCTGCCGGTAACTCTGGGTAAAGGAACATTCCGGCATTTGCTCACTGACAAAAAGATCTATCAACCCGGTGGCCATGTCCAGATAATCCTCTTCCCCGGTCAGTTTATACGCCGCCATAAAGGTTCTCAGGGGATAAGAGGTTGTATACCACAGACGCTGGGAAAAATCATAATCGCCCAGGAAGCCGTCAGGAGTCTGGTGGGCAATCATCCAGCGGCAGATCCTGTGCAGGGCCTCCACAGGATTTGTCTCTCCCTTTTCCATGACCTCTTCCACAAGGGGAAGGATATCGGAGGGTGACTCCGGTATAAGTACTTCCATGGAATGCTCCCGCTCACAAAGAATTTCCATTCCGGAAACCATATACATTCCGCAGTCGATCCCCTGGAAATCTACCGCAAGACCTTTTCCCTCATGATGGACAGTGACCTCTTTGATGACCAGCTCGTCCGCCGGCACTTCCATCTCAAATTCACAGAGCGTTTTTCCTTCTCCCCGGGCTTTTTTCCCATCAACGCTTCTGACAAACACCCTGAACTTGTCCCAGGACTGCTTTTCATCGCAAAACAGGAGCCGGATTGTGTAGGTATCGGCGGGAAGGCCAATGCGGAATTCCCCCTTGCTTCCATATAAAAAATCCTTAACCGGGGAAGGGGCGTCCGGCGTTCTCCAAGCGTTTTTCATCTCCTCCACCCACATGAATCTTGGAGAGGTGTAAACCCTTTCGACTTTAATAAAACCTTTTTGGGCCGGAACACTGGAATTGCCAAAGTCAAATTTTGCTATTGTATACATTCAGAATTCCTCTCTATCTCTAGATAAATTGCCTTCATCCAATAGAAAGCGATTTGATTGTATCAAAAAATATTTACAAAGTGTTTGCTTATATTGACTTTTTTTATTGCAAATATTGAGCCTTGTGTCTATTTTGAACAGCGGATACTTCAGTATTTTCCAAACTCCCTGGCCGCCTCCACAAAAGCGACAATATTTTCCCATGGAACCTCCGGCTCCAGAAGATGGGTAGGGGCAAGGCAAAGCCCGCCCCCCGCTCCAACGGTTTCAATCCGTTCCTTCACTACACGCCTGACTTCCTCCGGCGTCCCAAAGGGCATGGTAGTCTGGGTGCCCACCGTCCCCCAAAAGGACAGCTTATCCCCATACAGGCGTTTCACCTCGGCCGGATCCATACATTCCGGCTGGACAGGGTTCAAAATATCCACACCGATCTCAATCAGCTCCGGAATAATGGGGGAAATTACCCCGTCGGAATGATAATAAGCCAGCACCTGGGGATTCTCCTCCTTTGCCGCGGCAATCACCGTGCTCATGGTGGGCTTCAGCCATTTCCGCCACAGCTGGGGCGCCATCATCATGTCCCTCTGGGAACCTACGTCATCCCCAAAGACAATGATATCCATTCCAGCCCTGACTGCCCGGCGGGTGATCTTTTCCTGGAATTGGGTCATTCTCTCCAGGCAGGCCTTGGCCATTTCCTCATCGCACAGCATATCCATCATCATCTGCTCCATACCGCGCAGATACCAGGCCGGCTCGAAAACCTGAACGGCCATAAACACCGCCGCGGCCCCATCCTCATGGGCCTTCTCCACCTGCCGGCAGACCGGCTCCCAGCGGTAATCCTCCAGCATATCGGGATAAGGATACTCATAGACCTCCTCCGGGCTCTCAAAGCCCTCCATAGGATGGTACATTCTGGTGAAATGGGCGATGCTGCCCGGCTCCTGCCCAACGCCCCATTCGTCAATAAAAGCCTTTTCAGGCAGATGGGAATGATAACGGCTGTAATCATTTTTATGTCTGGTCGGCGCAATGGAAATAAACCTGGCCGACAAATCAAAATACCGTTCGTAATCATCTGTCCCCGTCTCCGCCTTCATACGTTCTTTTTGAGAATCGCAAAGGGTAAAATGATAGGGGACAAATTCCGGCGCGCCTTTCCGCGACATCGCGCGAAGCAAATTTTCTCTTTGATTCATATTTTTTCCTCCTGCCCGGGACAGCTCACAGCTTTATTTTATTTATTGTAGTGTGCCTGAAAGGAATTCCCTTGTCAAGATTCACGGTACTTCTGTGGAAAAAAAGACGCTTTTTGCGGAAGAAAAACACCGCTGTTTTTTTATAAATATTCTAGCTCTATTATAATATTTCCAGCGTCCGCGGAGAAAATATTGCTTTTCCCCGGGAAATACCATAGAATTAACTTGAATCTGTCAACCCCTATTTTTTAAGAAAGGCATGATGGAAATGGTAAACAGAAGGTCTCTCACGCCCTTACATATTGAGGATTTGTCTGTGGAGCAAAAGGTCGGCCAGATGCTTTTGATGAGGAACCCGATCGATCAGGACGATTTTGATTTTGTCATGGCTTTGATCAAGAATCACAGCCTGGGCGGCATTCATCTGTCCTCCCGCTATGTAAAAAAAGGCGGGTATGTGGAAAGCGAAAAGGAGATTCTCAACGAGGTTCTCCGCGTCGCCGACTATCCCATTCTTATCTGCGAGGACATGGAATTCGGATTTTTCGACAGCGAGGTTTCCATGCCCAACCAGATGGCCCTTGGAAGCGCAAATTCCGAGGAGTTGTGCTATGAATATGGTAAAATTACAGCCATTGAGGCAAAAAGAGCCGGCTATAACACGGTTTTCGGCCCCATCGTCGATATTGCCATGAACCCTGAGGCAAGCTGTGTCGGTACACGAGCCTTTGCCGGAAATAAGGAGCAGGTAGCTAAAATGGCCGCCGCCGTCATCCGCGGCTACCAGGATCAGGGCATGGTGGTCACCGCCAAGCATTATCCCGGCTTCGGCGCCTCCCCTGTCGATTCCCATATCGGCATGGTTTATCTTGAGGGAGACGGCAAGGAATTGCTGGAACGGGAGCTGTATCCCTACACCTACTGCATGAAGCACGCCGATCTGTCCGGCGTTATGGTAGGGCATATCATGGCTGAAAAGGTGGATCCAGTCTATCCCGCTTCCCTTTCCAAGCCACTGGTGGACCTGCTGCGCGGCACCGGTTACAACGGCCTGATGATGACCGATTCCTTCGCAATGATTGGATTGACCAATATGTTCGGCCTCAAGCAGTGCCACCAGCTTGCCATGAAGGCCGGTATCGACATGGTGATGACCAGCTACCGCATCGGCGCAAGGGAAGCTTACGGCTATATGATGGACGCTTACCGGGAGGGAATGGTTTCCGAGGAACAGATCACTCTTTCCGCCCAGCGTGTGATCACCGCCCAGAACCGCACCCTCAGGGAAGCCACCCAAACTGTGATCACTGATAAGGAGCGCAGGGCAGTCGACGACATGGCGAAATTCTCCATTTCCGCCACCCTGGACGGGGTCGATTCCCCCGCGCTGGATACCTCCAAAAAGCACCTTTTTATTGTGCAGGAGGGAAATATTTTCAGGGATCCCATTACTGGAGAGCTCCGCCCGGAAATCTGCGACATGAGCGAGGCTGTCCGCGTCCTAAAGGAAAAATTCTCCAATTCCGATTTTATCACCCTTCCGGAATTTCCTCCGAAGTTCCAGATTGAGGATGTTCTGACCCTCACGATGGAATATGACAGCGTTGTCATGCTGCTGATGAACCGCAATGAATCCTATATGGGTTCCGCTGACGCCACCAAGCGTATGCTGGCTGTCTTGGACGGACTGCGGCCGAAGATTTCCGCGGTTGTTCAGTTCGGCTGTCCCTATGCCGCCAGGGAGTACGGTAAAGTGAAACGCGTCATCTTTGGATATAATGGAGAAAGATGCCAGCAATATGCCGCGCTGGTACTGGCCGGTGAGCTGGAACCCAAGGGCAGGCTTCCCGTCTCCTTCTAGTCTTCTCCATATCTCTTGCAGAGGGCGGGATTAATCATTTTGTTATATATCTAAAATATTATACTATATGTATTATATCATATAAACCGTCCCTCTCGTTCTATCAATGGAAAGGAAATGGAACATCCATGAAATTAAAAGCTGTGATATTTGATTTAGATGGTGTTTTGGTCTCGACGGACGAATACCACTACCTCGCCTGGAAAAAAATTGCCGATGAGCAGGGGATCTACTTTGACAGGGAAATCAACCACCGTCTCCGCGGCGTCAGCCGTATGGCAAGCCTGGATATCGTTTTGGAGCGCGCCTCCAAAACCTATACCCAAGAGGAAAAGGAAGAGATGGCGGCCAGAAAGAACGCTGTTTATGTGGAATCCCTGAGCGCGCTCACCCCAGAGGATTTGCTTCCCGGCGCCGCCGCCCTGCTGGACAGCCTCAAGGAGGCCGGCGTCAAAATCGCTGTGGGCTCCTCCAGTAAAAACACCCCGCTGATTTTAAAGCAGATAGGACTAGAGGACAAGTTTGACGCTGTCATCGACGGCTCCATGATCTCCCGCAGCAAACCAGATCCGGAGGTTTTTTCCAAAGCTGCCGAGGCTGTGTCCGCCAGGCCGGAGGAATGTATTGTTATGGAGGACGCGGAAGCCGGCATTGAAGCCGCCCTTGCCGCGGGAATGACCGCTGTGGGCGTTGTGGCCGCCGTGGGCAGTCTTCCCGGTGCCCATGCCGTCTGTCATTCCCTTGAGGAGCTGACTCCTCAGAAGATGGAGGACATCCTGGTCAAACGCCTCTTCCAAGGCTGAGAAATTGGCAATTCCCCGGGAATCGCCCTGATTTATTCCTGATAGACAAAGATAATTCTTGTCAAGCTTTCATTGATATCCGGTACAGCCTTCTGGGAGGTACCGGATATTTTTTCTTACAAACGGAAAAACTAAGCTTTACAAATAAGCAACAGGGTCTTCTGTCCATTAAGATATGTCTGTCCGGCTCCCCTTTTTTGGCAGGCAAAAATGACGTTATCCCGCCATATATTTGGAAGGGTTGCCCCTTCTCTTTCTTCCATCCAAAAAAGGAACCGGCGGCGCTGACAAACAGTATCGCCGGTTTTTCAGAAGGTTTCCTCCCGTCGGCTGGAAATGCTTGTGCAAATGCTTGTGCAAATGCTTGTGCATTGGCGAAAAGGATGTTATACTAAAGAAAATCGTCCATATTTTCATAATCTTTATTGTATAAGTTAAGGAGATGCCCAAGAATGAGCGAACCGCTGAAATTAGTTCTCCCCACGGAACCATCTGCCCAAACAATTTCTGACCAAAAGTCTATTGAAAAAGATATCCCCGCAGAAAGCTCTCTGGAATTTGACCAGCTGCCGGAAGATGAAAAAAGCATGGTGAGGGACTTTATCTCTCAGATCGATATCACCGATTCCACCATACTGGTTCAATACGGCGCCCCGGCCCAGACAAAAATCGCCAATTTCTCCGACTCCATGCTCAACCAGATGAAAACCAAGGACGCAGGGGAAGCCGGCGAGCTTCTTTCTGAGCTTGTTGTGGAAATTCAGGGATTTGATGGGGAAGTTTCTGAGAAAAAGGGCTTCTTCCAAAGCATGAAGAAGTACATGGCCAAAATGACCGCCAAATATAACAAGGTCAGCGCCAATGTGGATAAGATCGCCGAAACCCTTGAGCAGCATAAGAGGCAGATGATCAAGGATGTGGCCATGCTTGACAGCCTTTATGAAACTAACAAGGAATATTTGAAGGAAATTTCCCTTTACATTATCGCGGGAAAGGAAAAAATCCGGGAAATTGATGAGAAGGTCCTTCCTGAATTACAGGCGAAAGCGGAAATTTCAAAAGACCAGGTTGATTTGCAGGCACTTCAGGACGTGCGTGATTTTCGTACCCGTTTTGAAAAAAAGCTCAATGATCTGATGCTCACTAGGATGATTTCCATCCAAATGGCGCCTCAAATCCGGATGCTGCAGAGCAGCGACACCCAGCTTGCCGATAAAATTCAGTCCTCTCTGATGAATTCCATTCCCCTTTGGAAAAACCAGATTGTCATTTCCATGGGACTGAGCAATACCCGCGCGGCCCTGGGCGCCCAGCAGAAGGTTACCAATATGACCAATGATCTGCTGAAAAAGAACAGCGAAATGCTCAAGCAAAACAGCATCGAAATCGCCAGGGAAAACGAGCGTTCGATTGTGGATATTGAAACCCTCAAGGCTACCAACGCCAATCTGATTTCTACCATCAATGAGGTTCTTCACATCCAGGACGAGGGCGCCGCCAAACGCGCCGCCGCGGAGCAGGAGCTTCAGAAAATTGAAACAGAGCTCAAGGACGCCATGCTCAACGCAGCTACCCGCAGGGAGGGCTGACCGAAAACAAAATATGGGAGAACTCCCTCTATGTGCTACAAAATGATAGTTTAGAGGGATAATACGCAAAAACGGTTGCCATTGATTTGGCGGCCGTTTTTTTGTTTTTTTAGGGGCTGCGGAAGTCATCAGCGGCGCCGGTGAAGGCGCTCTGTAAAAGGCTTTCGTTTCAAGAGCCGAACGAAGCGAGCTGTAAACAATAGCCTTCAGTGAGAGACAGATGGCTGTTGGGATAGCAAGTCGCCCGTTTATGGCTTTGGGAGGTGATGCGAAGTGAAATAAATTCAGTACGTCCCGCGATAGGGCCCGCAAAGGAGGTATTCCCCCGGCTTTCGCTTTACATACGGCGGAGCGCTGGCTGTAAAAGACCGGATACAGAAAAGCAAGCAGCAGGCGGAAGTGCCGTTAAAGAGCCGGACGGCAAGCGATGCACGAAAAAGGAAAAATTTTGTATGCCCTGAAACCAACCGGCCATATTCATCCCCTAAAGATCGGCCCACACCGCCATCAAAGGCAGTGGACAAGCTGGGAAATGGGAAGAAGCCCCGGTCCCGCCGTATATCAGGCATACATCAACGCTCGGAACAAAAATTTTTTTGCCGACAGAGGGATTTTTCAAAAAAATTGTCTTTGGGAAAATCTGAGGAATGACAAAGAGGAAAAATATCCGGCAGTCTCTATCCGGTAAAAATCCGCTTACCTGTCCGAAGAGTCTTCCCCGGCGCTCTTACTCCCGGAACAATCCAAAGACTACGCAAAGACAGCTCCGGTTCTTCCGCTGCTGTCAATTCCGCAGCTCCATAAAAATTCGATATGGTTGCCCCCTATTTTTCCGTAAACAGCGTCCTCCGGAAAAACCGTGGAATCCTAATGTCCATTCCACCCCATTCTTCTTGTAAATAACCATAGGCAGGAAGGAAACAGATCTAAAACAGCCTTACATAAATAAATTAGACTGCTAGTGCAAATCATAAAGAAAGATCTCCATGTTTCCCATCCTTTTGGTTCCTTCAACAACTGAAGAAAGGGGGTGAGCTCTATGGACATAAAAAATAAGCTGTCTAAAATTCTCAAGAAATATCGATCAGAGCATAAGCTCAGCCAAGAGAAAATGGCAGAACGCTGCGATATTTCTACCCGTTATTATCAGGACTTGGAAAGAGAGAAGAAAATTCCCAGGCTGGATACCGCTGTTAAAATCTTTTCGAATCTAGGTCTGAGCTTGGATCTTCTGCTTGCTGACAATCTTCCTACTGAGGAAAGCAGCAAGGAAGAAAGCCTGTGATTTCGCGCGTCTTTTGTGATTTTAACACACTATTTTTTCTTTTTATTGATGTCCCCTGTTTTTCTTCCTGCCAGCTTTTTCACCTTCCTGACTTGTCCAGTGGTTATCCTGCTCTTTCACTCGCTCATTTTCCAATAAACTCTAAACCGGACGCGGGAACGGGAACCGTACCGGAACCAGGAAAAGGATATTAGGATGGCGTCGTTTGAGCAATATGCCCCGTTTGCGCGACAGCAAATTTTCTCATATTTTCTTTTGCGGGAAGCAATAAACAAAAAGGGACGAAATGAAACTTCGTCCCTTTTTGTTTTTATTTAAGTTTCTGACACACCCGTCGCGTTCTGTTTTTTAAATTTGACGGACCCCCAGGGTTACTTTTTCGGAATTGATATCCCATTCCTTTACATATCCCTCGACCTTTCCAAACTCTACGCCGTCCGCCAGCACATCCTCCTGGATGGCCTCCTGGTTCCTGGCAATGATCCCTTGAACCCTTTCGTTATTCATGGCGTAAAGCAGGATGTGATCGGTTACGTTGAAGTCCGCTTCCTTTCTCATAGTCTGGATTTTGCTGATGATTTCGCGGACAAACCCTTCCTCCAAAAGTTCAGGCGTCAGCGTGGTATCGATCGCGACCACAATACCGCTATCCTCCACAGAGAAATAGCCCTCCATCTGGGAAGTTTCGATCAGCAAATCCTCTTCTCCCAGCTCCACTTCGCCGCTGGTCAGTGGCAACACCAGCTTGCCATCCTTATCCAAGGATTTTTTGGCCTTGTTGCCGTCCAATTCGCCCAAAGCAGCGCGGATTTCTCCAAGGCGCTTTCCAAACTTCGGCCCCAGGGTTTTCAGCTGCGGCTTGAAGTGATAGGAAGTAAAGGCGGAGGCGTCTTCCACAAACGCCACCTCTTTGATATTCAGCTCATCCTCAATGATCTGGCGGTAAAATTCACTCAGTTCCTTTTCCGATTTCACATACATTTTTGAGATGGGCTGGCGGTTCTTAATATTGGAGCCATTCCTCGCGGCGCGCCCCAGGGCGACAATCGCAAGCACTTCCTCCATATCCGCCTCCAAAGCCGTGTCGATCATCTCCTCCAGCACCGCCGGGAAGCTGCACAGATGAACGCTTTCCGGCGCGGAAGGATCAATGCTGCAAACCAAATTTTGGTAAATGGACTCCGACATAAAGGGAAGCATGGGCGCGGCAGTCTTGGCAACGGTCACCAAAGCGGTATAAAGGGTCATATAGGCATTCACTTTATCCTGAGGCATCCCTTTCACCCAGAACCGCTCACGGCTCCGTCTGACATACCAGTTGCTCAGCTCATCTACAAATTCCTGTAACGCTCTGGCGGCCTCGGGAATTTTATAATCATTCAGGCTGCTGTCCACTGTCTTTACCAGGGAATTCAGCTTGGAGAGAAGCCACTTATCCATGACGGAAAGCTTGCCATATTCCAACTGGTGCTCAGTGGCGTCAAAATCGTCAATATTGGCGTAAAGAACAAAGAAGGCATAGGTGTTCCACAGGGTTCCCAGCATCTTTCTCTGGCCTTCCATGACCGCCTTTCCGTGAAACCTGTTGGGAAGCCACGGGGCGGAATTGATATAGAAGTACCAGCGGATAGCGTCGGCGCCGTAGGTCTGCAGCGCCTCAAAGGGATCCACCGCGTTTCCCTTGGATTTGGACATCTTCTGTCCATTCTCATCCTGTACATGTCCCAGAACGATAACATTCTTGTAGGGCGCGCGGTTAAAGATCAGGGTAGAAATGGCCAGCAGGGAATAAAACCAGCCGCGGGTCTGATCGACGGCCTCGGAAATAAAATCGGCCGGGAACTGTTTTTCAAAGAGCTCCTTGTTCTCAAAAGGATAATGGTGCTGGGCAAAGGGCATGGAACCGGAGTCAAACCAGCAGTCGATGACCTCCGGCACCCGTTTCATCTCTTTGCCGCATTTGGGGCAGGGGATGGTGACAGCGTCGATGTATGGGCGGTGAAGCTCGATATTGTCGGGGCAGTTGCCGGACATGGCTTTGAGCTCCTCAATGCTGCCGATGGAATGCTGATGGCCGCATTCACATTCCCAGATATTCAGAGGGGTTCCCCAATACCGGTTGCGGCTGATGCCCCAGTCCTGCACATTTTCCAGCCAGTCCCCAAACCGCCCCTTGCCAATGCTTTCAGGGATCCAGTGGATGGTATTGTTATTGCGGATCAGATCCTCCCTGACCGCCGTCATCTTAATAAACCAGGAGTCGCGGGCATAGTAGATCAGAGGGGTGTCGCATCTCCAGCAGTGGGGATAGCTGTGCTCAAACACAGGGGCTGAGAACAACAGACCCCTTTTGTCCAATTCCTTGAGAACCTCTTTATCGGCATCCTTACAGAACACGCCGGGCCAAAGGGTTTCCTTTGTCATCTCCCCCTTGGCGTCGACCAGCTGGACAAAGGGCAGGTCATATTTTCTTCCCACATTGGCGTCGTCCTCACCGAAGGCGGGAGCAATATGGACAATGCCGGTTCCGTCCGTCAGGGTGACATAAGAATCACATACCACATACCAGCATTTTTTGCTCGGGCTGACAAAATGGAACAGGGGTTCATATTCCTTATATTCCAATTCTTTCCCCAGAAAGGTCTCCAAAACGGTAAAATCCTCTCCCAGGACAGTCTCGGCCAAAGCCTCGGCCAGATAGTAGGTTTCCCCTTTGGCGCTGACCTTGACATATTTTTCATCGGGATTCACGCAAAGGGCCACGTTGGAGGGCAGAGTCCACGGCGTGGTGGTCCATGCCAGGATATAGGCGTCCTCTCCCTTGACAGGGAATTTCGCGATAGCAGAGCGTTCCTTGACATCCTTATAGCCCTGCGCCACCTCGTGGCTGGACAAGGGGGTCCCACAGCGGGGACAATAGGGGACAATCTTAAAGCCTTTATAGAGAAGGCCTCTGTCCCAGATTTTCTTCAGCGCCCACCATTCGGACTCAATAAAATCATTCTCATAGGTGACATATGGATGCTCCATATCCGCCCAGAAGCCTACCGTAGCGGAAAAATCCTCCCACATGCCTTTATACTTCCAGACGCTTTCCTTGCACTTTTGGATAAATGGCTCCAAGCCGTACTGCTCAATCTGCTCTTTGCCGTCAAGGCCCAGCTCCTTTTCCACCTCCAGCTCAACCGGAAGCCCATGGGTATCCCAACCGGCCTTTCTCGGCACCTGGTATCCCTTCATGGTGCGGTACCTGGGAATCATGTCCTTGATGACACGGGTCAGGACATGGCCGATGTGCGGCTTTCCGTTCGCAGTCGGGGGACCGTCGTAAAAAGTATAGGTTTTGTCGTCCTTGCGGCTTTCTATGCTTTTTTCAAAAATCTGATGATCCTCCCAGAACTTTTCCACTTTCTTCTCATTTTCCACAAAGTTGAGATTTGTGGAAACCTTTTCGTACTTTGCCATAACAAACCTCCACCCAAACTGTTTATTTTTCTTTTCGGGATAAAAAAACCTCCGTCCCGCAAATCAGGACGAAGGTCAAAGCTTCGCAAAACCACCCATTGCCGCATACCACCATATGCGCCTCCCTTAACGGCGGAGCCCCGTCTCAGCTTAATCAGAAGCGACCTTTCAGCTGGAAACTCTAGAGGGATATTCGGACATTCCCATACTCCCGCCGGGCTTCCACTCGCCCCGGCTCGCTGTATGTTTCAAGGAAGCCTACTGTCTCTATCAACGTTTTTTATGGATATTCTATTTTTATTATCATAGCACACGCCATAGGGAAAGTCAAATCAAAGATTCCCCTCCCCAAGCCTTTTGAATTCGCCAACTTGTACAAAAGAATCATATCATAAAGCTTGCGCCTGTCCCCGGTATACCGCCTAATAGGATGGTCATGCCACAAGTCCACAACGAAACAGGATGCTTTGCGGCTCAGCTTCAGCTGAAGGACAGCCGGCTTTTTGCTGGCAGGCAAAACTCCACTGGCACGATGCTCATACCATCACGTCCAGATCCACCGACCCGCTGATCCCCTTGACTGATCCGGCACTGGTATACTGCCACATCTGGAAGGGATACTTATAATTCGTTACCCCCGACACGCCATAATGGGCGATCCAGGTGGGGAACATGGTAAGCTCACCCATGTTCAGCTTGGTATAGGCATAATTGACATAGGTGCACACCTGGGGCTGGTAACCGTTCCGGGCAACCTCATTACAGAACGCCTTCGTCATTTCAGTGCGCAGCGCGTTGGTGATAGAAGGATCGTTGGTGCGTCCCGCCGGATCGGACGTTCCCTCAATATCGTAGGCGACCGGGCCGTCGATATCCAGTCCCTTAATGGCTTCCAGCGTAAACGCCGCCTCCTCAAGCGCTTCCTCTACCGTGATGGACTGGGAGAAAAAGTAAACTCCGACCTTCAGCCCCGCGGCTTTGGCGCCCTGGTAATTCTGGGTAAATTTCGCGTCCCGGCGCATATAATCATCCGGCGCGTGGTTCTTTCCCCAAAAGCGGAAGCCCACACGCAGCATAACAAAATCAATCCCGTCGTTCTTTACCGCCTGCCAATTGATGTTTCCCTGAAATTCTGACACGTCGATTCCCGTCTTGGATTCCAGAGCTCCAGTGGAGGAATTGAACTTGTATTTTCTTCCCTCTACCGTCTGCCATCCCTTCACCGGAACCCCTCCGATATTCAGATATTTTTGGCCGCCAAGAGTATACCATCCATTTACCGGCACTTCAGGAAGTTCCGAAGAGCTGCCTGAGGAAACATTGCTGGAAGACTCGGAACCGCTCCCCTCAGAGGGAATATCCTCTTCAGGTGAGGAAGACGCGCCCATATCAGAAGAAACAGGCGTATCAGAGGAAGGCAGGCTGGAAAGGGGGATTTCAGAGGAAGTAGCCGGAGGCCTTTCCGGCTCCGGAGGAATCACAACAGTATCCTCCATAGGGGGCTCCTCCTGATGCTGCTTTCCCGCTTCCGGATCCTCCCTTTTTTCGTCCTCTGTCGCCACCTTGTCGACCTGTTCCTTTACCTCTTCCTGAATTTGTTCCATGGACTTTTGCTCTTCTGGCTCCTGAGAAGAGGATTCCTCCGGCTGACTGCTTTCTTCCTCAGCGGAAGAAACGCTGTCTGAGGAACCAGCCTCGGAAGAATACGCCTGTTCGCTGGATACCTGCTGTGAGGAAGAAGCTGGAGGCTTTTCCTCCTTCATCACTGTCAATCCCTGATTTTGCCCCTGTCCCGCGGACATTCCGCACAGGATACACACCAAGGCGGCCAAAAAAAGGCCGCGCGCCCAATTTTTCCACATCCGCTTTTACCTCTCCTTTTCCTCCTCCGGCCTTTTGCGGAACCGGAGCAATTTTTTCTGTACGACGACATTTATGGACAGCGTCCATAGTTCCTGAACCGGCCGGGATATCGCGTGGTCCAGCTTTCTCTGAAGAACAGCTATCGTTTGTCCGCCAAGCGAAACTTTCCAATCATCAATCTAAAGCATGATGATTATACCACAGAAAAGCATCCGGAATTTTTACATAAAAGAATTTAATTTTGAAGGGAACCATGGAAAATTTATCCTTTCCCGTTTCATCGTTATCCCCACGGGACAGCGGCCTTTCCTTCCCCTTCCGGCGGGCGCGGATACTTTTCCGTCCAAGACCTTTATTTTCTCTCCGTAGTCCTGAGACTGGGCGCCGCGGTATCCCCGCCTGGCGGAAGGAGATGTCAAACAGAACCAAAACCGCCGATACCGTAATGGCTCCCTGTTTTCTCCTCTTCCGCGTTTAGACAGGGAGGCCGCCTTTTCCCCAAGCTTTGAACAGCGCCTGAACCCCTGGAAAAATTTTTTCTCTTTCAATACCGGAGAAGCCCAGAATCACCCTTCCCGGCGTCCTGTCCTCCCTTCCGAAGGGAAGAACCCGCACCCCTTCCCGGCGCGCCTTTTGAATCAGCTGCGTCCCCGTGCTTCCATTGTCCACCTCCGCCAAAACGCGCAGGGCGGTTTCCTGGAGCGTGATGCGGATACTGTTTCCAAAAGCCTCCTGGAGACATTCAATCAGATATTCCCCTTTATCGGCATACAGCTTTCTCAGCCGCCGGAGCTGCTTTTCGAGCCTTCCCTCCTTCAAAAACTTGGCAAGGGCCAGCTGCTCTATTTTGGAAGCGGTCTGGTTGTAATTTTTACTGTTGACGGCATACCGTTCCGCCAGCTTCTGCGGCAAAACCATATAGCCGATACGGACCGAGGGAAGCAGGACTTTGGAAAAGGAGCCGATATATATTACCCGATCGCCGTTTCCTATTCCCTGAAGGGCCGGAATGGGTCTCGCATGGTAACGCAGCTCGCCGTTGTGATCATCCTCCAAAATCAGGCCGTTTACCCTCTGGGCCCATTCCAGCAATTCCGTCCGACGCCCCATAGGGATGGGCGTGCCGGACTGAAGCCGGTTGGAGGGATTGATATAAACGACTCTAACGCCCGAACGGAAAAGCCCCTCCATATCGATCCCGTCTTTATCCCCCGGCAGCAGGACAAAGGGGATGCCGCAGTCGGAAAATATCTGCTGCGCCTGGGGAAATCCGGGCGACTCAATTCCCACGGCGCTTTCCAGTTCCCGGATAAACGGGCTGACAAGGGTCAGCAGGGGCTGAGTACCGGCCCCCACCACAATCCGTTCCGGCGCCGCCGTCACCCCTCTCACATTGTGGCTGTATTCCGCCAAAGCCGCTCTCAGCTCCTCCTCCCCCTGGTGTGCCCCATAGGAGGTGATAGCGTCCTGTTCCCTCAGCACCTCCCGGAGGCAATGCTGCCAAAGCTTAATATCAAAGGCGCGGGGATCGATAAAATCCGTACCGAAATCATAAGGGAGATTCTCCTCCCCCTTCTCCGCCGCAGGCGGCGTCGGACGCGCTTTGGACGCTTCCTTCCAATTGGCCCTGCGGATATAATAACCCGATTGGGGCTTGCTGAAAATATAGCCTTCTACAGCCAGCTGCTGGTAAGCCATCTCCACCGTGGTTCTGCTCAGGGCTTTGTCCTGGGCAAGCCGCCGGATGGAGGGCATCTTTTCCCCCGGCTCCAGATAGCCCTGCTCAATGGCCTCCCGCAGCTGTTCATAAAGCTGGACATAAAAGGGTTTTGCGTTTTTTTCATCCATTGTAAAAAAATCCAGAAGCATCTTATTTCACCTCATTCTGTCATTGGAAAATGGAATGGAATATGTTATAATGGAGCCGTCATCAGCCGGTCCTTCCGCACGCTATTTCCAGCGCTTTCCCACGGGATTTTTTCCTTTCGGAGGATATCCGGATAACCTGCTCAAAATATGCCGCCGGCTGTAAGAAAGGTAGGCTTTGTCATGAAATTTCAAGGAAACTGGATTTGCGCCCAGGAATTCTTAAACGCCCCGCCCCAGAATGTATTCCGCAAGGAAACGGCGCCGAAATCGTCCTTTGTCCATCCGGAGGACAGAAAAAACGTCCACATGCTTGTCCGCAGGGAATTCTCCCTCCCCGCCTTTTCCTCGGCCATCCTGCATATTACGGCCGACGACTATTATAAATTATATGTCAACGGCGTTTTCGTCGCCCAGGGGCCGACACCCGGATATTATTTCCATTATTACTATAATACCATCGATCTCTCCTCCTATCTGAAAGAGGGGGAAAATATCATCGCACTGGATGTCTATTATCAAGGGCTGATCAACCGTGTGTGGAACAGCGGAGACATGAGGCAGGGCTGCATCGCCGATCTGGTGATAGACGGAAAAACGGTTCTCTCCACCGACAAACGCTGGAAATATATTCTGTCGCGGGCCTATACCTGTCGCCGTGAACTGGGCTATTCGACCCAATATCTGGAGGATTATGACAGCCGTCTGGAAGAAAAAGGCTGGGAAACCCTCGGTTTTCAGGACGGCCATTGGCATGCCTGCCGCACAAAATTCTACACCGATTATATCTTTTCTTCCCACCCCGCTCCCGTGATTCCCGTTTATTCCGTCAAGCCGGAGGTTCTCTCCCCTTTGGAGAATGGAAGGGTGGTCTATGATTTTGGAAAGGAAGTCACAGGCACCCTGGCCATCCGCGCCAGGGGCGGGAAGGGGCGGAAAATCCGTATCCTCTGCGGGGAAGAGCTGGAAGAGGGGACGAGGGATTCCGTTCGTTATCATATGCGCTGCAATTGTGATTATGAGGAGTTTTGGACTCTGGACGATGGGGAATGCCTGCTGCGCCAGTACGATTATAAGGCCTTCCGCTATGTCTGCCTGGAGATGGAAGAGGGAGTGGAACTGCTGGAGCTGTCCGGGTCAATCCGTCATTTTCCCATGGACGACGCCCTCTGCACGCTGGAAACCTCCGACAAGGTGCTGAAAAGCGTCTTTGAGCTGTGCAAAAACGGCGTGAAATGCGGAAGTCAGGAGGTTTATGTGGATTGTCCCTCCCGTGAAAAGGGACAGTATGCCGGAGATATGACCATCACCACCATCTCCCAGCTCTACCTGTCTGGCGATCCCTATCTTTACCGCAAGGCATTGGAGAACCAGATGCAGTCGGCCTTTGTCTGTGACGGCCTGCTGACCGTCACCCCCGGCTCCCTGATGCAGGAGATCGCCGACTATTCCTTCCAGTTCCCTATGATTGCCCTGCGGTATTACCAGCACTCCCACGACAGGGAATTCCTTCTGCGGACTCTGGAGGTCAGCGATAAAATGCTTTCCTATTTCCGCCGGCGTTACGCCCGGCCCGACGGCCTGTTGGAGCAGGTGGAGGAATGGAATCTTGTGGACTGGCCGACGGAACTGCGGGATCATTATGATTTCCCCATGACAAAGCCCATCGGGCCTGGCTGCCACAACGTAATCAACGCCTTTTATATCGGCTCTGTGGGGGTCGTGGAGCAGACCAAGCAGATGCTCGGCCTTCCCTTCTCCCCCCGGTACGCCTCCCTGGTACAGTCCTTCCAGCGCGCCTTCTACCGTCCGGAAACCAGGCTTTATGTCGACAGTGAGCACAGTAACCACTCTGCCCTTCATTCCAATATCCTGCCGGCCTATTTTGGATTCTGCCCGCCGGAGGCCCAGGATTCCATCTCCTCCCTGATCATGGAGCGCGGCCTGTGCTGCGGCGTCTATATGTCTTATTTTCTTCTGAAAGCCCTGGTCCGCCTGGGACGCTATGAAGAAGTTTACAGCCTGCTCACCTCCACCGCGAGAAATTCCTGGTATAATATGGTGCGGGAGGGCGGAACCGCCTGCTTTGAGGCCTGGGGAAAGGAGGACAAAAACAACTGCAGCCTGTGTCATCCCTGGGCCAGCGCCCCGGTGTCCATCCTGATTGAGGATATTCTTGGTCTCCATCCCTGTGAGGAGGGGGAAACTCCGGTTTATATCCCCCATATTCCTGAAAGGGTATCCTACCTGAAAATGACAGTGCCGGTACAGAATTACCTGATCACTGTCCTCCATGAAAACGGAAAAACAACCTATACCCGCGCGCCGAGGAAAAAAGGATAAGCCGTTTTTCTTGTTTTTTTCACCATTCGTCAAATTGCACAGGAGGCCCCGCAGAATTGGGGCTTCCTTTTTTTATTTTAAAACTGTCCTTTTAAAAATATAGTAAATTGGATATTTCAATCAGTACAGTTTTATATTATTATAATACTATCGTTTTCGAAAACTGCAAGTAAATTTTTCAATTCAAGACAATCTGAAAGGAAGCGTCCGTTATGTTAGTCAAAGGAAAAAATGGTTTCAACATATATCAAATTGTCGTAATTGCCCTCATGGCCGCCCTTGTTTATGTGGGGTCCAGTCTGTCCTTTCCGGTGAGCTTTATCGGAGGGGTCTCCCGCATTCATATTGGAAATACCTTCTGCCTGCTGGCCGGTCTGATCTGCGGTCCCGTCGGCGGAGGATTGGCTGCGGGCATCGGTTCCTTTTTGTATGATCTGATTATGTATCCCGATTACCTGCCCGATTCCCCCTTCACCTTCTGTTTTAAATTCCTGCTGGCTTTTGTCTGCGCCGTCATTGCCTACGACGGCCACAGCGAAGGCAAAAAAACCGTTCGGAACATCATCGCCTGCGTGGCGGGCTCCCTGACTTACATTGTCCTTTATGTTGGAAAGGGCTTTGTCGTGGATTTCTTTGTCAAGGGATACGAAATCAATGTCTCCCTCCTGAATGTAGGTACTAAGCTGCTCACCTCCTCTGTCAACGGAGTCATCGCCGTGGTTCTGGCAGTTCCCTTCTTTGCCGCCATACGCTATGCCCTGGACGCCGCCAAGCTGGGGGATAAGCTTTACCGTTAATCTGTCAGTAAAATACTCCATAGGACGATTTCGTTTCCAGAAATCGTCCTATTTGTATTATTTTATAATAATAATACTAATTGTTTTAATTAGGAGGGATCGGATGAAGTTTAGACAACCGTCTTACTATTCCGCCTTTCAATGTATCGGCTCCGCCTGTTCGGACAACTGCTGCATTGGCTGGGAAATCGATATTGATGAGAATACCTTCCAGGGCTATAAACAGATTCCCGGGGAATTTGGCCGCCGTCTGCGCGATTCCATCGCGCGGGAGCCCGCCCCCCACTTTCTTCTGGATAAAGCGGAACGGTGCCCCATGCTGAACAAGGACAATCTCTGCGATATCATCCTCAACCTTGGAAAGGATCGCCTTTGTGAAATCTGCGCCCAGCATCCCCGATTTCATAACTGGCTTGGTCCAATCAGGGAAAGCGGATTGGGCCTTTGCTGCGAGGCGGCGGGGCTTCTGATCTTTCAGGAGCCCTCCCCTGTCTCTTTTTGCTGCTTTGAGGAGGGACAGCCGGTGGAAAGGGCGGAAGATCCCTTTTTCCATCTCCTTCTCCAGGGCCGGGAATGGATTTTTTCCATTCTTCAGGATCGGCGCCGAACAATCGGCCGGCGGTTGGCCCTTTCCCTGGCGCTTTCCGAACGCTTGCAGCAGGCAGCCGACGAGGGGGCTTCCCTCCCCTCCCGGCCTTGGGAGGAATTTATCTCACCTTCTCAAAGCTTTTGGACAGGCTTTCCCGGTGGGACGGGAGAAGAAGCCTTCTCCCGTCAAATTTCCAGCCTCCGCCGGCTTCTTGATTTTTGCCTTGGCCTGGAACCTCTTTCCCCTCAATGGCCCGCCAAGCTGAAAGAAATACAGACGCGGCTCCCGCGGCTGTGGCAAAAAAGATCTCTGTTCCTTTCCCAATACCAGCGGCCTTATGAGTATGAGCATTTTATCGTTTACCTGGTTTACCGCTATTTTGTCCAAGCCTTTTACGACGGGGATTTGCTCTCAAAAATGAAATTCGCGGCCGCCGGATACCTGCTTCTTCAGCTTCTCGATCTGCACCGCTGGGATACCTGCGGCCATTCCTTTTCCTTGCGGGATCGGATTCTTACGGCGAAGGAATTTTCCAAAGAAATAGAATACAGTCAGGAAAATCTTGACGCTTTTTGGGAAGAAAGCTGGACAAATCCCCTCTTTCATTCTTCCTCCCTGGCAGAGCTGTCCCTTCTGTAAGCCGCGTCTGTGTCTATCCGTCCCCTTTTGAAAAGTCCTTAAGCAAAGCGTTCACAGGCGGCTCCCAAGCGTTTCTTCTGACTTGCCGCAATTTCTAGGTTGTCAATGAAATTCTCTGACTGGATGCCTTACGCCGAATTTTGCTTTTTCCCTCTTCGGGCGGTTCCGGCCAAAGGCTTTTCTTATGGCCCCAATAGGGCGGAAAAAACTCCTGTACCGAGGTACAGGAGTTTTTGATCCTCTCAATTTGTCTAATATCCCGACAGGCTGTTACCGCTCGGGATAGGTCTCGTACAGCTTACCGCCCTCCCTGCCTGTGGTGAGCTCGCTGAGAAAAAGGTTCTTGATTGTAGTATTGGAGGAAAACGCGGAATCCGCCAAAGAATAGACGCGCTGAATAGAAATATCCCTCAAAGTTCCCGGACCGCCGTATATGCCGGTATAGGCGAATACGGTCGCGACATAAGGCTCCTGCCTGCAGGTGTCGGCGATATCCTCGATTTGAATATCGTAAATACAGGTGTCGTTTAAGGCCAGAAGGATCACGTTGTGCATCATTCCGCCGGCGGAAATATCGCGGATAATAATATCATGGCAGTCCAGTTCCCTTACAGTCCGCTTCGCGTACTCGTCCTTTGTCGGGGTAAACGGAGCCAGATAATTTTTGCAGGGAAGCTCCTTGAGCTGGAATCCTGACTGAACAGCAACCATATCGTCAGAGGTTACACCATTCAGACGCTCCACAACGCCATAGCAGCATCCGGAAAGAAGGTGAACGCCGTCCCCGTTTTTCACCTGGGAATTGATCTCCAAATCATGAATGTGGAAATGGGTGCATAGATCCAGCGTAATCGCCCAGCACCTGGTTTTGACAAAGGACAGTCCGGAAATCTCCAAATCATCCGTACAGACGAACAGCGCCTGGTAGGTTAAAAATCCCCAGAAATCCCCTGTCATCTCCTGTTCTTCCTTCAAGACGGTGTGAAAACCTCTCCTGTTGACACGGCAGCCCTCAATGACGGCGTTGCCCCTTCCCAGCAGCCGGACGTGAGAAATCTTTTCGATCCCACCGCTGTAAAAGGAAGGATTTTCTTCATCCAGGCGGACATTCGCGCTGCGAAAGACATTGTCAAAGGCGCAGTCGCTCTGCCGGATTGTACAGTTATCCACCAGCACCGTCATACCGGACGAAAGAAGAACCGCCCTGCTGATTTCAAAATCACGTCCGTCAAAGACCACCGTCGGCCTGCCGCATCGCGACGCGTCCCTCAGGCATGCCTCCACCCTTTCATCATCATTGTGTCCTTCATACTGTCTGACATAAAATATCTGTTCCATTTGCTCTACCCCCTGCCGGCCGGCCACCGGCTCTTTTCAGTATGGTGCCATTCTATCAAGAGGGAAATCCAATGTCAAGATAAAAATTTTCAGCAGCTTTCCTTTCTGTTTTGGCAGGAAAGAACGTCCGATAAAACATCAGCCGTTTTTTATTTTCACAAAATAAATTATACAGAAGCATCAACCGACTTTAGTCCATTTTCGCATACCAGGCAGCTTGCAGCCGCCATTGTTTCTGGATTGCTCCGGCGACGGGAAAATGGAAGCCTTTGCAGAAGCTGGAAATTTTAAAGCGGTAAATTCTGAAAGTAATGCTTCGCGTCAAAAACAACTTGATAACCGTCCCTCAAAACTTTCTCCGTTCCAGCGTCCAAAGGTTTTTCTATCCAGGACGGCTCCACGACGCCAAACTCAACTTCCAGTCCATTTTTGTACCACACACGAACGGAGGTACACGCGCCATAATATTCTGTTTGTTTTTTCTCAACCTCCCCCAATATTTGAACAAAGCCCTGATCTGCCAGCATTGCTGATTTGTCTGATGTAATCATAACAATATCCAAATCTGACCCCTCTTTATTTGTTCCTCTTGCGTAAGAGCCTACGATAAGAACACTCTCAATATGCCATGTATTCCCCGCAAACTCTTTCAGTGTTTTAATAAAATCCTGGGATATCATAGTGTCACTCCTTTTTACAAACCCCAATTTCCCCTGGCTTTATGGATATTATACCATGATACTCTGCCTTTGAAGGACTATGAATCATCTTTTTATATGGGGTGATAAAAAACTGGTATAATCAAGCCCCTGTTCGGAAAGAAGGCAAAACAAAAGGACGCTTAGAAAAGCGCCCTTCCGCAATTTGTCTTAGACCTTCTGTAAATCCTTTCTGTTGACGGCCGCCGTGACGATATCGCCAATTCCTATGACCACCCTGTCATCCGCAATCTCCAGTACGTCATATTCGTCATAATAAAGGACAAACGTCCCTCCTCCATACAGATTTGGATGGATCACCTTAACCTTATCCCCTTTTTTCAGAGGCTCCAGCCCGTCGGATTTTCTGATATCCTTCGCGTTTACCGCCGCGGTGACAACAGGGCCAATCCCAATCACAACACGGTCTCCCGCGACCTCCAGCACATCATATTCGTCATAATATAGGGTAAATTTCTGTCCATAATAGGTTACCGGATTTACCACAACCACCTTGTCCCCCTTTTGGATGGCATCCGGTTCCGGCATCTCCAGGGGCATTTCTTTTCTTCCCGTCAGGTAAGGCAGGGGATCCACCATTTCCCCATCGATCAGCATGGTAGTGTGAAGATGCTTTCCCGTGGCCAAAGAGCCTGTGCTGCCCTCATATCCAAGCACCTGATCCTTTAAAATATTTCCCGTAACGGTCACTTTATCCCTTAAATGGAGGTAAATTACCCTGACCCTTCCATTGCCGGACTCATAAATTACATCATTTCCCGTCCTGGAATTATAGTCCGCGCTCACAATCCTCCCGTCAAAAATAGCGCATACCGGCATATCCCACAGGTTGCCAACGCTGTCTACACCGGTATGGCTGTTGGGAACATAATATTGGCTGATAAAACCTCTTTTATCCTCCGCCGCCCTATATGGCGGGTAATCAGGAATAATTTCTAAATACTTCATATCGCTTCTCCCTTTGCACTAATCTTAAAAAGTCTATTTTTCCCTTTGCACTTTTCCGCCCCGGCAAACGCAGCCGGGCGCCACCCAACAGGGGGCAATATCATCATATTCAAATTCCTGGAAGAGGGTGATTTTTCCTTTTTTCTCTCTTTCTCCTTCTAAAACGGCAGCAAAAAGCCCTATCCTTCCACAAGTAAGGATAGGGCTTTTTTATATAGGAGGAAATAAGTGGGAATTCAATACCTTGCCTGTCAATCCGGCTGGGGCCGAGGCTCCATCTGCTCTAAAAGCTCAGGCGCCTCAACAAGATTCTCCGCAAAATCCAGGAGCTCTTCCCTGCTGAATTCTGGAGAACAGGAGATAGTAAACACATAGTCCTGAGTAGGCCACATAATCCATTTTACCGTATCCTTTTCCACCAGGAAAGCATCTGCGCCGTTGACCTGGACTTCCTCCAAAACAGCGTTCTCTGTATCCATTGATACGCTCCAGCCGAGAGTTTCCTGAGAATAGTTGATATAACCACCCTCACCGTTTTCCCATCTGAGGCCGATGCTATTCCAGGTGACGCTGGAATATACAAGCTGATACTCCTCCGGCACATCTTGAAGGATAAATGGCCGCTCAATGGTTTCAGGCGCTTCGCCTTCTCCCTCCTTGCGTCCAAACAAAAAGTTTGTGCCTTCCTCAAAGACCGATTTTGCATATTCAATGATTGGAATTCTGATAGCGTCCACGCTCATAGCCGCGGAAAAGAGGATGATAAAGGCGGCGGCAAATACCGTGGCTTTTTTCCCGAACGAATTGATATATTTCCAGTAGCTTTTCTTTTCTGAGGATATGAGGCGGCCCATCTTCTTTTCGAATTTTTTGGAAAAGTTATGCTTTTCAGAAGGAGGAAGGCTTTTCAACTCCTCCTGAGCCACTATATAAAATGCCTGCTGAAGAACATCATCCACCCCTATTGGGCGAGCCCTCTGTTTCTTTTCCATGGCTATTCATCTCCTTCTTTCTGAGCGCGTTTCTTAGAATTTCATTTATCTATTTACCGCTCTTATTCTCTATTACAAATCGATATCCGTCAGCGTGACAATTCTTACAAAGAAGATAATAATATTTTTTGTAAAAGCTGATTTTATTTCATTTCACAGGGAAAATTTTTATTTTATATTACGTATATCAGATTTAAAAATATAGTAAATAATTCCTATTTATTTTAACTAATTTTTTCCCAGGAAGGAATTTACGTTATTTTTTCTTTTTGTTCGCGGAAATTCCGGTCCGAAATCAGGCATACTATCCCTATAAAAAGGAAGAAAGGTGACAAAATGCTGGAAGATAAAAAAATATTCGGAAATCTCATCAATGGGGAATGGATCGTCTCTGCCGAGCATCCCCCGCAGCCGGTAACTTCCCCTGTCGACGGTTCAATGGTCGGAAGAATTTCATCCATGTCGGAAAAAGATTTGGACAAGGCCGTTGCATCCGCAAAAGCGGCGCAAAGGGACTGGGCGGTTTTTCCTGTTTACCGCAAAGGGGAGCTTCTTTACCGCGGGGCGGAGCTTTTGGAACAGAGGGGAGAGGAGATTGCCGGCTGTATGGTCATGGAAATCGCAAAGGATAAAAAATCAGCCCTTTCCGAAATAAAGCGTTCGGCCGATCTTCTCAGGTATACGGCGGATGTGGGAAAAAGCCTGCACGGCGAGGCTATCTTCGGTGACAGCTTTCCCGGCGGCTCCCGAG
>JAHZIE010000007.1:17453-24464 GCA_019419895.1 Clostridiales bacterium | reverse complement strand
GACAAGCTTTCCTGTGTGACAAGGGTACCTGTGGGCACCGTCCTGGCCATCTCCCCCTTTAATTATCCCGTGAATCTTGCCGTCTCAAAAATAGGCCCCGCCCTCATGGGAGGCAACACCGTCATTTTCAAACCCGCTACCCAGGGAGCCGTCAGCGCTCTGATGATGGTGGAAACCCTGCAGCAGGCGGGCCTTCCCGCCGGCGTTCTCAACACAGTCACCGGTTCCGGCGGCGTCATCGGAGATCGGCTGATCACCCATAAAGGGATCGATTTTATCAATTTCACCGGCAGCACAGAGGTCGGGCAGCATATTTCCGCCACGATCTCCATGATCCCCGCCATCATGGAACTGGGAGGAAAAGATGCCGCGATTGTTCTTGAGGACGCTGATCTGGAGTTTACCGCCAACAACATTGTGGACGGCGCCTATTCCTATTCCGGGCAGCGATGCACCGCCGTCAAGCGCATCCTCGTCATGGATAGCGTGGCCGACCCCCTGTTGGAAAAACTCAAGAGAAAGATTGAAAGGCTGAAGTCCGGAGATCCCAGGGAAGACGGGGTGACGGTGACCCCTTTGATCAGCAAAAACGCCGCCGACTTTGTAGAATCCCTGATTCACAGCGCGGTACGTCAGGGAGCCCGTCTTATAACCGGAGGAAAAAGAAAGGGGAACCTCATCTATCCCACGCTGCTGGATGGGGTAACCGAAGAAATGGAGGTTGCCTGGGTGGAACCCTTTGGTCCCGTTCTCCCCATCCTCCGGGTGTCCTCTCCAGAGGAAGCTGTCAAGATTGCCAATCATTCCGAATACGGGCTGCAAGCCTCGGTTTTCACTAACAATCTTAATCTCGCCTATGATATCGCCGCGCGTTTGGAAGTTGGAACAGTTCAAATCAATAATAAGCCGGAACGGGGCCCTGACAATTTTCCTTTCCTAGGCGTTAAAAATTCCGGAATGGGAACCCAGGGAGTCCGCTATTCCATTGAATCCATGACACGCCCCAAAGCCATCACCGTCAACCTTGCGGGAAATTAATTCTTTCATCTTCAATTTTCTTTCCACCTGTCAAGCCGGCGGTCATAATTGCCGGAACTCTCATCATTTCCCTGCCTCAGGAGAAAAATGGGAAAATAAAACTATAAGGAGAGCGATTCAAATGAAATTTTATCGTTGCGGCCATTGCGGAAATATTATGACCCTTCTCACCAGCGGGGGAGTTCCCGTTATCTGCTGCGGTGAAAAAATGCGGCAGATGCGGGCTGGTTCTGTAGAAGCCTCTTTGGAAAAACACATTCCAGTTTACTCCGTAGAAAAACAAATCGTCCGTGTCCAAATTGGCGACGCGCCCCATCCTATGGAACAGGAGCATTGGATTGAATGGATTGTCCTAGAAACCAATTATGGGTATTCTGTCAGGCATCTATATCCGGGTAACAAGCCGGAGGCTGTTTTTGCGCTGGTTCAAGGGGAAACGGTGAAAGGAATTTATGAATACTGCAATATCCACGGCCTTTGGAGCCGCTGATGTTTTCTTGTATTTCTTTTTTCCTTCACCCGTTCGGCCCGATAGATCCCCGGCGGCTTCTTTGTCCCAGTAAGACCTTCTGTTTTTTCTATTGATCTTATATCTTCTTATAAAATACAATTTATAAATTTATACAATATAATACAATAAGTTTAAATTTTGCTAATGTAAAATATTTCCTGTAGATTTTCCTTCCAAAAATCGGTATAATCGTTCTTGTATTTGAACGTTTTTTCTTATTTTGGAGGAATTTTAATGCAAAGGACTATATTGCACAGCGATATGAATAACTTTTACGCCTCTGTGGAATGTCTTTTCCATCCGGAATGGCGAAATCGGCCTTTGGCGGTGGGCGGTGACGTCAAGGAGCGTCATGGGATCGTATTGGCAAAAAATGAAGCGGCGAAAAAATTTGGCGTCCAAACCGGGGAAGCTCTATGGCAGGCCAGAAAAAATGTCCCACTCTTTTCACAGTCCCGCCCCACCATGATCTTTATCTCCGTTTTTCTAAAATGGCAAAGGAAATTTATAGTGAATATACCAGCCGCGTGGAACCCTTCGGCCTGGATGAATGCTGGCTGGATGTCTCGGAGGCCGCTTCTCTCTTCGGCTCTGGAGAAGCTCTCACCCACCTTTTAAGAAAACGGATCCGGCAGGAGCTGGGGCTTACCGTCTCCATCGGCGTCTCCTTCAATAAAATATTCGCCAAGCTGGGCAGCGACATGAAAAAGCCGGACGCGGTGACGGTGATTCCCGCCGGTTCCTTCCAGGAAAAAATCTGGCCGCTTCCGGTGGAAAGCCTGCTTTATGTAGGAAAATCCACCCAAAAAAGATTGGAAAACCTGGGAATACATACCATTGGGGAGCTTGCCTGTACTGATGTCCTTCTGCTGCAAAGGCTCCTGGGAAAAATAGGAAGCCGGCTGTGGTCTTTTGCCAATGGTCTTGATCATTCCCCAGTATCCTCTCCAAAAGAAACGCGGGGAATCAAGTCCATCGGTAACAGCGCCACCCCCTACAGGGATTTAACCACTGTACAGGATATGAAGATTCTCCTCTGCTTTTTGAGTGAAAGCGTTGCCCGCCGTCTGCGGGAACAGGGACTCCGGTGCCGTTCGGTGCAGGTTATCCTGCGGGATAACCGTCTTTTTTCTTTCGAACGCCAAAAAACCCTTCCCGTCCCAGTCGAAACCTCCAAGGAAATTTACGACGCCGTCTTCCAGCTTTATTTAGAAAATGATATTCACCGTCCTTACCGGAGCGTCGGAGTGCGTGCTTGCGATCTCTCCAGGCGTGAAGGGGAACAGCTCTCTCTTTTTTCCGAAATTGAGAGAAAAAAGGAGGAACGGCTGGAAACCGCCGTGGATAATATCCGGCGCCGCTTTGGAGAGGCATCTATCCTCCGGGGGCTTATGCTTTCATATGGGGCCCTTTCCCCCCTTCGTCCAAAAGAGGCTTCCCCAGATGCTTATCCTGTCCACTTCCCCTTTTCGGAAGCCTGTCCGGCTGTTTTTTCATCTTTTCATGTAGGAAAGGAGCTTTGTTATGCAGAAAATCTTTGTTGATGTAGAAGTAACATTTGATAAGGACGGCTATATGCATCCCCGTTCTATTACCTGGACGGACGGCGCCGTTTATGAAATCACACGGATTCTGGACGTGAGAAGATCCGCCTCTCTCAAGGCGGGAGGGCAGGGAATACGTTTTTTATGCCGCATCGGCCGGAAGAACACCTTTCTCTTTTTTGAAAATCCGAAATGGTTTGTAGAAGGAAAATAAGTTTTCCCCCTTTTCAGCTTGTGATTCCTTCGTAAACTTTTTATGACAAGACTGTAAAAAAAGAGGATAGGGTGTTGCTCTTTTTTTCCCATATGGTATTGTAACATATGTAAAATAAATATAAATTATTTCTGCCTAATGAAGGCAGAAATAATTTAAGATCTTATCCGTAGCGTCCCCCAGACAGCCCCGGACTTTCCGCCCGTTTTCCTCTTTGTTCGCGGCTGCCCGCGGGTATGTTTCCAAGATTTCAACTAAACAGAGAGGAATGTTGCTTATCATGCCGTCGCCCATCGAATTCCGCCATTCCATCTGTCGCGCTGTCCCGGTGATGAAGAATCTTCTCCATCAGCTGCTTCATCCCATTTTACAGCAGCACGGCCTGACGCTGGCTCAATTTTTTGTTCTCAGCGCCGTGCGCAGCGGAACAGCCGGCACCGTAGGGGCCTTGAGCCGTGAAATCGGCATTGGCCAGGCCAATACCTCCACCCTCTGCAAAAAAATGGAACAGGACGGCCTTCTTCTCCGCACAAAAGGGAAAGAAGACGAACGGATCGTCAATCTCTCTCTCACTTCAAAGGCAAAGTCAATTTTAACCGCCGTGGAATCTCTTTTTTCGTCCTATGACGCCGCGCTGGCAAAGGTACCGGAAGACCAGCTGGAGGTCATCCTGAACGGAATGAGGTGCTCAGTAAAATTATTGGAATATATGGTCAACAATCAATCAGTGGAGGAATCGCAGCATGCTTGAACTGAAAGACATCAAAAAAACCTATCTCGTCGGCGATATTAAGACAGAAGCCCTCAAGGGGATCTCTGTCGCTTTCCGCGAGAAGGAATTCGTCGCTATTCTCGGACCGTCCGGATGTGGAAAAACAACCTGCCTGAATATCATCGGCGGACTGGATCGCTATGACTCAGGCGATCTTATCATCAAAGGGAAATCCACCAAAAAGTTTTCTGAACGGGAGTGGGACGCCTACCGCAACAACTCTATCGGTTTTGTTTTCCAGAGCTATAATCTTATCACCCACCTTTCTATTGTGCAGAATGTAGAGCTCGGCATGACTCTGTCCGGCGTTCCTGCCGCGGAAAAGCATCAAAGGGCCCTGGATGTTCTCGAAAAAGTCGGCCTGAAGGAGCATCTGCACAAACGTCCCAACCAGCTGTCCGGCGGACAAATGCAGAGGGTCGCCATCGCCCGCGCCCTGGCAAACGATCCTGAAATCCTGCTCTGCGACGAACCCACAGGGGCGCTGGATACCGCTACCAGCATTCAAATTATGGATCTTCTTAAAGAGGTTTCCAAGGAAAAGCTGGTCATTATGGTCACACATAATCCGGAGCTGGCGGATCGCTACGCGGACCGGATCATCCGATTCAAGGACGGCGAGCTGGTGGACGACACCCATCCCCACCAGGAGCGTCCCAAGCCGGACAGCTTTCTTCTCAAGCGGACCAGTATGAAATTCAGAACCGCCCTTAACCTTTCCTTCAATAACATCCGTACCAAAAAAGGCCGCACCTTTCTGACCGCCTTTGCTTCCAGTATCGGAATCATCGGAATCGCCGTTATCCTCAGCCTGTCCTCCGGCTTTCAGACACAAATTGACAGCTTTCAAAGCGATACCATGGCGGAATTTCCCATTCTTATCTCCCCGGCCGACATGGAGATGGATATGGAAGCCATGTCAAACGTTTCCCAATCGGAAAAAGAGGGGAATTTTCCAGACACCCAGGCGGTGGAGGTCTATGATAAAACCGACAACCAGCTGATGCATACCAATGTTATCACCGAGGATTACCTGAATTATGTAAAGCAGATCGATCCGGAGCTGTGTTCCTCTGTGGGCACCATGAGCATCACCAGCTTCAACCTTCTGTATCAGGATGAAAACGGCGACATCAAGCCCGCAGCCTTTCCCTCCATTGCCAATACCATGTCCAGCGGCGATATCAGCGGCATGACCTCAATGATGGCCGGAGGCATGTCAAGCATGGGAATGAGCAGTTTTCCCGTCCCTCTTACCGAGGGAGAACCCTCTATGGTAGAAAAGAATTATGATCTGCTCGCCGGCTCCTATCCAACTGAAACGACGGATTTGGTGCTGATAGTGGATAAGAAAAACCGGGTTGACGTCAGTCTGCTGGAGGCGTTGGGCTGGGACGCTTCCGCGGGGGATTCCATTGATTTTGACGATATTGTCGGGAAACAATTCCAGCTGGTTGACAATAACGACTGGTATCAAAAGAGCCAATATGGTAACTTTATTCCATCCCAGGATTATGAAGCCCTTTACGGCAAGGAAAACAACATCACGCTGACTATCTCTGGCGTTGTCCGCATAAAAGAGGAGGAAACCATGAGTCTTCTCAGCCCTGGAATCGCCTATCGGGATGATCTTAATGATCTGGTGCTTGAGCGGGCGGAAAACTCCGATATTGTCAAGGCGCAGGCCCAATCCGACATCAATGTCATGACCATGGAGCCATTCAACGAGGGAGAAAAGCAGCAGTTTATGCAATATCTCGGCGGAGATCCGGTTCCACTGATGATCCTCGTCTATCCCCAAAATTTCGAGGACAAGGAAGAGGTTCTCAATTATCTGGACGCGTATAACGAGGGGCTCCCCGATGATGAGAAAATTATCGCCAACGATCTTGCCGGCACAATGTCCGACATGACCAGCGGCATCATGGACGGCATCACCATCGTCCTCATTGCCTTCGCCGCCATCTCCCTGGTAGTTTCCCTGATTATGATCTGCATCATCACTTACACCTCTGTCCTGGAACGCACCAAGGAAATCGGTATTCTCCGCGCTCTCGGCGCCCGTAAGAAGGATATCACCAGGGTGTTCGACGCGGAAACCTGCATTCTCGGAGTATTCTCAGGCTTGCTTGGCGTGGCCATCGCTTTCCTCTGCACCATTCCCATCAATATAATTATTGAAAATCTGACCGGTCTGGTAGGCGTAAGCCACCTGCGGCTGCTCCACGCTGTCCTGCTGGTAGCCATCAGTACTGTGCTGACCATTCTCGGCGGACATATTCCCGCTCGCATGGCTTCAAAGAAGGACGCTGTGGAAGCTCTGCGCAGCGAGTAATTACTATTTTACCCGTATCAAAGAAAAAGCAGCCCCCGTCGGGGGCTGCTTTTTCCTTTCCTCCACCGCGTTCCCGCCGAATTTTCTTTTTCCGCCGTCTTTCTCCCCGCAAAGGCACCGGATGTCCGAGCATAGAAACCCTGAAAGGGCGGGATACATCTGCTTTTCCTTCCGTCCCTCCCCAACGCCCCAAGAGATAAAAAATTTCCAGGAAAATTCCAATGGGTATTTCCCCCGGCCCGGCCTCGGTGCTATAATATAGGCGGCAGTCCAGCATGGAAAACCGTTGGAGAGAAAGAAAGGAAGAATGACTTATGACAAAAGTAAAAATTAATCCCGGCGTCTGCGGGCTTCATACAACGGTGGAGGCGTCCTCTGAGGACGGGCTTGAGGTAACTGTAAAGGTACATTCCGCCTGTCCAAGCGTACAGGAAATGATGAAAGCATTGGGCGATTCCTTTGACTCCTATGAGGTCTGCCTTACAAAGCCGGGACAGAACGTCTTTTATGAGTACGCCTCAGAAAAGTTTCCGGTCCACGCGGCATGTCCCGTCATCAGCGGCATTCTCAAATGCATTGAGGCGGAATGCAGGCTCG
>JAHZIE010000007.1:0-17443 GCA_019419895.1 Clostridiales bacterium | reverse complement strand
GCCTCCATTGAGTTCTGTGAGTAGGCTATCTTTTCCCTCCGATTTGCCTTATTTTTTCAAAAAGGCCGGCAAATTCGTCTTGTGAATATTGATTATAGGAGAAAAAAGAGGTAAAATAATTTGGATAAGCCTCTTTTTAAGGGCTCAATTTTAAGGAACAAAATGGAGGAGCAAACTTGTCGACGATAACTGATGAGATAAAGAAAAGAAGGACCTTTGCCATCATCTCCCATCCTGACGCCGGAAAAACTACCCTGACGGAAAAATTTCTTCTCTACGGCGGCGCCATCACCACGGCAGGTGCGGTAAAGGGGAAAAAATCCGCGAAACACGCTGTTTCCGACTGGATGGAAATTGAAAAGCAGAGAGGAATTTCCGTCACCTCCTCCGCGATGCAGTTTAACTACGGCGGGTATTGCATCAATATTCTGGATACCCCTGGACATCAGGACTTTTCTGAGGACACTTACCGGACTCTTATGGCGGCCGATTCGGCTGTCATGGTCATCGACGCCTCCAAGGGCGTTGAGCGGCAGACTATCAAGTTGTTTAAGGTCTGTGTGCTGCGGGACATCCCGATTTTCACCTTTATCAATAAGATGGATCGGGAGGCCCGGGATCCCTTTGACCTGTTGGAACAAATTGAAGAGGTGCTTGGAATTAAGACCTATCCTGTCAACTGGCCCATTGGGTGCGGCAAGGAATTTAAGGGCGTTTTTGAGCGGAGCTCCAATCAGGTGATCGCCTTTACCGCCAACAACGGGCAGAAGGAAGTGGAGGCCACTGAAAGCCGTCTGGACGATTCTTCCCTGGAGGAACGGCTGGGTTCCGATTTGTATGAAAAGCTCCGGGAGGATGTGGAACTTCTCGACGGCGCCGGCGACGCTTTTGATTTGGAACAGGTCCGCCATGGAAAGCTTTCTCCTGTTTTCTTTGGTTCCGCCCTGACCAATTTCGGCGTTGAACCCTTTTTAAAGGATTTCCTTCAGATGACCACATCACCTCTGCCCCGCAATTCCTCCGAGGGGAAGATCGATCCCTGCAAAGAGGGTTTTTCCGGTTTTATTTTCAAAATTCAGGCCAACATGAACAAGGCCCACCGGGATCGTATCGCTTTTCTGAGGATCTGCTCCGGAAAATTCGAAAAGGGCATGGAGGTCAATCATGTCCAGCAGAATAGAAAAATCAAGCTGTCCCAGCCCCAGCAGCTGATGGCGCAGGACAGGGAGGTCATTGACGAAGCCTATGCGGGCGATATCATCGGCGTCTTTGATCCCGGCATTTTCTCTATCGGAGATACCGTATGTATACCGGGGAAAAAATTTATGTTTGATGGAATTCCCACCTTTGCCCCCGAACACTTTGCCCTTGTGCGCCAAACGGACACTATGAAGCGTAAGCAGTTCATCAAAGGGACGCAGCAGATTGCCCAGGAGGGCGCCATTCAGATTTTTCAGGAAATCGGCGCCGGAATGGAAGAGGTGATTGTCGGCGTTGTGGGCACCCTGCAGTTTGATGTTCTTGAATACCGGCTGAAAAATGAATATAATGTGGATATCCGTATGGAAGGTCTGCCCTATCAGTATATCCGATGGATTGAAAACGAGTCTATCGATCCCAAGAAGCTGAGATTGAGCTCAGACACAAAACGGATTCAGGATTTAAAGGGAAATTATCTTCTGCTGTTTACCAGTGAATGGAATATCACCTGGGCGCTGGAGCACAACGAAGGGCTGAAGCTGGCGGAGTTCAGCAGGTAGCCCCGGAGCTCCGGTTTTGGTTTTTTCCTGGTTTTCCCTTTATTTTATTTGCAGAAAACAGGACAGAGGTCTTTGCCGTCTGTCCTGTTTTTTCGATCGTAATATACAGCCTCTTAATATGAAGGAAGGGTAAAAAGATGAAGCTTGGTTTAAATTTTGTTCCTCCCCACAATTCTCCTGAGGAATGGGCGGATATCCTTTTCTCCACAGGATACCAGGCGGTCTGCTTTCCTGTGGATTATCACGCTCCCGTCGCTGTCATCGACCGCTATGTCAGCGCGGCAAGGGAAAGGGGAATCACGATTGCCGAGGTGGGAATCTGGAATTCCCCTCACACGCCCGATTCCCATCAGGCTCAGAAAGCCCGCCGCGCCTGCGAGGAACAGTTCCGGCTGGCGGATTATATCCGTGCGGAATGCTGTGTCAATGTTTCCGGCGCCGCCGGCCCGCTATGGTATGGATGCTATGAGGAAAATTACTCCGCTTCCCTCTATGAGGCCAATGTAAATTTCGTCCAGGCGCTCTGCGACAGGGTAAGTCCCTCTTATACCTGCTACGCTCTGGAACCGATGCAGTGGATGCTGCCCGATTCCCCTGAGCAGTATCTCCAGTTTCTCAAGGATGTGGATCGGCCTCATTTTGGCGTCCATATGGATATTGTAAATTTGATTCACTCCCCCTATCTTTACACCCATCAGGAGGCGCTGATGGAAAGAAGCTTCCGCCTGCTGGGACCCTATATCAGGAGCTGTCATTTAAAGGACTGCCTTCTACAAAAAGGGGTTTCCGTCTCCTTTCAGGAGGTTCCCCTGGGGGAAGGCGGGATCCAGGCGGAATTATACCTGAACCATATCCGCGGGCTTAACCCCGATCTGCCCGTTCTGCTGGAGCACCTTCCCGACATGGAGGCTTATGATAAGGCTTTTCGCCATGCGAAGCGGCTTTTGGACTTTTTGCGGTGATATAGGTAAGAATCATATTTTTAAACTGTTAGATGAATTTATCTAACAGTTTTTCTTTGTGAGTAAGCACTAATGATAATATGATATTTTTATTCATTTTGTAGAATGTAAAAATTTACTATCTTTTTTATTCATTATGTGTTAATCTTGATTTAAGATCACAAAAATATTTTACAAGCGAGGAGGAGAAAGTGATGTGATATCCAAAATCAGGGTTTATATCAGCGCCATAGTCCCAAATTGTAAAAAGAAGGGATTGTTAAAATGAAAAAGAGTTTCACCAAATTCTTGACCCTTGTTATGCTTTTAGGTGTATTTTTCTCCTTTCCTTTTTCCGAGGCTGACGCTCTCACGTAAGACACCCTTGATAAATATGTTAAAGTAGGAAAAACCTACTACATCCGCAACCATTCCAACGCTGGTTATCTGTATTGCCCCGATAATCCATCCAGCTCTAAAATCCCCTATTTAAGTACTTATACAGGCGTATCCCGCCAAACATGGAAGCTTGTCTCGGCCGGCACCAACCTGTACTATATAGAATGCGTGGGGAAGCCCGGTTATGTTTTAAATCTGCAGAATTCCTCTTCCCTCACGGTGAATATGGAACTGAAATCAAAGGGATTGGCCACCTCAAAATGGCGTATCGGCGTTCAGAAGGAAGCCATGATGTATGGTACCTACCGCACTTACAATTCCACAAATACATCGAGATCCCTGGTTGCTTACAGTTATAACGATACCCTCACGGCAGGAACCACCGACATTGGCACTGAGTATGGCTACGCCGGATGGGTCTTTGAGGAGGTACTTTCCGACAGGAACGACGCGGCGCCTCCCGCCCCGCACAACGGTACCTATGCTTCCCAGGGATATTTTTCCGGCCATTATGCAAGAGATGTTGCCGCCGGTACTTTATATCCTTTATATGCCGATAAAGATGGAACAGCAACTTATTGGTATAGCACTTATCAAGGTAGTTTAAGCAGGATCGGCAATTTTGTCACTATCAAGCATAATGATGGAAGTGGTACCCTATATGCACATTTAAGTCAATTCGCTAATGGTTATCAAGTAATAGAAAAAACAACTAATACAAAAATTACTACTTATGCAGCATATAACCCACAATATGCAAACAGTGCAAAGCCCAGCGTAAATGTTCGTAGAGGCCAAATTATTGGTAATGTTGGTGCTACAGGTTCTGCTCAAGGATCTCATATTCACTTAGAAAACTATAAAAATATTAATCAGGTCTTTGGATCTACCAGCAAAGATACTTGGATTTATAGTCCAAACTATAGTTCTAATGTTCGTGATCCTAAAAATTATATGAAAATTTGGTGGAAATAATGAAAGACAACTATTCTTTGCGTTTTTTTCTAAAAATTTTCTTGTTTCTTTTTTTACTTTCTTTTTGCTTAAATGGATGTATTTCAGAAATTAAGAACTCTTCAAATATTTCGAGCCAGATTTCTGTTTTTCAAAATTCTTCTCAGACATCCAGTCTTAGCCATGCCGCTTCCTCACAGAATACCACGTCTACAATTGATTACAATAAAATTGCAGATGTAACCACCGGTATCAATTATAGTAATCAAAAAGCAAAGATTTATTATCTCTTAAATGACGGAACTATTTATAAAGAAGGACATTTTGGAATAAATCAATATTTTAATCTCCCTACTAAAATAGATTTACCAGAACCCGTCTATCAGTTTTCCTGCACATCTGCTGCTACGACTCATGGTAATATATATTTTTGGGATATAGAGCTTTCCCGACAGTACTTAGGAAAGATTCCAGACTTCCTTTCTAATGGGAATTTTTGTATCCAGTTTGACAAAAAAATTCGTCAAATTGAAGAACATTATGCGGATACTTTTCTTTTGACTGAAGATGGAGAACTTTATTTTATCGGTGAAGGTTCCTTATTTGGGTATCCATCTCTTATCGGACAATATCCTGAGCCTTCAGAAAAATTTTTTATACCTACTAAAATAGAAGTTCCAGAAAACATTGTTCAAATATTCCGTACTAAAAAATATTTATTTCTGATTGGCGAAAGCGGTAAATTCTATTATGCATACTGCTTTGTTGATATTGGGGTAAACAATCAATTTATTCCTCCTAATGGCAAAGCCTATTCTTATGATACGCAATTATTTAAAGAAATTTCTCTTGATAGTTCTGTAAAACAAATAGCTTATAGCCTGCACGGAGAAGTTTTTGTCTTAACTGAAAATGGTAAAATATTCTCTTGGAATTGTATTGACGATGTAAAGCCAGGGGAGAGCCTTCCAGTTCCCAATTTTCAAGAAGAAAAACTTGTTGCTAAATTTCCCGAAGGAGAGTTAGAAGGAAAAAAAGTTACAGATATAAGGAGTTATCCAGGAGTAGCTTTTTATATTTTCCTAGAAGACGGAACCATTTGGCGAGAGGTTGAACAATTTAATGACGAGTCCTCTTCTCTTTTTTTCAAAGCCGACGACGACCATCTCCGCATTGGCAAACTAGGATACCCCATTACAATGGACCATTCTTAAAAAGAAAGGATGTTATTTCATGAAAAAATTCCGTTCCAAATATTTGTTTGCCCTGATTGGCATGTGCGTTATTTTCACCATCCTTCTTTGTTCTGTTCCCGCGAGCACGACAACCGACAACCTTTCCTCCGGGCAAAAAGGCTATTACAGCGCCCTTGAATATGAAAAGTGGTTCTGCCCCGGCGATTACGCCCTGGCTGAACAGCTCGCCGCCGAGAGGAACCCCACCGCGGACTACACAATTACCTGGGTAAAAAAATATGAATCCTCTGTCGCCAATTGGAAGCTGGAACATCCCGACATCACTCCCGATAAATATGATGATTCTGTTATTGAGACTTTTCTCCAATTCAAACAACAAGCGCAGGATGAGGCAAAAGCTTTAGGCTTTTACCCAGGTTAACAAAAACGTTAAAAGGCTCCCTCCGCGAAATATTCGCGGAGGGAGCCTTCCTTAATTTTAAAATTCTGTCTCCAAACGGCCATTTTTATTGTTATTATAATTATAAATATATCTTATAAAAAGGAAGGTGTTGAAAGAAATGAAGAAAAGACAAATAATAACCACGTTTTGCCTCTTGCTTACAATCACCCTTTCCACCTGCGCCCCGGCGGAGGCGCCAAGCTCGTCTGAGCCTGAGCCTGTCAGCTCTTCCTCTGTCTCCAGCCAGATAAGCCAGGAAGTCTCTTCCCAGCCTTCCCCCTCCTCACAGCAGGAAGAAAAGCCCATCATCGACTATGACAAAGTTGTGGATGTGGAGACAACGGATCGCAAGATTTTTTATCTTCTGGAGGACGGCTCCGTTTACGGGGAAGGGCCGAACAATGGCTCTCAAGAACCTCAACCTGTTAAAATGGAATTCCCCGAGCCACAGATAACAAACCTGACTCTTTTTGCCGCCATAGGGCAAAGCGGCACTGTCTACACCTGGTATTATGACAGCGACACAATTCAGCCTAAATGGTTTGATTCTTTTGAATTCAGCCATAAGGTGAAGCAGATGGAATATTCTCCTTCTACTGATATTTATCTGCTTACCGAGCTGGGGGAGCTGTATACAATGGGACGTGCTTCTTTATATGGTTATCCCAACCTATGGGATCTCTATGCACTCCCGGAAGAAATCAAAGACGTCCCCATTAAGGTCAATATCCCGGAAAAATTCCAAAGCATTGAACTGTCCAATGGGCTGTTATACGCGTTGGGGGAAAGCGGAAAGTTATATTACGCATGCACCTCTTTTCGTCCTAATAAGCCATATTCTTTGGACACCGCCGTTTTCCGCCAGGTGAACTTTTCCAAACCAATCAAGCAGTTTCTTGACGTTGAGTTAAAACGAAATTTTGAAAACGGCATCCGTATCCTGACCGAGGACGGGGAGGTTTATCGGCTCTCTGAGACTTCTTCCACTCCTCCCGCCTTTCAAAAGGAGGAATTTGTTTCCCAGTATCCCAAAGGGGAATTGGAGGGAAAAAAGATACTGGAAATGAGAAGCTATCCCGGCCGGGCCTGGTATCTTTTCCTGGAGGATGGCACCATCTGGCGGAATTATTCTTACTCCTACATGGAACCGGATTCCCCAAGCCCCTTTTTCAAAGCCGACGACGACCATCTCCGCATCGGCGAACTGGGATATCCCATCACAATGGACCATTCTTAAACGCATAAGAACGCCCTCTCGTACAGGCTAAAAGAGCCGTAAGGGAGGGCGTTTCCCTATTCCATTTTGGGCGATCCCGCTCACTATTTATTTTTATTTTCTTGCCTTGACCGAGACGGCAAGGCCGTCCTCCGTCTTGTCCACAAGAAGCACATCTCCGGGCATGAGATCCTGACCGATGATAGTCTTTGCCAGGGCGGTCTCCACATAGTGCTGCAAATATCTCCGCAGGGGCCGGGCGCCATAGACCGGATCATAGCCCTCTTCAATGATATAAGCCTTCGCCTCAGGGCTCACCTCGCAGCTGAGCTGCTTCTCCTCCAGACGTCCGTTGAGCTCTTTCAGCATCAAGTCAATAATGGCGGTGATGTCCTTCTTGGTCAGAGGTTTATAGAAGACAATTTCATCCAAACGGTTGAGGAACTCAGGGCGGAAGGATTTTTTCAAAAGCTGATTGACCTGTTCCTTCGCCTCAGGGGTAATTTCTCCCCTTTCGTCGATTCCTTCCAGCAAAATGGAGGAACCCAGATTCGAGGTCAGGATGATGATGGTGTTCTTAAAGTCCACCGTCCGGCCCTGGGAGTCGGTAATTCTGCCGTCATCCAATACTTGCAGCAAAACGTTGAAGACGTCGGGATGGGCCTTTTCGATTTCATCAAACAAAATCACCGAATAGGGCTTTCTGCGGACCGCTTCCGTCAGCTGGCCTCCTTCTTCATAGCCTACATATCCGGGAGGCGCCCCAATCAGACGGGAGACTGAATATTTTTCCATATATTCGCTCATATCGATGCGGACCATGTTTTTCTCATCGTCAAAAAGGGTATCCGCCAAAGCTTTCGCCAATTCTGTCTTACCTACTCCGGTCGGGCCCAGGAAGAGGAAGGAACCGATAGGACGGTTGGGATTCTGGATTCCCGCCCTGGAACGGAGGATGGCGTCGGCCACGCGGCTGACCGCCTCATTCTGGCCGATCACCCTTTGGTGCAGGGTGTCTTCCAGATGGAGCAGCTTCTCCTTATCTCCCTCCATCAGCTTTGCCACGGGGATTCCTGTCCACCGCTCTACAATTTTTGCAATTTCTTCCTCGGTTACTTTATCCCTCAGAAGGGTAGTGTGCTGCTTGCCGCTCTGGGCCGCCTCTTCCCCCTCCTCCAGCTGTTTTTGAAGCTGGGGAAGCTTGCCGTATTTCAGCTCCGCCGCCTTGTTCAGATCGTAATTTTGTTCCGCCTGCTCTATCTGACGGTTGAGCGCCTCGATCTGTTCGCGGAGCTTCTGCACCTTATTGATGGACGCCTTTTCATTATCCCAGGTGGCTTTCATGGCGTTGAATTGATCCCGAAGCTGCGCCAGTTCATTTCGGATTTCCTTCAAATGTTCCTGGGACAGGGTATCCTTTTCTTTTTTCAGCGCCGCCTCCTCGATTTCATGCTGGATAATTTTCCTGCGGATAACATCCAGCTCTGTGGGCATGGAATCAATTTCCGTGCGGATCATAGAGCAGGCCTCGTCGATTAAATCGATAGCCTTATCCGGAAGGAACCTGTCGGTGATATACCTGTTGGACAGGGTAGCGGCGGCAATAATGGCGTTATCCTGGATTTTCACCCCATGGAACACCTCATACCGTTCCTTCAGGCCGCGCAGGATGGCGATGGTATCCTCCACTGTGGGCTCGTTGACCATCACCGGCTGGAACCTGCGTTCCAGGGCGGGATCTTTCTCAATATACTGACGGTATTCATCTAGCGTGGTCGCGCCAATACAATGCAGTTCTCCTCTCGCCAGCATAGGCTTGAGAAGGTTGCCCGCATCCATGGCCCCCTCTGTCTTTCCAGCTCCCACAATGGTGTGCAGCTCATCGATAAAGAGGATAATCCTTCCTTCGCTCTTTTTCACCTCGTTGAGAACCGCCTTGAGCCGTTCTTCAAATTCTCCCCGGAATTTTGCCCCAGCGATGAGGGAGCCCATATCCAGAGAAAACACCGTCTTATCCTGCAGGCTGTGAGGGACGTCCTTCCGGACAATTCTCTGCGCCAGCCCTTCCGCAATGGCCGTCTTGCCCACGCCGGGCTCTCCGATCAGCACAGGGTTATTCTTGGTCTTGCGGGAAAGGATCCGGATTACATTACGGATTTCGTCGTCCCGGCCGATAATGGGATCCAGTTTTTGATTTCTCGCCCGTTCCACCAAATCAGTGCCGTATTTTTTCAGGGCGTCATAGGTTTCCTCCGGCGTGTCGCTGGTAACGCGAGTATTGCCCCTGACAGAAGAAAGCACCTTGAGAAACTTGTCCTTTTTAATATTCCAGCTTTGGAAGAGCTTTCCAACCACCTCGTCCGGTTCGGACAAAAGGGCGAGAAAAATATGTTCCACTGAGACATATTCATCCTTCATATTGCCGGCAAGCTTTTCCGCTAGGCTGAGGGCTTTATCCACATCCTGGGAGACGTAGATTTTGCCCGCTTCTCTTCCAGGCCCTGTCACCCGCGGCAAAGAAGAGACGGACTGCTCCACCGCTTTGGAAAAACCATCCATGTCGATTCCCAATTTTTTCAGCAGCTGGGGAATCAGCCCCCCCTCCTGCCGGACCAATCCGGCCAGAAGATGAATCTGTTCAAGCTGCATATGCTGGTATTCCAGCGCCAGGGACTGTGCGCCCTGGATTGCCTCCAATGATTTCTGTGTAAAATTTTGCGCGTTCATAAACCATACCCTCCTCTCCCTGGGTCAACAGGGGCATAAGACTGCAATGGGTTCAAAGGGGTTTCCCAATCTTCCCATTGCCAATGATTTTATTTTAAAAAACAATTGTGAAAAAAAAGAACAAAATATATGAATATATTGTAAAAATTAGCACTCATATATTTAGAGTGCTAATTTCATTTTTTTGCATTCTCTCTTTCTCCCATTTCTTTTGTATCTTTCAACAAGATTCCTCTTTTTACCAGATTATTTTTAGGTCTTAATGAAAGATTTATTTTGCTTTCCCTATTGCCATATGATATAATATATAGGATTATTGATAAATAATTAACAGCTTATACGGCGGCTTTTGGCAGGGAAGCGGATATGGACTCTCGAATGTAAAAAATGAAAAGCGGAGGATGAAAAATGGAAAACCAATTTGATTTTACCCAAGCCGAAGAAATCCTGGCTTCTTATGGCAAGGATAAAAAATTTTTGATTGCGATTATGCAGGAGCTGCAAAACGCCTATCACTATCTTCCTAAAGAGGTTTTGCAGTATGTGGCTGATCAGCTGAAAATCACCGTGGCAAAGGTTTACAGCGTGGCCACCTTCTATGAAAATTTTTCCCTGGAGCCTAAGGGAAAGTACGTTATTCGAATCTGCGACGGCACCGCGTGCCACGTGAGGAAATCCATCCCCATTTTGCAGCGGTTGCGGGAAGAGCTCCAGCTCTCCGACAAAAAGCACACAACCGACGATATGCTTTTTACCCTTGAAACCGTTTCCTGCCTTGGCGCGTGCGGGCTAGCTCCTGTCATAACGATCAATGACGTTGTCCACGCCTCCATGACTCCCGACAAAGCGGTTGAACTGTTGACTAAGATGAAACAGGAGGAATCCGTCAAATGAACAAGTTATCGAATCTGTCTGATTTGGAAGCCCTGCGCTCCTTTGCCAAGGCTTCGCTGGACAAGCAACAGAAAAAGGTGCTCATCTGCGCGGGTACCGGCTGTGTGGCCGGCGGTTCCCTTAAAATTTACGATAAAATCAGAAAGCTCTGCGAGGCTCAGGGGCTGGATGTCTGCGTTGAGCTTGCCCACGAACCCCACGAACATAATATTGGTTTGAAAAAAAGCGGATGCCATGGCTTCTGCGAAATGGGGCCCCTGTTAAAAATCGAGCCCCTCAACGTGCTCTACATAAAAGTTAAGCTGGATGACTGCGATGAAATTGTGGAACGCTCCATTCTTCACGACGAAATTATTGAGCGGCTTTTGTACCGCACCGATGGGCAGACCTTCCAAAGTCAGGAAAGTATTCCCTTTTATAAAAAGCAGACCCGCTTGGTGCTTGCCAACTGCGGAAAGAACGACGCGGAGGATCTTCTGGAATATCTGACAGTGGATGGCTACAGCGCCTTCGCCAAATGCCTGTTTGAGCTCTCCGGGGAAGAGGTATGTCAGATCATTGCCGATTCCAACCTGAGGGGCCGCGGCGGCGGCGGATTTCCGGCCGGAAAAAAATGGCAGCAGGTACGCCGTCAGGCGGAGCCTGAAAAATATATTGTATGCAACGGCGACGAGGGAGATCCCGGCGCCTTTATGGACCGCTCCGTCATGGAGGGAGATCCCCATAAAATGCTGGAGGGTATGATGATCGCCGGCTACGCCACCGGAGCGCAGGAGGGCTATATTTATGTCCGCGCCGAGTATCCCCTGGCTGTCAGCCGCCTTCAAACCGCTATTCAAAACGCGGAAGCGGCCGGACTGCTGGGAGACAATATTCTTGGCAGCGGTTTTTCCTTCCGTATCCATATCAACCGGGGCGCAGGCGCCTTTGTCTGCGGCGAGGGAAGCGCTCTGACGGCCTCCATTGAGGGAAACCGCGGCATGCCCAGGGTAAAGCCTCCCCGTACGGTCGAACAGGGGCTTTTCGGCAAGCCTACTGTCCTGAACAATGTGGAAACCTTCGCCAACGTTCCCTTAATCATCGCCAACGGCGCGGACTGGTATAAATCCATCGGCCCGGAGAACAGTCCCGGTACCAAGGCTTTTGCTTTGACTGGCAACGTCAACAATACCGGCCTCATTGAGGTTCCTATGGGCACCACCCTTCGGGAAGTCATCTTCGATATCGGCGGCGGTGTGAAAAACGGGAAAAAATTTAAGGCTGTCCAGATTGGCGGCCCCTCGGGCGGCTGCCTGACTGAGGAGCATCTGGATCTTCCACTGGACTTTGATTCCCTGAAAAAGGTGGGCGCTATGGTTGGTTCCGGCGGCCTGGTGGTCATGGACGAAAATACCTGTATGGTAGAGGTCTCCCGCTTTTTCATGAACTTTACTCAAAATGAATCCTGCGGTAAATGTGTGCCCTGCCGGGAAGGGACAAAGCGCATGCTGGAAATTCTGGAGCGCATTGTCCACGGCGACGGCACCATGGAGGATCTGGATCTGCTGGAAGAGCTGGCGGACACCATTTCCAGTTCAGCTTTGTGCGGCCTTGGAAAAACCGCCGCTTCCCCAGTTAAAAGCACCTTGAAATATTTCAGGGACGAATATATCGCCCATGTCGCGGAAAAAACCTGCCCAGCCGGCGACTGCAAGGCCCTGAAAAGGATTTATATTGACAAAGCTCTCTGTAAAGGCTGCAGCAAATGCCAGAGGAACTGTCCTGTGGGAGCGATCAGCGGCAAAATTAAAGAGCCCTTTGAGATCGATTCCAGTAAATGTATTAAATGCGGCGCCTGTGTTGCCGGATGTCCATTCAAAGCTATTAAGGAGGCTTAAACCGCAATGAGCAAAGGAGTTATGTATATTGACGGCGTACGCGTTCCCTTTGATGGGGAAAAGAACGTACTCTCCGTTATTCGAAAAGCGGGAATTGAGATTCCCACCTTCTGTTATCACTCTGAACTGTCCGTTTACGGCGCCTGCCGTATGTGCATCGTGGAAAATGAACGGGGCGGAATTGAGGCCTCCTGTTCCATGCAGCCAAGGGACGGCATGCGGATACGCACCAACACCATGCGCCTGCAAAAACACCGCAAAATGATCCTGGAACTTCTCCTTGCCGCCCATTGCCGCGACTGCACCATCTGCGAAAAAAATGGGAAATGCAAGCTTCAGGAGCTGGCTTTACAGTACGGCGTCCGCCGCATCCGTTTTGAGGACACCAGGGAAAAGGCGGAAATTGACAAGAGCAGCGCCTCCATCCTCAGGGATCCCAATAAATGTATCCTTTGCGGAGACTGTGTCCGCGTCTGTGACGAAATTCAGGGGATGGGCATCATTGATTTTTCCGGCCGCGGTTCCAATCTGCGGGTGATGCCCGCCTTTAACAAAAAAATCGGGGAAACCGACTGCATCGGCTGTGGCCAATGCGCCGCCGTATGTCCCACCGGCGCTATCACCATCAAGGGCGATATCGGGCATGTATGGTCTGTTATCCATGATCCCACCAAAAGGGTCATTGTCCAGATCGCTCCCGCTGTCCGTGTTGCCATCGGGGAGGAATTCGGCCTGGCTCCCGGAGAGAATACTCTGGGCAAGCTGGTGACCGCCCTAAAGATGATGGGGGTGGATTATGTATTTGACACCACCCTGAGCGCCGATTTGACCGTTATGGAAGAGGCCCAGGAATTTATGGGCCGTTTGGAAAAGGGCGGCCCCTTCCCCATGTTTACCTCCTGCTGCCCAGCCTGGGTGCGTTATGTAGAGGAGCGCCGGCGCCATCTTCTTCCCAATGTTTCCACCTGTAAGTCACCCATGGAAATGTTCGGCGCCCTTTTGAAGGAGCATTATAAGGCAATGAAGGAAGTGGACGGAAAGGATACCGTCGTTGTCGCCATCATGCCCTGCACTGCCAAAAAGAGTGAGGCCGCCAGGGAAGAATTCCAGCAGGATGGCGTTTATGATGTGGATTATGTCCTGACCACACAGGAAATCAGCACCATGATCCAGGAAAACGGCATTGTCTTCCGCGAGCTGGAAAATAAGTCCCCCGACATGCCCTTTGGCATGGGATCAGGCGCCGGCGTTATCTTTGGCGCCACCGGCGGCGTCGCCGAGGCTGTCATCCGCCGCTGCGTGGAGGAAAAATCCTCCAGCGTCCTTCAGGAAATTGAATACTGTGGTGTCCGCGGCATGGAAGCTGTTAATGGACTGAAAAACGCCCAGGATCTTCTGGATAAAATCGAAGCGGGCGAGGCCTATTATGATTTGGTTGAGGTCATGGCATGCCAGGGCGGGTGCATTGGCGGCGCCGGGCAGCCCTTCGGCCTCCGGGACAAAAAACTCAAGCGGGCGTCCGGATTATATGAGGCCGACAGGGTCTCCCTCTTCAAATGCTCGGAAGAAAATCCCGCCATTGTCTCCCTGTATAACGGAATCCTCGGGAAAAAGCATCACGAGCTGCTCCATGTGGATTACTGCAAGAAATAACTCTGCCGCCCGCGCCGGCAGTACTGACAGAAAAGCAACGAGCATACAAATAAGGCTGTAAACAGCTGGACCCAGCTGGCCTTATCCCTGATACCATAAAAGCTGATGTCCTGCTGTTTGTTTTGAAGCATTTTATCACTCAAACGATAAGGAGGAAACGCATATGGTAACCATTCAGGTCTGCGTAGGAAGCGCGTGTCATGTCAAAGGCTCTTACAATGTCATACACAATTTGCAGGAGCTGATTTCAGAACACGGGCTGACAGATAAAGTGGAGGTCAAGGCTGTATTTTGCCTTGGTCACTGCGCTCAGGCGGTGTCTGTCAAATTTGAAGGTGAAGAAACCTGTTACAGTGTAGAATCCCATTCAACCGCGGAATTTTTTGCTAATGAGGTTTTAAAGCGTGCCGCCTGACGCTCTGCCCGCAGATGTGTCCTCTCTGAGGCCCTGTGCCACCTGTGTGGCGCCGGGCCTTTTTTGAACTGTTATCTCCAAATGCAAAGAAAGATGGGTGGTTTCCCATGGAAATCCTGCAATTTAAAAAAGCCAACTGCAAGAATTGCTATAAATGCGTGCGGTACTGTCCGGTCAAGGCCATCCGCGTCCATCATCACCAGGCCCAGATTGTGGAATCGGATTGTATTCTGTGCGGGAACTGCATCTCCGTATGTCCGCAAAACGCCAAGGAGGTCCGCAGCGATTTGGACAGGGCACGGGCCCTGCTCCGTTCGGGTGAGCGGATTATCGCCAGCGTGGCCCCCTCCTATATCGCCAATTTTCCCGTTTCCTCCTTTGCGGCCTTTGCCCCGGTTCTTCACCGGCTCGGCTTTTATGAGGCGAGGGAAACCGCGGAAGGAGCCTTTCTGGTAAAAAGCGAATATGAAAGACTTGTCAATGAACGAGGGCAGAAGCTTATCATTTCCTCCTGCTGCCCCACCGTCAATTCCCTGATTCAAAAATATTATCCCCAGACGTCCGGCTATCTGGCGCCCGTCCTTTCCCCCATGCAGACCCATGCGAAGCTTTTAAAAGAGGAATTTCCCGGTTGTCGTGTCGTCTTCATCGGCCCCTGCATCTCCAAAAAAGAGGAATGCGTCCAGCTGGGAAGCTATACGGATTTAGCCCTGACCTTTGAGGAGCTGGGGGAATGGCTAGAGATGGAAAATATAGCGTTTCCTTCCTCCTCCGGCGGACGGGAGGAAGAACCGCCCCGCCGCTCCCGTTTTTTCCCTGTCAGCGGCGGAATTTTGGCAAGCATGGACAAATCCGAGGGATTTTCCTACTTTGCGGTTGACGGGATTGAAAATTGTATTCAAACCCTGGAAGAAATCTGTGCCGGCGGTCTGGCTGACTGCTTCATTGAAATGAGCGCCTGTACCGGCAGTTGTGTGGGAGGCCACGCCTCAGGTCAAAAGCGCCCCTCACTGCTTGCCGCTGGAAACAGGGTCAAAAGCGTCGCCTATTCCCCCGCGCGCGCAGATTTCTCCCCCCCTTCCGTTAAAGGGATCGGACATTCCTTCCTTCCCGCCCCAAGACAGAAAAGCTCCCCTTCCGAAAACGAGATTATGCAGATTCTCCGCCGGATGGGGAAGCTCCGTCCCGAGGACGAGCTGAACTGCGGCGCCTGCGGCTATGCCACCTGCCGGGATAAAGCCGCGGCGGTTTTTCTTGGGCGGGCTGAAATCAGCATGTGCCTTCCCTTCATGAAGGAAAGGGCGGAATCCTTTTCCGACAAAATCCTGAGCATTACACCCAACGCCATTATCACCGTCGACTCCCAGCTGATCATTCAGCAGATCAATGAGGCCGCCTGCCGCGCGTTTTCCCTCTCCTCCCCTCAGGAAGCTGTGGGAAAGGCGGTTTCCTCCATTTTGGATGAATTTGAATTTGTCTCTTTTCTTACGTCGGGCCAGACGATGAGAAAAAAAACATGCTATTTGGATAAATATGGGATGTATGCGGAAGAAACTTATCTCTTTGATGAAAAAAGCTCCATGATCGTCTGCTTGCTCCGTGATATTACCGAAGAAACAAAGCGGCGCCTGAAAACAGCGGAGAAAAAGGAGGCGGCCGCCTGCCTGGCGGACAAAATTGTGGAAAAGCAGTTGCGCATTGTCCATGAAATTGCTTCCCTTCTGGGAGAAACGGCCGCGGAAACGGAGATTGCCCTGACAGATCTGAAAAATATCGTCACTCTGGAGCAAACCGATTCCTCCCTCTCCTCCTCCCCCCAGGAAAATCTTGGGGAGCAAGGCCCTTTGGGGGGTAAGAGCTGACATGAAAGATTTCATACTGGAATTTGCCAAAGCTGGAAAAAATAAAGATGGGGAATCCCTTTGCGGGGATTCCTTTCTCTCCGCAAGGCGGCAGGGAGTTCTGACAGCCGTCCTGTCCGACGGGATGGGCAGCGGTGTCAAGGCGAATATCCTTTCCACCCTGACCTCAAAAATCCTTGGCACCCTCCTCTCAAGCCATGTTCCTCTCGAAAAATCCATTGATACCGTTGCCGCTACCCTCCCTGTATGCAGCGTGAGGAATATGGCCTACGCCACCTTTACCGCCCTTCAGGCCGGGGAGGATTTTTCCCTGTATCTTGCGGAATATGACAACCCTCCCGCCATTCTTTTAAGAAAGGGGAAAATTTTTCCCATAGAAGGTAAAAAGCGCCTGATCTCCGGCAAGGAAATTACAGAAAGCCATATCGCTCTTCAGGAGGACGATATCCTTGTCCTTTGCAGCGACGGCGTTACCAGCGCGGGACTTGGAAAAACCATGCCCGAAGGCTGGGGCCGGCAGGGGCTGGCGGAATTTCTTGAACGCTGGTACCGGAGGGATTCCTCCGCCTCCCATATTGCTTCCATGGTGGTGCAGACATGTGAGGATCTTTCCCTCGGAGCCATGGATGACGACACGACGGCGGTAGTTTTCCGGCTCCGGAGGCCCCAGGTCGTTTCTATTATGATCGGGCCGCCTGAGCATCCGGAGATGGATGAAGCTGTTTTTCGGCAGTTTTTTTCCTCTCCCGGCCTTCATGCTGTCTGCGGCGGAACCACCGTTCAGGCGGCCGCCCGCTTTCTGAATAAGCCTATTGTCCTTTTGGAGGATACCGCCACGGAGAAGGTTCCCGCCATTTCCCGGGTAGAAGGGATCGATCTGGCCACTGAGGGAGCCCTCACCCTCTCCGCCGTGCTTTCCTTAGGAAAGCTGTATGCCGAGGGGGAATGCCTTCCCTGGGATCTCCACGACCGGCAGGACGGCGCCTCCCGGATCGCCAAGCTCCTTTTTGAAGACGCCACCCATCTTCATATTCTGGCGGGCCAAGCCGTCAATCCCGCTCACTCCTCCCAAGGCGTTGGGGTCGGTTTCGCGGAAAAACTAGGGAT
>JAHZIE010000069.1:8254-11989 GCA_019419895.1 Clostridiales bacterium | reverse complement strand
CGTATTGAACGGGGATTATTCATTTTCTCTTTATCAAGTTCACTGAAAGACTTTTTATCCAATGTGCGCTGGTCTTGTTTTTTCTGACGCATTTGAGATTTGAAGCTTTAAAAGCTTATATAAATCATTGTACCGGGACGGAAGGACATTCCGTCCTTTTTCCTCAATAGGCGGAAGGACATTGCATGACGAGCCTTGCTTTTTCCTTGCAATAGTGATATGACCGTTTCCTCTTTTAGAATGCCTTCTCTGATTCAGTAAGAAATCGTAAAAAAATTTGATATTTTTTCAAATTTGGTGTAACATTTGTATCACCCCATACGAATAATAAATGTAATCAAAAAGGGTGCACTGCTTTATGATTTCTGACAAAGAGCTTTATGCGGATTTTCTTAAGGGAGACATCGGAGCCTTTGAAACGCTGGTGCTTCGGCACCGGCAGGATTTGGTATACTTTATTCAGCAATATACCCATTGCTGCTATCAAGCGGTAGATATCGCCCAAGATGTTTTTGCATATCTCTATGTAAATCCCACAAAATATAATATGGATTTTTCTTTCAAAACCTTTCTGTTTACCATCGGTAAGCGGCGTGCCGTTGATTTCATCCGCAGGCAGTCCTCCCAAAGTCATATTTCCCTAGAAGAGGCCGACCCGCAGGATCAGAAAAGTTTGGAAGACCTGGTATTTTCCAAGCATAACGCTCTCCTGATAAAGGATACTCTTCTAAGGCTGCCTGAAAATTACCGCAGGGCCCTGGTCTTAACCAAACTGCAGGGCTTTTCTGTAAAAGAGACGGCCAAGATCTTGGGACATACCGAGGTTTCTGTCAGGGTTCTGGTTCACAGAGCCTGCAAAAGCCTGGAGCAAATCATGAAGGAAGAAGGTTTTTGTATTGAAGACAGATCGTGAATTTTTAGACGGAATATATCAAAAGGCAAAAAATATGACACAGGAAAAACCAAAAGAAAAAAAGTTCATTTCTTTTCCTGTCAGGCGTTTTTCCGCCGCTGCCGCCGCTGTCTTTTTATTGGGTACATTTTTTTATTTTAGCGCTGTACCCCAATCTCAAACCGGGACAGCACCCGCTCCCGCCACTCTTTCCACCAGGCGGACGCCTCAGGAGCTGGTTTCACAAGCTCAATCCGTGCTTCTTCTGAGAGCGGACAGCCAAGGGCAGCTACAGATAGCCGAGATTTGGAGGGGCAGCTATACAGAAGAACTGGCGGCGGCTGTTTCCAGAGAAACAAAAAATTTCTCTTTCCCTTCCGATTCGGATTCGGTAATTGTTTTTGTCGCCTCGTCCCCCGATTTTTATTTGATGGACGCTTTTTTCCTGAACAATGACGGCCTTTATGAAAATTGGGAGGGGCAGGTATACTCCGCAGAGAAACTGAAAGAGTTGGTTTCTCTATCATAATAAAAAAGGATGGTATTGTACAATGAAAAAGATAATTTCTATGATATTGGCGCTGACGCTTGCGGCTGCTCTGCTGGCCGGATGCTCCGGCAACGGCGGTTCTTCCTCCTCTGATGGGAACAACGGACAGTCCTCATCCTCCCAGCCGGTCAAGGAGGTCTCCGTTGACGAGGTTTTAACCGCTATAAAAGAGGCTTATGGAGACGATTTTCTTGCAGATACAGAAATCCCTGCAGAAATGATGGAAATAGAATTCCCTGTTCCTTCTGATATAGTAAAGGAAATGAAGGGAATGATGCCCACAATCGGCTTCCATCCTGACAGAATTGTTGTCGTCCAAGCTGTTGAGGGAAAAGGTGCCGATGTGGAGGCTGAATTGAAAAAAATCAGGGAAAATATGATTCAAAATTCCATGACATATCCTGCAAATATCGCAAAGGTCAATGCTTCCCAGGTTTTGAGAAACGGAGATACAGTCTGCTTCCTTCTGGCCGGCGCTGTCAATGAAGATATGGATGCTTCTGAAGAGGATGCGCAGAAGTTCGCTGAAGCAGAGGTACAAAAGGGCGTTGACGCATTCCAGGCGCTCTTCGCTTAACTGCCGGAACATGAAACAGGGGGTGTTTTGGCACCCCTTGTTTTTTATGCCTCGGTCGACCGTTGTGGAAAACCGCGGATTAAAATATCTTTGTGACGGGAGGCGCGGAACTTTGGTTTTCAGCAGCATTACTTTTTTGTTTTATTTTCTCCCCCTCGTATTGCTGGCATACTATATTTCCCCAAAGAAAATCAGAAATGGAATCCTGTTTTTCTTCAGTCTCGTTTTTTATGCCTGGGGAGAACCTGTTTATGTTGTCCTTATGTTTTTCTCAACACTGGTAGATTATATTCACGGCTTTTTCGTTGATAAATACCGTGGCACAAAGAAAGCAAAGCTGTTTGTAGTTTCATCCGTCATCATCAATCTGGGCTTGCTGGGTATTTTCAAATACAGCGACTTTGTGATAGGAAATTTCAATCTTTTGTTCGGCAGTCACGTTCCTCTTCCTCATCTAGCGCTTCCTATCGGGATTTCTTTTTATACCTTCCAGACAATGTCCTACACTATTGACGTATATCGTGGAGACGCCAAGGTGCAGAAAAACATCATCAGCTTCGGCGCTTATGTCGCTCTTTTCCCCCAACTGATTGCGGGACCTATTGTCCGTTATTCTACTGTGGCCGAACAGCTCGACAGCCGCCGGGAAAATACTGATCTCTTTGGAAAAGGCATCAGCCGGTTTGTCACAGGACTTGGAAAAAAGGTTCTTCTCGCCAATAATATCGGACTGCTTTGGTCTCAGATTTCCGCTATGGAAATATCCGAAATGAGTGTTTTGGCCGCTTGGCTGGGCATACTGGCTTTTTCCTTCCAGATTTACTTTGATTTTTCCGGCTACTCCGATATGGCCATCGGTCTTGGCCAAATGTTTGGATTCCAGTTTTTGGAGAACTTCAATTACCCTTATATCTCCAAAAGCATCACGGAGTTCTGGCGCCGCTGGCATATCTCACTGGGAACATGGTTTAAGGAATATGTATATTTCCCTCTGGGAGGAAACCGGAAAGGCCCGTCAAAGCATATCCGTAATATCGCCGTCGTGTGGCTGCTCACCGGAATCTGGCACGGCGCTAGCTGGAATTTTCTTATTTGGGGCGCCTATTACTGCGTCCTTCTGCTCATTGAAAAGTTTTTCCTTTCCAATTGGCTTAACAAGGCGCCTGGATGGCTGAGCCATGTCTATACCCTTCTGGCCGTTCTGTTTGGCTGGGTGATTTTTGCTTTCGATTCTTTGCCGCAGGGAATGCGGTATATGGGTTATTTATTCGGCGCCGGAGGGCTGCCTTTTGCAGATAACACATCAATTTATCTGCTGGTTTCCAATCTTTTTCTTCTGGTTATTCTTATTTTGGGGAGCACTCCTCTTCCAGCTGAAGCCGCTAAAAAGCTATTAGGCAGGCTTTCCCGTTTTACTTCCCTTCCCCTTATTTTTTCCTGCTGCACAGCGGCATTCCTCTTTTTGCTGTCCACCGCCTATCTGGTTGACAGTACCTATAATCCTTTTCTCTATTTCCGTTTTTAATGGAGGAAACAACAATGAAGAAAAAAATATATGTCATCTTTTTTGTGGTCCTGCTGGGAGGCTTGTCCCTGTGGAATCTCTTTACGCCCGATCGGGCCTTCTCAGAGCAGGAAAGCCGTTATCTCGCCTCCATGCCGGATTTTTCCTGGAACAGTCTTGTTAATGGGGAATATATTGACGGTATTGAGTAC
>JAHZIE010000069.1:0-8244 GCA_019419895.1 Clostridiales bacterium | reverse complement strand
TCCGATGTCGCCGAGCAATTCGCCGGAAGGGATCAATGGGTCGGCGTGAAAACCCTGTCTGAAAAATGGATGGGCAAAAAGGATTCGGGAGGGGTGTATTTCGCCAGCGACGGTTCCCTGATTGAAATGTTTGATTCGGTGGATCGCTCTTTATATCAGTCCAATCTGGAATATATCAAAGAATTTGAAGAGGAGTGTATGGCCCGTTATCAAATACAGGTTCAGACCATGCTCGTGCCAACAGCTTCCGACATTTACAGTGGAAAGCTTTTCCCTTATACTCCAGAGCTGTCCCAGGCGGAGCTTCTTCTAGAGGCGCAACAGACGCTGTCTGGTTTTGTGGATGTACGTGGTGCCTTAGCGGCCCATAACGGAGAATATATTTACTACCGGACAGATCATCATTGGACCTCCCTAGGAGCCTACTACGCCTATCAGTCCTGGAGGGAAAGTGAGGGAATTTCCTGCCGTTCCATTGATGATTTTGAGCAACAGGAGCTCAGCAACAGCTTTTTAGGCAGCACCTATTCCAAAGCCAATCTTTTCACCGTCCGGCCGGATGTTATGACTGCTATGTTTCCAAAGAATCTTGGCGCTTTAACCGTCAATTATAATTTAGGACAGAGGGTAACAGATACCATCTATGAAACAAAATATTTAAATAGACGGGATAAATATCCCGTCTATCTCGATGGAAATCAGCCCTTGGTTTCCATTTCCACTGGGGTCAGCAATGGAAAACGACTTATGCTCATTAAGGATTCCTACGCCAATACCTTTGTCCAAATGCTGTTAACAGATTACGAGGAAATTATTATGGTGGATCTTAGATATATGAAGGCTCCCCTGCATCCTATCATCCAGGAAAAGAATATCACCGATATCCTGATTCAGTACAATTTGAAAGGCTTTTCCTCTGATCCTAATTTATATATTCTTGGAAGCGCATAACAGAATTTTCAGTTTGCCAACATACCATTTTTCGGTCAAACACTGAAAAATGGCAGCTGCCTTCCTGTATGAAAAAGCAAAACCACAAGATATAGTGGTTTTGCTTTTTTAGCAACCAATTCCTTTCATTTTCATTTGATTCACAATTTTCAGGTTTATTTTTTAAAAAAAGCTTAAAAATCCCATATCCCTTGTTTTTCCTTTATGAAACAGTGTGATTTTTACGCGTTACATTTCTAAAATATAATTAAATCTGTTGAAATTTTTATAATTTACAAAATAAAAATTTTTTGTTTTTTTACAGTGCCCCGCCTTGACAATAACTATATATTGTGTTTTAATAGATATCGTATTCAAGATATGTGTTACCTGACAGGCATCTGATTTGCTGTCCAGAATAGGGTAAGGAATGGAGATTTGACATGATACAAAGTATTATGAAACGAGATGGCCGGCTTGTGCTCTATGACGAACATAAAATTGCCAACGCCATTCTCAAAGCGTTGGAGGCAACCGGTGAGGGAAATATTCAGGATGCTGTCCGCATTGCCAACAACGTGCACGGCGAGCTTGAAAAAAACGCCAGGGAAAATGAACCGCCGAGAATTGAGCAAATTCAGGATGCCGTTGAGCGTGAATTAATGAAAGCGGGTTTCGAGGATACCGCAAAGGCTTATATCCTTTATCGCGCTCAGAGGACACGTATCCGTGAGGCCAATACTTCCCTGATGAAAACAATTGACGAAATCACAAATGTGGATGCGCGTCAAAGCGATATGAAGCGTGATAACGCCAATATTGACGGCAATACTGCCATGGGCAGCATGCTTCAAATCGGTACAGCCGGAGCAAAAGCCTATAACGAAGCCTATCTTCTCACCCCCGAGCAGGCTAAGGCCCACCGGGAGGGAGATATTCATATCCATGACTTTGATTTTTACAGCCTGACCACCACCTGTACCCAAATCGATATTATCCGCTTGTTCCAGGGCGGTTTTTCCACTGGTCATGGTTTTCTCCGCGAGCCTCAAAGCATTCAGAGTTATGCCGCCTTGGCGGCTATTGCTATCCAGTCCAATCAGAACGATCAGCACGGCGGTCAGAGTATCCCCAATTTCGATTACGGCATGGCACTCGGAATAAAAAAGTCCTTTGCAAAGGCTTATAGCCGTAAGCTGGCAGAATCTATTGAGGACGCTTTAGATTTGGAGGACGAAAGCGAATCTGTAAAGGCTTTGATTCAGGAAGTCAGTGCTCATCTGGGAGAGGGCCCAAGGATGGAAACCAACGTGGAAGCCTTTGACAGTTCTCTTGCCGAGCGGATTTTACAGGCTTATCCCCGCCTTTCCCATGAAAAGGCGCGTCATTTGATCGATGTGGCCCGCCGCCGCGCGATTAAAAATACGGATCGAGATACCTATCAGGCCATGGAGGGCTTTGTCCATAATTTAAACACCATGCACAGCCGCGCCGGTGCGCAGACCCCTTTTTCCTCTATTAACTATGGGACAGATACCAGTCCCGAAGGGCGTATGGCCATACGAAACATTCTTCTCGCGCTGGATGCCGGGCTTGGCCATGGAGAAACCTGCATCTTCCCCATCCATATTTTCAAAGCAAAGGAAGGGGTCAATTACAATGAGGGGGATCCCAACTATGATCTCTTTAAACTTTCCTGTAAGGTAAGCGCGAAACGCCTCTTTCCCAATTATGTCTTTCTGGACAGTCCCTTTAATCTGCAGTATTATAAGCCCGGCCATCCGGAAACGGAGGTGGCCACTATGGGCTGCCGCACCAGGGTCATGGGAAATGTTTATGATCCGGAACGTCAAATCAGCTACAGCCGTGGTAATCTCAGCTTTACCTCCATCAACCTCCCCCGTCTGGCAATTGAAAGCCACGGGAATGAAGATGTTTTTTTTGAAAAGCTGGATCAAATGATGGCCTTAGTAGCCCAGCAGCTTTTGGATCGGTTTGAAATTCAGGCAAACAAGCATGTCTATAACTATCCTTTCCTGATGGGGCAGGGGATCTGGCTTGATTCAGATAAATTAGGGCCGAATGACACTGTGAGAGAAGTGCTGAAGCATGGAACCTTATCCATTGGTTTTATTGGTCTTGCCGAAACTCTGACCTCTCTCTATGGGCACCACCATGGTGAAAATCCAGAAACGCAGGAAAAGGGGCTGAAAATTATCCGGCATATGCGCGAATACTGTGACGCAAAAAGCCGTGAAATGAAAATGAATTTCACCCTTCTGGCTACCCCTGCGGAAGGACTTTCCGGCCGGTTTGTCCGTATGGACAGAAAACGCTATGGAGAGATCAAAAACGTCACCGACAGGGAATATTATACTAACAGCTTCCATGTTCCCGTCTGGTACCCCATTTCCGCTTTCGACAAAATTCGCATTGAGGCGCCTTATCACGCTTTGACCAACGCGGGACATATCAGCTATGTCGAGCTGGACGGCGATACCGCCAACAATGTGGAAGCCTTTGAAGCTGTTATCCGTTGTATGCACGACGCCGGTATCGGATATGGAAGCATTAATCATCCTGTGGACAGGGATCCTGTGTGCGGCTATGTGGGCGTGATTGGAGATGTGTGTCCCCGCTGCGGACGCCATGAGGGGGAAGCTTTATCCCCTGAGCGAATCCGCGAGCTGCGGAAAATGTATCCTGAGGTCACCCAGTTTTATGGATATGAATAAGAATCATTCAATGAACAAGTTAGGAGGAAATAAAAATGGATGTAAAACAAAACGCTGCTTTGGGCAAGGACGTTGCTTTTGAACGTATTCGTCGGATTACCGGGTATCTGGTCGGCACTATGGACAAGTGGAACGACGCTAAAAAAGCCGAAGAGCATGACCGGGTCAAGCATGGTCTTGGTAGCCATGATTAAGATTGCGGATATTCTCAGCGACAGCATCGTCGACGGCCCGGGAATCCGGGCCGTCATTTTCTGCCAAGGCTGCCCCCACCACTGTCCGGGCTGCCACAATGCCTCTACATGGCCCTTTGAGGGAGGAACCCCGATAGAGGAAAAGGAGATTCTTGCCCTCATCAAAAAAAATCCTCTGGTCAGAGGCGTCACGTTTTCCGGAGGGGAGCCCTTCAGCCAAGCGGAAGGATTTTCTATTTTGGCCGCTCTGCTGAAATCGGAAGGCTATGAGGTTGCCTGTTATACCGGATATACCTTTGAGGAGCTTTTTTCCAACGGTACTGTAGCGCAGCGAAAGCTCTTGGAAACAATTGATATTTTAATTGACGGCCCTTTTCTGCTGTCTCAGCGAACCCTTGATCTCGTCTTTCGAGGAAGCCGCAACCAGAGAATTCTGAATGTCAGGGAAAGTCTGTTGAAGGGAAAGCCTGTCGAAGAAGTTTCTCCACGCTGGAATGGCAAATACCTGTAAACTTTTAAGGACGTTTTCATTCCTTCCTCTCCCCTATTCCCCGCGAAGCAGGAAAGGAGCTCAATACTGTTCTAAGAAAATAGAAATATACCTGTGTTTTTTTGTACTGGAAGCAAACATCTCTATCTCTTTTCAAACGAGACTGATTTTAGCCTCGCCAAAAACCGAGATCTGCCATTGATAAAATGGCGGTTCCCGGTTTTTTCATTTTTGTAAGAGCCCCCCGGCTGAGCCTGGGGTTCAAAAAGCATGAGCGGAGAGCAGGAAATAAAAACTCCTTTTGGTAAGATAAAAGCGCGGCCTGACAACCGCGCTGGAATACCAAAAGGAGGACATTCGATGACGAATGACAATAAGAGTTTAGCGCGTACAACATGGAACTGTAAATATCATATCGTGTTCGCGCCAAAATACCGGCGAAAAATATTCTGCGGAGAACACAAAGCGGAGAACGGGAAAATTCTGGGGGAATTATGTAGCTGGAAAGGAATCCAAATAGTAGAGGGAGAACATTCATACGCGGGCAGAAATCCCGCCGAAAGAAAGTGTGGCGGGATTCATGGGTTTTCTCAAAGGAAAGAGCGGCATTCTCACCCACGAGAAACACGGAAATTTGAAATACAAATACGGAAACCGAAGTTTCTGGTGCCGGTGATATTACATGGATACAGTTGGGAAGAACACAAAGAAGATTGCGGAGTACATACAAAAACAACTTAAATAAGATGCGCGTTGCGCGATCAATTGACGCTTAAGGAATACGCGGACCCGTTTACAGGCAGCAAGTAGCAAGCCTTTCGCGGGTGTCAGGCCGCAAAAAAGCGCCCGCGGGCGCTGCTCTTTCAGGCGTCTTTGCAAAGCCTCCGGCTTTGCCGGGGGATATTTACTTCCATAAAACTTGCGCTGTTCCGCTTTCACTTCAAATTCATATCAAAAATGGCTTATGAGTCTTTACAACCCATAAACCATTTCTTGTGCTTCAAGCTTAATTTTCTCATTTTAAGAAAGAGGAGATTTTTGAACCTTGCTTTTAAAGTGACTGAATTTTTTTGTAAAAATTTTATATAGACAGATGCCAAACAGGGTTCCCAGGGTATTTAACATCAAATCATCAACATCTGTTCCTCTTATTAAAAATATTTGACAAAATTCTATAAACAGCGAGGAGCCGAAGCCGATGAACAAGACTTTTTTGTTAGATATATTCCATAATAAGGGGACGAAAAATCCGAGTGGAATAAACATAACTATATTACCTAAAAAGTTTATCAAAAAATAATTGATATTGCCATGGACAAAAACTTCATGATAAGTTTCAAACAAAACTTTAAATGGAATGAGGTTTATTCTATATTTTCCACTTTTTACGATTCCAAAGCCATTAATACCAAATTCAAATTTGGGAATTATCGTTTGTGAGGTTAAACCTACGATAAATAAAATAAATATAAGCAGAGTGAGCTCGTGACGCCAATAAAAATCTTTCTTGCTGTAATGTAAAATTATAAATCTTACAATTACATAAACTGGTATTGCTACGAATATGTAAGGAATCATATTTAAAATATATCCAGCTATTGTTCTCATAGGAATGCTCCCTTCCACGAATAAGCGTGAATTTGGATTCTGTTACATATCTCCACAGAGTATTCTGCTCAGCTCCGTCACGGTTTCAGCCATAAAAGTCGGTCTAGCCCCAGCCAACTCCTCCTTAGAACCATATCCGTACAATACAGCAACCGAATCAATGCCGTTTTTTTCTGCTCCATCCATATCATAGCTTCGATCTCCCACCATCACCACAGATGTATATTCCCCTTTTTCCACCCCGGCCTGCGAAAGGGCATAGGATATGACTTCTGCTTTCTCTACACGGCTTCCGTCTAATTCACTGCCGGAAATTTCAGTAAAATAAGGAAGCAGATCAAAATGCTCTAAAATTCTGCGCGCGAATATGTGAGGCTTAGAGGTCGCCAGAATAACCCGCTTCTTCTGCTCACAGAGAGTCTGCAGCAATTCCGGGATGCCGGGATAAAGAAGATTTTCGAAAATACCCTTTACCGAAAAATATTCTCTGTATTGCGCCACCGCTTCCTCCGCTTGTGCCGGAGAAAAGTTGTAATAGTTGATAAAAACTGTTTCAGAGGCGGCCCGATAAACCGGTACAACTTGTTTCTGTCAGACTCTTCCATTCCCCAATGCTTTAATGCATGGCAGATCGAATTGGTAATTCCTTGGGCAGGATCTGTCAGTGTTCCGTCCAAATCAAGTAAAATATACTGATATTTCTTCATTTCCCGTGTCTCCCTCCTTCCCCTTTACAGCAGGCGGGTACCGTTGATAATCAGTTCAAAAGTGAGTCCTAAATAAGAAGCCGCCTGGCGGCAAAGCACCATACGGGAAAGAAAAATTTCAAAATATTCCATCACAGGGCAGATGGAAGTATCAATAGAAATGGATAAAATAATAGTTTCTTTTTCTTTATCTATTTTCAATCCCGACTCTTCTACCGCGTAGTTGACACGATCATGGATATCATTGGACACTGTTTCCTTATTTCTCACCCTGGTGCGGCGTACATCACTTTTATCTGACAGGATAAGGGCGGCGGCAATTGGATTGACAGCAAAAGCCGTATTCTCATCATGGTTACCGATAGCAGCAATGATCTGGGCGATTTCCTCCGGAGGCATTTCCATCCGGCTCAAAATCTGAAACGCCATCACCGCTCCGCTCTGCGCGTGGTCGATCCGGTTGCAGACATTGCCAATATCGTGCATATATCCCGCAATCGCCGCCAGCTCACAGGTTCTCTTATCGTATCCCAACTCCTTGAGAATTTGTGCCGCGAGATCAGAAGACCGTTTGGCATGGGCAAACCCATGCTCTGTAAATCCTATCACGCCAAGTATCTGGTTTCCCATGGCGATATAAGTATTAATTTCACTATCATGCAAAACCTGTTCCAATGTAATTTTCTTCTTCACTGCTTCCATATTAATCCCTCACTTTCATCTATTGTATTATACCATAGATTTTTCCCAAACAAAATTCATTCTTTTCATAATAGCCGCAGGACATCCCAAATTATGTGATTTATAACCAATGCCTGATCCTCATCCCTCAAAAAGCCACAATAAACAGCCCGACAGTATCGTACAATAGTTCTGTTTCCTGTCATGAACCTTTCCTATTTGTTACAAAATATTGGATTTTTGTAGCAACTTTGCCAATAGAATTGACACCATATCCTTTTACTACTAAAATGAAATAGAAGAAAACAAGGGGTTTATCTCTCTGTTTTCTTGGCAGACTAAAAAATAGCCAATATTTTTGGAGGTGGATTTATGTCCATTTTAGTTACTGGTGGCGCTGGATTTATCGGCAGCCATACCTGTGTGGAGTTGTTGAATCATGGATATGAGGTTGTTGTGGTGGATAATCTTTGCAACAGCTGTACGGAATCCTTGAACCGTGTCAAAGAACTAACAGGAAAAGAGCTGAAATTCTACGAATGTGACATTCTGGACAGAGAAGGTCTAAAGAAAATTTTTAAGGAAAATATGGTTGAGGGCGTTATCCATTTTGCCGGTCTGAAGGCTGTCGGGGAATCCTGCCGGATGCCTCTGGAATACTTTCATCATAATATCACCGGCACCCTTGTTCTGCTTGAGGTTATGAAAGAGTTCAATGTGAAAAATCTGGTTTTCAGCTCATCCGCCACCGTGTACGGCATGACTGGAGTTTCTCCTTTGGTGGAGGACATGAAAACAGGAGATGTCTCCAATCCCTACGGCCGCACAAAGTATATGATCGAAGAAATTCTCAAGGATTTGTATTCTTCTGATCCGGATTGGAGTATCTGTATGTTGCG
>JAHZIE010000068.1:8684-12068 GCA_019419895.1 Clostridiales bacterium | reverse complement strand
ATGAGCGCTATATCCTTGGGAAAACCTTTGAGCAGATTGCTGTGGATATGAATTATTCGTATGTCCATATTTGTAGGCTTCACGGGCATGCATTATATTTTATCAGCAAGATGTTATAGAATGTTATAAAATGTTATTGAATGTTATATTTAAGGTATGCTAGAGTATATACTGAAGAAATGACAAAAGGCCGCCAGCCGTTTTTGTGGACGGCCAGCGGCTTTCCTTTTTATTCCTCTCTACAATATTCTTCAATAAACTTGTTAATCACTTCATAAATACTTTTCCCATTTTGAGCTACTTTATTTTTGAATTGTTCATATTTCTCATTTTCAACCCAAACTCTCAACTGCTTTCTTGAATTGTCTAAATACTTTTTTTGAGGTAAATAATTTTTATTCTCCATTTGATTTTCCCTTTCTATGCAAATATATTTTCACAACCACATCCAAAAGAACTATAATTGCATTAATAGATACCACGATGCAAATCCAGAAGCTCCAGTCCATACTAATTCCGATGATTAACCAGACAATTAAATTTAAAAACCAAAAATCATTCTTTTTCAATTGGCTTTCCTCCTTTTTTCTGATATAATATATTTAAGCGAAACCCCTTACGGGGGAGGGAGTTTTTAGGCTCCCTCAGCTTTCTTATTTCAGGAGATTTGCTATTGCTGTTATTAATGCCGCTGTGGAGGCAACCGCTTTAATTATCAGCTCTGCAATTTCCTTTTTGGAAAGCTTTTCGCTTTTCTTTTTACTCGTTTTTATCACCTCTCTCTCATTGATTATATTATATCATATAGTGCACTATATGTCAACCTTTTTTCCAAAACTTTTTAAATATTTTTCAGCCTGTATTAAATGGTGCGGGCTTTTATTTTTGCTTGGAGATATTGACGAATGGCAAAGGACTATTCAAAAGGGTTCTATAAATCTAAAGCTTGGCAATATACAAGAGATGCTTATGCTAAAAGCACAGGAGGATTATGCGAAGAATGTTTAAGAAAAGGTATATATAAACCTGGTGAAATTGTACATCACAAGCAGGAATTAACACCTGATAATATTAACAATCCGGAAATAAGTCTATCCTGGGATAATCTGGAACTATTATGCCGTGACTGCCACGGAAAGGCTCACGGAACACAAAAGAGATATAAAGTTGATGACATGGGGAAAGTAAAAATATGACAGATAATGACAGATATAAAGATACTATGAAAAGATTAAAAAGAATGGGGATAAACACAGATAATCTTGTATATGTCATACAGGAACTCACGGAGGAAATTGACTATTACCGTTCCAAAATCAAAGATATGGAGCAAGCTGCAAGCAACTCACGGATTATGTATGTGTGCGATCGTAGGAAATGCAATCGATGCACAGTAGATAGTGGATTTTGTGGATTTACAAGCGATATTAGACATGCAAAAAATTTTGAATTGTGTAAAGATTTTTTCTATGAGTCCCCCCCTATTTAAAAATTTTTATAATGTTCAGGAGACCGATGTTTGGAGATAGAAATTCCTCTCCCGGCACACATACCCCCCTGCCAAAATAAGTGAAAGGAGGCAGTAATTTGTCAAAAAAAATAACGGAAAAATCTGAAATAACAAGATTAACAGAAATCTATAAAGATTTACCATTTAATGTGTTTGCTGTAGCGCAGGGCTTAATTGTACAGGCCGCCCGATTAAGAGTACGTTTAGATCAGCTCTGGGAAGATATTCAAAAAAATGGAGAGACTGAACTATTCAGCCAATCTGAAAAAACAGATCCATATGAAAGGGAACGCCCATCAGCCCGACTTTTTACCGCGACCGATAAAAACTATCAGGCAATCATAAAACAGCTGAATGAATTGACGCCTCTCAGCAAAACGGGGAGTAAACTGGAAGAATTGATGTCAGATGAATAATTATATTTTGGCGTACTATCAGGCCATGCAAGATGGCAGTGTAATAGTTGGAAAATGGGTACGCCTGTTTTTTGAATATATTGTGAAGGGACTGGAAAAACAGTCCTTTTTTTTTAATCAGAAAAAAGCAAATAAGGCGATAAAATTTATTGAAACGTTTTGCCACCACTGTGAAGGCCGTGACGATTTATTAAAACTAGAACTATGGCAGAAGGCTATTATATCAGTGATTTTTGGAATTCTGGATTCAAATGGATTAAGGACGTTCCGGGAAATTGTTATTATTATTGGACGGAAAAACGGTAAAACATTGTTCGCCGCGGCTATTATCGCCTATTGCGTTTACTTGGATGGAGAATATGGAGCTAAAGTATTTTGTGTAGCCCCTAAGCTTGACCAGGCTGATTTGGTCTATTCCGCGTTCTGGCAAACTATTCAAAAGGAGCCGGAACTTTCCGCACTTATCAAACCCAGAAAATCTGATTATTTCATAGAATCTACCAACAGCAGCGTAAAGAAAATCGCGTTCAACGCAAAAAAGAGCGATGGATATAACCCACAACTCACCATATGCGATGAAATAGCAAGCTGGCCTCCAGAACAGGGGTTGAAACAATATGAAGTTATGAAATCGGCGTTAGGCGCAAGGAAACAGCCCTTAATCCTCTCTATTTCTACCAGCGGATATATCAATGAGGGAATTTATGACGAACTGATAAAAAGGTCAACCCGCTTCCTTCTGGGAGACAGCCGGGAACGCAGATTAGCTCCATTTTTATATATGATAGACGATATCGAAAAATGGAACGATATTAACGAACTGCGCAAATCAAATCCTAACCTTGGGGTTTCTGTATCAGTTGATTATTTGCTTGAAGAAATAGCGGTTGCGGAAGGGAGCCTATCAAAGAAAGCCGAATTTCTCACTAAATACTGTAATATTAAACAAAACAGCTCCCAAGCATGGTTATCCACCCAAGCTATAGATAAGGCGGGCGGGACGCATCTTAGCCTTGAAAACTTCAGAAATACCTATTGTGTCGGAGGTATCGACCTTTCGCGTACTACCGACTTAACAGCTTGTACAGTCATTATTGAAAAGAATAGCCGTCTGTATGTATTCGCCTGCTTTTTCCTTCCGGCTGAAAAGCTGGAAGAAGCAACGGCCCGTGACGGCCTACCATATTCGGCATATGTCCAACGAGGGATTTTGACACTATCAGGTGACAATTTTGTGGATTATCATGACTGTTTTAATTGGTTCCGCATGTTGATTGAAGAATATCAAATTTATCCTTTAAAAGTAGGATATGACAGATATACGGCGCAATATCTTGTGCAAGATATGAAACAATATGGTTTTCACATGGACGATGTATTTCAAGGATATAATCTGACCCCTGTAATACGGGAAACGGAGGGATTAATGAAAGATGGAGCTTTTGCTATCGGAGATAA
>JAHZIE010000068.1:0-8674 GCA_019419895.1 Clostridiales bacterium | reverse complement strand
ATGATCTTTTAAAAATTCATCTTTTGAATATGGCTTTAAAAACAGAAGCAGAAAGCGGAAGAAGCAAACCCGTAAAAATGACTGTTAACGACCACATTGACGGAGGAGCCGCTTTATTGGACGCAATGACCGTCAGACAAAAATATTATACTGAAATCGGCGAACAGCTTAGAAATGAGGAATAAAAAATTGGGACTTTTTCAAAAAATATTTAAACGGCCAAATCCTTCCAAAGCCTCCGATGGATTCTTTGAAAGTTTGACCGCTTACGCTCCTATTTTTACAAGCTGGGGCGGCTGTATATATGAAAGTGAATTGGTGAGGGCTGCTATTCATTCCAAGGCAACACATATCAGTAAGCTTGCTGTAACCATCCAGGGAAGCGCAAAACCAAAATTGCAAACCAAATTAAAAACCGGGCCCAATGAATGGCAAACCTGGGGACAGTTTTTGTACAGGCTTTCCACAATTCTTGACGTGCAAAACACCGCGTTTATTGTACCGGTTCAGGACTATTTTGGGGAGCCTTCCGGAATGTATCCCATTCTCCCCTCTTTATGCGAAATTATTAACGTGGATGGCGAGCCTTGGCTCAGATATCAATTTCAGAATGGAGATTATGCCGCCATTGAGTTTGAAAGCTGCGGCATTATGACAAAATTCCAATATTCGGATGATTTCTTTGGAGAGCCTAATGCCGCGTTAACGCCTACAATGGACTTGATTAATATCCAAAATCAGGGAATCGCTGAAGGAGTAAAAAGCTCTGCTACTTTTCGATTTATGGCAAGGGTAAATAACTTCTCAAAACCGGAAGATTTGGCAAAAGAGCGAAAACGGTTTACCAGAGAAAATCTTCAGGACGAAGGAGGTGTGCTCCTATTCCCTAATACCTATTCGGAAATCCAGCAGATTAAATCAAATCCCTTTGTTATCGACGCAGAACAAATGAACGCTATTAAAGAAAATGTATATGATTATTTTGGAGTAAACACCGATATTATTCAAAATAAAGCCTATGGAGATGCCTGGAGTGCTTTTTATGAAGGCGCTATTGAACCATTTGCCATTCAATTTTCGGATGTGGCGACAAAAATGTTTTTTACAGAGCGGGAGCGTGCCTCCGGCTCTTTTTTAATGGCTACAGCAAACAGGCTGCAATATATGAGCAATACAGATAAATTAAATGTATCCGCGCAGATGGTAGACAGAGGCATCATGAGTATTAACGAAGCCAGAGAGATTTGGAATCTGCCATCTATTAAAGGTGGAGATATCCATGTAATCCGAGGAGAATACTACAATTCTTCTGATAAAACAAACAACAAAGTTATAAACACGGAAGGAGATAAAACCGGTAATGATCAGTAAAGACAGGGAATACCGCGCGTTTGAAATGCGGATATCTGAAGGAGAAATGAACGTCGAAGGCTATGCCGCTATTTTTAATTCCCCTACTGTTTTATACAGCTATGATGGCGTGGATTATAAAGAAGAAATTGACGCGGTCGCATTTGAAAAAACAGAAATGTCAGATGTAGTCATGAATTATAACCATCAGGGCAAACCAGTGGCAAGAACCAAGAATGGAACTTTGGAATTATCTGTTGACGCAACCGGGCTCCGTATTAAAGCGGATTTATCCGGGACGGAGGAAGGCCGCCGCCTCTATGAAGAAATTAAAGGTGGATACATAGATAAGATGTCGTTCGCGTTTACGGTATCGGAGGATTCCTATGACCGCGATACACATATGCGCCGTGTTCTTGGTATTAACCGGCTGTTTGATGTTGCAGCTGTAGACTTACCCGCATACGACGCCACCAATATTTCAGCGCGTTCCTATTTTTCAGCGGAGGCTGAGAAATCGAAAGCGGCGGAGGCCAGAACGCAGAAAATAAAAAAAATAAAACTTATGATTGAGGTGTAAAAAATGGAACGAATGAAAGAAATTGAAGCCCGGTTGTCTGAAATTTCCGCCGAGCTTGAAAACGATGGAGCGGATATTGATGCCCTGGAGCTTGAAGTCCGTAACCTGAAAACTGAAAAGGCTGAAATTGAAAAAGCGGAAAAGCGCAACCGCGTTAAAGATGCAGTTTCTCAAGGAAGCGCCGGGGAAGTCGTGAAACGTTTCCATTCCGATATGGGAACCGAAAAGCGCTATGATGCTTCCAGCCCGGAGTATAGAAGCGCATGGCTGAAGAATCTAGCCGTAGATGCCAAAGGCAACAAAATCTTTGGAGATATGACAAAAGAAGAGCGGGCAGCCTTTACCTTTACAACCGCTAATACTGGAGAAGTTGTCCCCACTGAAATTTTGAACCGGATTGTCACTTTGATTGACAATGATTCCCCTATTTATGATGATTCCTATAAAACCAATTTCAGATATGGCTTTTCTGTCCCCCGCCTGACAGATATTGCCGCGGGTGACGCGAAAAATGTATCGGAAGGCGTCGCAAATGACGATGAGCAGGATAACTTTGATTCTATCGACCTGCCCGGCGTGGAAATTAAAAAGCATATTGTTATGAGCCGGAAAATGCAGTTCCAGTCCATTCAGGCGTTTGAGGATTGGGTTGTGAGCCATTTGGCCGAACGCATTAGCGTGGCAAAGGAAACTTATATTATCGGACAGCTTGGCAAATCGGGAACTGTCGGTATTGATTCTGGCAACATTATTTCCGCCGCCTCCTGCACAGACGCTGAAATCAGAAAGGCTTTGGGATTGCTGCGAGGTTCCGGGACAAGAGTACTGTATGCAAACAGTAATTTTATCTGGAATACTCTCGCGGGGCTGGAAACTACAAAAGGGGATAAGCTGTTTATTCCTTCCGCTATGAATGATCCCTTGGTGGAAGGCCGGATTTACGGGACCCTGATTAAGCGGGATTCCAATATCCCTGACGATACCTTCTATGTGGGATATCCACAGAAAATTTTGTCAAATGAATTTATTCTCTTTGACGTTACCCCTCAAATTGAGTCAAAAACATTGAACAGAATCTTTGTGGGCTATTCTTTATTTGACGCGGGCCTGGAAGATCCAAAGGCATTTGTGAAGTGGTCTAAATCGGGGGGTTAATAAGCTCTGACATAGAAATCCCAGCGGCAAGTCAGAGCTTATATGGTAAGCCCGTTGGCGTGATTAATGAAGATATTGCAGTATCCACATTTACTCCAAAAGCAAAATTATCGAAAGCGAGGACAAAAAAGAATGCTTGAAAAGGTCAGGCTTGCGCTGAGGATAACTACTACAACATTTGATGAGGAAATCAAAGACCTGATTGCCGCGGCGCTGGCCGACCTTGGTATTGCTGGCGTTTCTAATGAGGACGAATCAGATCCCCTTATCATACGGGCTGTAGTTACATATTGCAAAGCAAACTTTGGAGAAGCTGATGAATATGAACGTCTGAAAGCTTCCTATGATGAACAAAAAGCCCAGCTGCAAATAGCTACTGGATATACCGACTGGGGTGATAAGAATGGATAAATCCAAAGTCCTTACCTTAATCGGCGTTACTTATTCAGCAGACAGTATAGGGCAACAAGTACCGATAGAAACGCCTCGCAATATTTTCTGCAATATTTCCAGTATTTCCGCGTCCGAGTGGTTTGATGGAGGAAAGAAAGGCTTAAATCCTGAATACCGCGCTGTAATGTTTTCACCAGACTACAACGGTGAACAGATTGCCGAATTAGATGGGGTACGATATGGAATTTACCGTACATATCTTGGCCGAAATGAAACCGTTGAACTCTATCTGGAAAGAAAGGCGGGAGTCTAGTGGCAAGCAGAAAAGTAACCGTTGAAGAATGGGCTGCCGCTCTCTTTGAGGAATTAAAGTCTTATAATCAGGAGGTAACTGATGGATTAAAAAGGGATGTAAAACAAGTCGCAAAAGAATGTAAAAAAGATATTCAACAAAACAGCCCTGAATTAACTGGAAGTTACCGGAAAGGATGGCGGGATAAAATCCAGTATGAAGATGATGAGGATATCCGGATAACCGTATATAACAAAACAGATTACCAATTAACTCATTTACTGGAACATGGACATGACAAGGTAAACGGGGGACGTGTGGAAGGACATCCTCATATCGGGCCTGCTGAACTCCGCGCTGAACAAAAACTGATGAAAAAGGTAAAGGTACTGGTGCGAAAAAAATGAAATTAGAACAACTTGAAAATTTACTTGCAACAACCGGGCTGCCCGTGGCATACCGGGCCTGGCCGGAAGAAAAAGCGCCTCCCCTTCCATTCATCTGTTATTTAGTCGCTTATTCTAATAATTTTGGCGCGGATGGAGGCGTCTATTATAAGATTAATCATATCCAGATTGAGCTCTATACAAAACTGAAGGATACGGACAGTGAGGATAAGGTGGAAAACGCCTTATCCTCTTTTTATTGGGAAAAAACCGAAACTTATATCGATACAGAACGATGTTACCAAATTCTATATGAAATTGAGGTGTAAACAATGCCAGAAGGAACTGAAACAAATAAAGTTCATTATGATCTCACCAATGTTTATATTGCTAAAATGCTTACTGACGGGGATGAACCTACATGGGAAACCCCAAAGAGAATGTATGGCGCTATCAGCATGGATTTATCCGCTCAAGGCGATACCTATAAGCTACGGGCAGATGGAATTGATTATTATGTATCCGTTTCTAATAACGGCTACGAAGGCGACGTCAATTTCGCGATGATTCCAGATTGGTACAGACAGGATATCCTTGGGGAATCTTTATCTGAAAAGGATAAAGTCCTGATTGAAAACGCACAGGTAGAACCAGCGCACTATGCATTAATCTATGAATTCCTGTATGACAAAAAGCACCGCAGGCATGTGCTTTACAATTGCGTATCCACCAGGCCCAGTATTGCCGGAGAAAACAAGGACAATCAAAAGGAGCCGGATACCGAGAGCCTGACTATTACGTCCTCCCCTCTGGCAAACGGTAATGTCAAGGCTTCTACAACAGAAGCTACTCCGGAACAGGTATACACAAACTGGGCAACTGCCGTTTGGACAGAAGATACAACGGAGGCGTAAAGCATGGACAAAATTATTCATATTGACGGAAAGGACGTGGGGTTCAGGGCAACAGCTCTGACCCCGCGTTTTTACCGTCATAAAATTGGCAGGGATATGATACAGGATTTAAATTCTCTGCGAAAAGCATACGCGAAAGCCATGAATCTCCCTGAAGATGCCAGTGAGGAGCAAAAGGAAGATGCCCAGTTGTCTGTAATCGACCTGGAAATATTTGAAAACGCCGCCTTCATCATGGCAAAACAATATGATTCAACTATTCCCGACACACCGGAAGAATGGCTGGATAGTTTCAGCACCTTTTCCATCTATGAGGTACTGCCGAATATCCTTGAGCTTTGGCAGTTCAATATGGCTACAACCGCAAAGCCTAAAAAAAAATAAAACCTACTGTCAGAGAACCAAGCGGCGCTATATTTATGCTCCGCTGCGCGGAACTTGGACTTTCCCATGACGATTTGGCGGATATGACAATTGGAATGGTATATGACATGATGACTGAACGCGAAAACGATCGGGAGAAATATAATCTCCTTGCGACCCAGGAAGATTTTGACAGCTTTTAAGGAGGTGAGACATTGGCCGACAGGGTAAAAGGAATTACCGTTGAAATTGGCGGGGATACTACTGGTCTTTCTAAGGCGTTATCTGGGGTCAATAAAGAAATCAGTAATACACAGAAGCAATTAAAAGATGTAGAACGCCTCCTGAAGCTTGACCCTGGAAACACTGAATTACTAAGGCAAAAATATGATCTTCTCAATAAATCAATCGACAGCACTGAAGAAAAACTGGATGCTTTAAAAACTGCTGAAAAACAGGTGCAGGCGCAATTCCAGCGGGGAGAGATTGGTGAAGAACAATATAACGCCTTAAAACGTGAAATTATTGCCACGGAAACCAGTTTAAGAGATTTAAAAAGCGAAGCCGGAAAAACAGAAAACGCTATTAAGGGTATTGATGAAAAACCGATAGAGGAGGTTGCCTCAGCTGCGGATAAGGCTGAAAATGCTTTGCAAGACGCTGGAAAAGAGGCTTCAAATTTTGGAGATTACCTAAAAGCCGGGACTATTGTAGAAGGTAGTAAAAGTATTATAGATTCCCTAAAAGGAATGGCGGAAGAAACTAAAGAATACCGAAAAATTATGGCTTCCCTTGATATCTCCAGTGAACGGGCGGGATATTCCGCCGAACAAACCGCGGAAAGCTATGAAACCTTATACGGCGTATTGGGTGACGACCAGACGGCGGCGACAACCACAGCCAACCTTCAGGCTATCGGGTTGGAACAGGGTAAGCTGACAGAATTAATCAACGGGACAATCGGAGCCTGGGCCACCTACGGCGACAGTATCCCCATTGATGGATTGGCTGAATCAATTAATGAAACTATCAAGGCCGGGCAGGTCACCGGAACCTTCGCGGATGTTTTGAACTGGGCTTCCCTGGAAGGTGAAACCTTTGGGGTTAAGTTAAAGGCCAACACCAAAGCCAATGAGGAATGGAATAAAGCCGTTCAGGACGCCTCCACCGCTGAGGATTATTTCAATCTAGCCCTTCAAGACGCCGCGGATTCCACAGAGCGCGCCAATCTTGTAATGCAGCTATTTTCCAGTCAAGGTCTAACGGATGCCGGAGAAGCTTGGCAAGAAAACAATCAGGCTCTTGTTGACAACAATCAAGCTAATGCTGATTTTCAGCAAAGTATGGCCGAGCTTTCTGAAACGGTTATGCCTATCGTAACCGATATAACCGAAGCTACAACTAAAATTGTTAACTTTATCTTAGACAATAAGGAAGGCGTTGTCACTGCTTTGGTGGCTATCGGCGGCGCTTTAGCCGTTTTTAAAATTGTTGGAATCATTCAGTCTCTTATCAGCGGGTTTCAAACCTTTTTTGGAGTTATTAAAACAGGTCAGGGAGTTATGGCCGCTTTTAACGCGGTTATGAATGCTAACCCTATTATGTTGATTATATCCGCAGTTGGCGCCCTTGTTTCAGCTTTTATTTATTTATGGAATACCAGCGAAGGTTTTCGGAATTTTTGGATTGGCCTATGGGAATCCATAAAGGAATTTTTTATTTCCGCTTGGAATGCAATTGTTGGTTTTTTCACTGAAACTATCCCTAACGCTTGGAATCAGGTAGTAGATCTTTTTAACCGAGCTGTAGAATGGTGGAATAATTTATGGCAAGGAATTGGAGATTTCTTTTCAGATATTTGGAATGGAATTTGCAGTTTTTTCACCGAAACTATTCCCAATGCATGGAATTGGCTGAAATCACAATTTGATAAAATAGGGCAATGGTGGTCAAATCTATGGCAAGGAATTTCAGATACATTTGCTGGAATTTGGAATGGTCTCGTTGATATAGCTAAAGCTCCTATTAATGGAATTATAGGACTAATAAATGGTGCCATTCGAGGCATTAACTGGATCATCGACGGTATCAACAGCCTTTCTTTTGACCTTCCCGATTGGCTTGGGGGCGCCCATATCGGATTTAACATAGGAAAAATTGGAGAAATTCCTTACCTTGCAAAAGGAGGCATCTTGTCCAAAGGTTCCGCGGTTGTAGGAGAGGCAGGGCCGGAATTGCTAACCATGCTTGGAAACCGCGCAATGGTTCAGCCTTTGACAAACAATAATACCTCAACTACAAATTTGGGAGGGGTAAATATCAATATCTATTCCTCCCCTGGTCAGGATACCCATGAACTGGCGGATATTATTATGGAACGTATGCAAACCGTTTACCAAATGAAAGGAGCTGTATGGGCCCGATGAATTTCTTTATATATAAGGGCAGGTGCAGTAAGGATTTTGGCGTATATATCAGCGGAGATCAGACTTTTAACGCTCCAGAACGGGATATGGAAAGCATTGAAATCCCAGGAAAAAATGGTAATCTAACTATCAGCAGAAACCGTTTTAAAAATATTTCAATCTCCTATACAGCCTTTATCAGACGTAATTTTCGTGTGAATTCAAACGGCATGAAAAAGTGGCTTCTAAACGGAGATGGCTATTCCCGGCTTGAGGATACCTATCATCCTGAATTCTACCGAATGGCGCAATTTATTGGCCCTGTATCTTTTGACATGCACTTTCTTAATCGCGCCGGGGAAATGACGCTGACTTTTGATTGTAAGCCTCAGAGATGGAGAAAAGACGGAGAAACCCCTATCCCCCTTTCCGAACATAATTCCCTGTATAATGAATTATTCCCGGCGCTCCCGTTGATAAAGGTCAACGGAACAGCGGCCGGGAATCTTTATGTAGGAAGCTATACGGTTGAAATAAAAGAGCTGGATGGTTACATAATGATTGATTGTGAATCACAAAACGCTTACAAAGACACCTTAAATAAGAACCATACGATTCTCACCAAATCCTTTCCAGTTTTACAACCTGGAGAAAATACCATCAGCTGGGACGGAGGTATCTCAGACATTGAAATTACTCCAAGGTGGTGGACAATATGATTCTTCTATATCCAGAAAATGAAAAAGAATTTGATAATAATGGACTGGGGGCAATCTCAGATGCGATTTCCTGTACCGTAACAGAGGAAAGAAACGGGCTTTTTGAATCGGAAATAC
>JAHZIE010000067.1:7982-12539 GCA_019419895.1 Clostridiales bacterium | reverse complement strand
TGATTATGGGAGAACTCCTTTCGGTGCAGTTTTGGACATGAAAAAACGTCATAGAGTTGAACCTATGGCGTGCTGGGAAGATAGAGCTTTGGTAGATAAAGCATTTGTCGAAAGTGGAAAACAATGGTATGATTTTGATTAGTTGTATTAGCGTTTGTTACAATGAATACCTTGCCCTAATTTTTTGTCAAACAACATGGGAGAATAAAGTATGAAGGTTAAAAAAATTCATATTGAAAATTATCGAATGTTACCTCTTTTCTTTCTATATTAAGTAAATTTATTGGCTCCCAAAGTTCGACCAATAATTTCACATACAATGATTTTAATAGCGATTTCCAAGATTCTTTGTTTGATGTTATTAATGATGATCGGCCATCTTGGGAAAAACTAAATATAAAGGGGATCGAATTATACCTCTTTATCGAATATGATGAAACTGATAACCTTTCAAACATTCAGCCTCTTATGCTGGATTTGGACCCGGACAATAATATTGTTATTTTAAAATTTGAGTACACAATATCCGAGCAAAAGTTTATTAAGCTAATTAGCGATTTTAATACATATTGCAACTCATCTCTTTATATGAGTCAAAGCAATACAATGAATTAATTCGAATGACCTCATTCCGTGTTCAGTCAGTTGCTGATAAAGTAAAGCTTAAAACAGCTATTGAGCATTTAAAAGCGCAAAATGGAGCTTCGATTGCAACCGTCATCAGTTATGCACATAAAGAAGGTCTTTGTATTATTGATGACAAACTTCAGGAATTTATTGATAATAACGAATATTTGTATTGGCGTGTTTCGGATATTGCATTTGTGGAAGTCCAGAATCTCTACAAATATATTGAAGGGTATATGCCGTTTTCTACCCAGCACAAAATAAAAGGGCTTGAATTTAAAAATGTGTTAATTGTATTGCACAATGGCGGCTGGAACAATTACAATTTTGAATATCTTTTTAATCACAATGTAGGTGCTATGCTGACTCCTGCTCAAAAAAGAAGCTATCCCAATATATTGCGTCGAACCCAAAAACTCTTTTATGTTTGCTGTACCAGAGCTAAAGATAATTTAGTGGTATACTATCCCTCTCCGAGTGATGAAATCTTAGAGAGCGCAGTCAATTTATTCGGAACTAAAAATTGTATCGATCTCGATGCCGAATAATTGTTAGGATGAACAAAGGTCGAAATTTAGAACTCAAAAATAAGACAGCCAAGTTCTGACTTCTTTTTTATTCGTTAACTTCAGTATTTAAGTCACTTATCAATATGAGTATTCTTTTGACCCAAATGAGGCCACCAAAAAATAAAACTCAAAAGATAACGATGTAAAAATGAAAATGGACCTATTCTGGATCTGGAAGTCTTATTTTCAGCGGATATCTTTTTTGTAGCGTAAACCCAAATCAGTATAATCCGAACAAGGTGGGGTCGGATTTTGCATACATCACTCCGCCACCAGTCTGAGCACATGGTGCGAAACTGCATCCTGTGCTCAGCTTTTTCTTTTGCCTATTTGCTCGATTATATAGCAGTTTTTTGCTTTGTCAACGCTTCTTAGAAGAATATTATTACACAAGCACACTCAAACACAGCTTTGCCATAAGGGGTCGACAGTGTTCTCAAAACGGAATCTAAGGATCAAGGTGTTTTGTATCTTGCTCTTCAGTTGTTTGAAATAATCATAGAAAAATTATTCAGACTTTGCTATAATAATCTCGGGAGATAATATGATACAAGGTGATTTATATGGCAATTTCTCAATCAACACTTAAAATCTTATGGGCGAAATCTGGTGGCTTATGTGCTTTTCCAGGATGTGACCATGAATTAATTAGTAAAACATCAGAAGATATAATCGGACATGTATGTCATATCGTGGCACAAAGTGCGGCAGGACCGCGCGGAAACCCCAATATTTCTCAAAGCGAAATAGATTGTGAGCAAAATCTTATTCTGCTTTGTCCGACTCATCACCGGATAGTTGATACCGATGAAATTACATACACGATTGAAAAGTTAACTGAAATCAAAGCAGCACATGAACAATACATATATGAAAAAATACATTGTGGTTCAAAATGGAACTTAAATTTTTCGCAACTTTATTATATAAATTTACCTCGTATATCAATCATGGCTGCTTTTAACGGAATTGTGATGAATTTTGATTTTATGGAGCGTTTTCAATGCTTACATAAGATTGGATTTCAATTAAATTCCATTATGATACAAGTAAAAGATATCTTGCAAAATATGACCATTCACACCATATCTTTGCCGTCCGATTTGTCAAAAGTTGATATAGGTCAGAATATTGAGTTTACGGAAACTTTTAGAACCAAAAATATGCCAGCTCCCAATGTTGTGTGTAATGGGGGATACGATTTGACGGGTTCTCTTAATCACGATCCTTACATTTACTTGTATAAAAATGGAAAAAAGCTACTTCTGACATTAGACCCCACATGGATGACTACCGCTACATCATTTGTCAATTTTTCAAGTGGAAGGGTGGCTGTCTCGGGGGTCGCGGCGTTCAAACAAATTGAGGATTGTGCTATTATTGCGACGCCATATTTTCTCGGTATTCCAAAAACTCCTTGGGATGATTTATGGAATAACCCAAATCCACCCCGTTCAATTAACATACCCTAGGAAAGAGATTTCCTATCGAAATCTGATTCCATTTTACTTCAAAGATCTATCATTGTTTTGTACCTGGTTTTTGCGTGAGATATATCCGAAAAATTAAGATATGGAGAAAACAACTGTTCTCTACCAATAACATGTAATTATTATTTTGATAGGGTATCTTTTTTGTCAACGTTTCCCATGATGGAGTGACAAAAAAGATGTCACTCCATTTTTTCAGTATTTATGTGGGTTTGCGGGCTTTTTGGGGCAAAATCCGAAAAACAGTTTTACCGTGGATGTCCACCAACGTTCCCCGCCAAAAGCAAAAATTACAGAGCTGTTGCCTGTGAATTCAGACAACAGCTTTATTTTTTATAAAATTTTTTGATTAGCGAGTAAATATCCACCGGCATAGCCGGTGGATATTTACTCTATGCTGGCATCCTAGACTTCAAGCCAAGTTTTCGGGGATGCCCTCTCCTGCGGAATTGGTACATCTAAAAAGAAAACTCGGGAAATCGCAATGGAAAAATGAAGAAGGCTCATACATGAACCCGAAATTCTCATTTTTAGCGAGTATCTCTTTTGTCAACACTTCCCCCAACGAATAAATCCGAACCTTACGCCGGTTGGCGGCGGGGATGGGTTTATTGTTTTTATAACAAGTTTATTGATAAAACTTGTCATAAAAACAGAAGGACAGATATAAACGCCTGTCCTTCTACTTTTTCAGTATTATTATGCTATGGAAGAGTTTCTCATCTTGTCTCCATTCTGCCTCCCAGGATTTCCCCTTCAGGCAAAGCGATCTCCCCAGAAGCAAGAAAGCCATAAGTTTTAATTTGTTTACTAGCAATAGCGATAGCTTCCTCCGTTTCCTGCGGAGAAAGACCGGATAAAGACGCGTCCTCTTCCACTTCTATCAATATCTGTTTTGTCATAGCGTCATACTCAGAGACAATGGTTTTTGTTTCCTGTTCCAGCGTTAACGGATAGCTGCCTTCCGCTTTTGCTTCTTGGTCAATCTGCTCCAGCAGCATTGCGACGGTTTCACCGTCTATTTCCTGTCCGGGATGGGAGGAATACCATTGTGACCGCATACTTTCGTATTTTTTCGCCTTGTAAATTTCATGATCTGCCGTCGGATCTTTTCGGGAGACGAGTTGTTCCGCGTATTCCGGAATACTCATGGTAATATATTCCATATATTCTTCTTTGGTATAAACGCCGGGATTGGACGGTTCTGCGGAGCCCACAAGACAGACAGAAACGAATAGGGTAATTACTGCCATAAGGGGAATCAATCTTTTATAAAATCGTTTCATTTTAGTTCTCCTTTCAGTTTTCCGGATGGAACTGGAACAGTTCAAGTGTTTGATCCGGCGTGAATTTGGACATGGAATAGTAAATGGGGACAACGGGAAGAAATAGTTCACCGTGACCTCCGTCGCCTACAACATGTACCTCACCGTTTTGGCCTCTGTAAATGAGGTTGTTCCCTGGCGAGGAAAAGCATTCAATTCCGCTGTAGGGCAGTTTGGCGGGGAGCATCGTGGGATCTGTGGAAGATAGACCGGAGAGGGCGGCAGGGAGATTGCCGGCAGCATAAAGATTGCCTGCGGAAGAGAGAAACAGATTAAAGCCTCCATTGTTATCTGACATATCAGAAATAGGCTCTGGAAGCTCTATTTTTTGCAGGGACGGATCGGGGGGCGTGTGATCAGGGTACTCTGTTTCATACTGCCAGAAATAAAGCTCTCCCTGAGCGCTAAGAGCGTACAAAGGCATATGCTTGTAGATGTTCCCTTGTGGATGATCCTCGAAGCTGCTTGCGGAAATTTTGGTGAATCGTACCGGGGAGGGGATTTCTCGGAACACCGGAGTGGAAATATCATAAGGAAGCTGAGAAA
>JAHZIE010000067.1:0-7972 GCA_019419895.1 Clostridiales bacterium | reverse complement strand
GTCGCCGAAGAAGGTTCGCGCGTAATAAATCTTCCCGCTTTCTCCCAACAAAAAGAAGTAGCCGGAAGTGGAAGAAGCCTGGGTGATTTTTTCCGGTACATTCAATGGAATCGGCTTCAAAAAGACCGGGGAATTTTCCACTGTCCCCATACGTCCTATAATATATCCGAACATGGAGGCTTCCCCTAGGGAATAGGCGGTACCGTCTTTGGTCAGGATGATGATGTCGGAAAAATAGAAATCGATCGCTGTAATCTCCTTGTCAAAATCCACCGCGAAGGGCGACGTGACAGGTATTCCTGTCTGGAAAGGCGTATTGCTGTAGCCGCAGGTAAACAGGCTGCCCCACAGGTATATCGTGTTGCTTTCTCCGACTGCCACACACCCGGAAACGCCGCAATCCAGCAACTTGATTTTTTCCGGAAAGGGGATTTGCCGCACCTCTGCGGGGGTTTCGTCCCGTTCTGAACTTACTTTTCCGTTAGCGAGCAATCCCTTGGTATTTGTTCCGCTGACAAAAACCTCGCCGTCGGAGGAAAGCAGGGCGGTGAACCCCGTACAGCCGGTGATGGTTACAATCGTCTTATTTCTCAGAAGCTCCCTGTTTTGAAGTTCCAGCAGATAAGGGGGAAGGGAAGAAGTCCCAGTGGAATCGGCGTTAGATGATGCGGATAAGGAAGAGGAAGACTGGGATGACGAAGCGCAGGCCTGAGAAGAGGAGGATACCATAGAGGGACTGCAACCGTATAGGAGTGCCACACTTAATGCAATAGCCGCCAATTTACACTGTAGTTTCAAGGATAACGCCTCCTTTAGATTTATTATGCCTGCCACCAGATTTTCATGTAATTTTTAGGGTCTTTGATATTATTCTTATAGGTTGCCGTCACATTGTTCCAGTGGGTTGCTGTTGAGGAATTCGCCCAAATGGCATCATGGTTCGTTACGTATTCCAAATGTACATGCCATCCGGTGGCGCTGCCACTTTTACCGATATAACCGATGATTTCCCCGCGTTTTACTGCTCGGCTGGCGCCGGTTTTTACAGGAGCGTAAGTTCTGTCTGTGGTAGTGCCAGGCAGACCGGATGCGACAGCCCCTACGGTAAACATCGACATATGAGCATATAGCGTTCCACTGCCGTCTGAATGTTTAATAGTGGCAAAATTCCCCAGCTGGGTAGTATTTGTCGAAGTTTTGCACACCCAATATGTAATGGTTCCATCACGATCAGCGTATAAGGGATATGCGCCGGTATTCAGCGCTGTAATATCCATAGGAGCGACGTCCCTGGCGTAATGCCCTGTAGTATACCCCTGAGAACCATAAGTGCCATTATGTGGAGCAGGCGGAGCCGCATTATTCCGCGCTGGTGTGCTTGATGTCGCGGTTAAAACTTCTTCAAATACCCATTTTTGCATACCGGAAGTGGCTGCGGTATCTCGAACGACAACATTAACTGTACCGGAAGAGGCTGAACTGATAGAAATAGATTTTGATTCATTGCTTTTATTAACCAGGCGATAGGTACCATAAAAATAAGAATTTGTAGTTTCAACAATGATTTTCCATTTTGAGGAATCCAAACCGGAACTGATTGTTGCTAAACGAATGGAGGAATCAGAAGAACTCCACAAATCAAGACAATAAGCAGGTGCATGCGCGGAACGGAGATAATAATAGCCGCCTCCGGCGCTGACTACAGTCCATTGCTGCCGTTTCCAGCAGTTTGTGGGGCGGTTAAATAATTATGATAACCGTGACATCGAATATAATATGTTTTACCAGCGGAAACATATTTCCCTAAATTGGAAGGGACGTCCGCAAAAGCCCGCGCTTGGGGAAGAAATAACTGAAATAGAGCAACAAGAGCAATTGCCAGTCTGATGATAGATTGTTTGATATTCTTTTTCATTTAAAACCTTCCTTTCCTTTTTAGTTTAATTTATAAAAAAATGAATTAAAAATTTTGTCAACAACTCATTTTATTAAATCTTAATATAATTAACAAAAAAAGTAAACTAAAATTATAAATTAAAATAAATTTTGTTTGATATTATAATTTCTGAAGATTGTTTATGTGTATTTTCAATAATATTTGCATTTTGAAAACACACAATACATTGAAAATTTACGATTTATCAGCTGTAGCTGAAATATAAACTAAGAAAACCCCCGCGTCACCGGAAACCATAAGGTCTGTCAATTGCGCGGGGGTGATATTCAAGATGGTGAGCTTGTTGCATAGTTGGTTACTGATATGCAACAATAAGTCCTTTCGGAATTTTGCCTTTACGGCATATCCAAAGGACACAGTTTCATTTTTTGAGAAAATCACCATGGGAAACCATGGGGGCATCCAGCTGATACCCCTTGTTTCGAAGCATACGGAATTTAAAATCCAAAAGTTCCGGGGGCACATAAAGCTCACTGGCAACCTGGAAAAACGGCTCCCCCTCTTCTAAACGGGACAAAACCTCACTGTCTGGAAGGAGCAGCTCGCTGGCGAATAAATTTGCCTCACATTCTGGTTTTGCGGTCATATCGAAGAGGGAGATATCGTGAATGCTGTGATCAGCCGCCCAATCCTTATGCAGAAGGGCGTGGCCCAGCTCATGGGCGCATACCATTCGTTGTGTTTCTTCTTCCAAATCGCTGTTAATTATGATTATGCTTACCTTTGACTGATAGAAAAAGTATCCTTTTAAATAATCCCCCAGCTGGTGGAAAAGAATTTCAATATGGAGGGATTCCGCAATCTGGAAGGGATCGCGTGTGCCAAACCGATGGCACAGGGAAGCAACCAGATGGCTGATATAATCCATCATTTTGCATTACTCCGTTTTCTTGCTTCCATATTTTTCCTTGGCGACATTTTTCGCGTGAAAATAAGCCTGTGTAATCGACTCGAAAAAAGCGTCCTTTGCTTCTTGATTCAATTCGCCGCCGGCAAACATCGCGGTCGCGCGCTCTAAGAGCATTTCAGCTTCCTGAGCGCCGCGATAGCCGAATTGCTCCTTTGCGTTTGCCATAAAAATTTTGGAACGTTCGCGGTCATCATTGTCATCAGAAGTTAAATAGTCCACCGAAACGGACAGAGCGTCAGCAATTCTTTTGACAACATCCACTTTGGGAATTCGGTCGCTCATTTCATAGTTATAGATAGAACGTTCTGTAATGCCGACAATTTTTGCCAGTTCTGTCTGGGAAAGATGGGCTTCTGTTCTCAGCTTTTTAAGTTTTTCATTAAATTTCATATCAGTGCTCCTTTGCTCTTCTGAGATTACACAAATAGAGTAAAAATGAAGTAAGGGACTTTCACATGAACAAGAACAATTGTTCTTGCAAATTAATATTACATGAGAAATGAATTTCTGTCAAGAGAAAAATGAAATCGCGGACAAATAAAAAGCGGCGCGTCCAGAATTGAAATCCAGGAAGGCAGGGCGGCGGAAAGGAAGAAAGGAAAAAACAGATGGCCGCTGCCCTAGGAACTGGCAGCGGCCGAATGAGAGATATTTCTTGTTATGGGGGAAACTTAAAGGGAGGCAAGATAACCGAAAGGGACGCCTCCGGTGATTTCCAGTTCTTGTCCTCCTGCCTTTAGTGTTCCATGGGAACCCCATGGCAGCTGGACTTGGATCAATGTACCGTCCTTTCTGTGGTTCCACTTGACGGAAAGGGGGCCGCGCGGAGTGGGAATTGTGCAGTCGATCCATTCGAGACCGCAGGAAAGAGCCGGAGAAATCAGGACATCCTCATAACCGGCGCTTCCTTCCTTTTGCTGAATCCCCGCGAACCGCCGTATCATAACGCCCACAACGGCGCCGAACATCGGATGATTGTGGGAAGATTCGCACAACTCAAATCGTTCCCATAAAGTGGTCGCGCCGTTTTCCAGCATATAGCCAAAAGAGGGATATTCGGTTCTGGAAAGGATATGAAGGGCGATATTACTCATACCTAATTCACAGAGGGACTCAATGAGCAGAGGAGTTCCAAAGATACCAGTATCAAGCGGCTGGTTTTCATAAGAGGAAAGTCTTTTTTGGGCTTCCCGCTCATCCATCAGGCCGGCACACCAGGCGAAAACCTCCGCTCCCTGAATTCCCATATCCCAAATTCCGGTATCCTCATGGTAAAAATGTCTGCGGATAGCATCCCGGACCAACTCAATTTCCGATTCGAACCGGGGAATATCGCCATTTTTACCGATAGCGGCGGCTATTTTACATAAAAGCAGCCACTGAAGAACCAGCAGGCAGGAATTTACATAGGCGGGAGTGATTGCCACACAGCTGTCAGAACACCAATTCGGCTTTGTTTTTGTCGGCGTACACCACTCTCCCAGGCACCATCCTTCCGGCTCCTCCCGATCTAAAATGCCGTCTGTGCTTCGGGATTTTATGTATCCCATCCAGCGAAGCATTTGAGGATAATAATCGGAGAGCATGGCGGGATTGCCATACTGGCGGTAGAGCTTCCAGGGGGCGAAAATAACTGCCCCGCCCCAGCCGGACGGGCCGCCGCCTCCTCCGGCGAAAGGAGCGGTATGCTGTACATGGCCGGAGATTTTGCACTGTCCGTCGATGATATCCTGCATCCATTTCTGATAAAAAGCAGGCATATCGTAGAAATAACAGGCGGTGTCTACAGTAAGCTGGCCGTCGCCGGTATATCCCAGACGTTCGCGGTGGGGGCAGTCGGAGGGCAGGCCGCTGTGAAGGTTGGTCAGCTGGGAACGCTGATAAATATCAATGGTCTGGTTAAGAATTTGAGAGGATGTAATCAGGTGGCCCTCCTGTCTGACATCGGCGTGGACGACGCGGCAGCAGACTTTGTCAACGTTTCCGCAGACAAGGAAATAACGGAAGCCGTAAATACAGAAATAGGGCTGATAAACTTGATTGGGTTCGCCGTTGGAAATATAGGTATAGGATTGGAAATGATTCCAGCAGCCTCCGGAGGTAGTCATGTCCACATCTGTTTTGTCCCTGGTCAGAACTTCCCCAAACCAGAGGGTGATCTTTTCCCCCGCGGGGGCGTTGGTGGTGATGGAAACCACACCGGAAATGTTCACGCCGGCATCATAAACCGTCCCCTTGTCGTTCGCGTAGACCAAACGGGGCTGGAGGACACAGTTGGCTTCTGGGAACGGAATCAAATTCGTCAAAAAGAACGACCGGGCGGCTCTCTCCCTTTCCCAGAAGCAGAGGGCTCAAGGGGATCCTGCCGTCATAGGTTTCGCCGCTGAAAATCCCGTTGGACAGGACGGGACTTTCGCACCAGCGGACAGAGCTGTCGGAGACAAGCTGGCGCTCCTCTTCTCCATCCTCCCAGTAAAGGGAAAATTTTACGCCGGGGATTCCATAGTCCATGCTTCCCTCAACGTCATTGAAATGCTGATGGTACCATCCGTCTCCCACCCAGACGGCGAGGACGTTTTCCCCGTCTGTCAGAAAGGGGGTGACGTCATAAGTGTTATAATAATGAGAATAGGAAAAAATATCCCGGATAGGGTAGTTGAGTTTTTGAAAGGAACGCCTGTGATAATCGGCGTAAACAGGGGTAAGAAGTTCATTTGAGACAGGCCGGCCGTTGAGATAGATATGGGAAATCCCCAGGGTGGAGATATAAAGGCGGGCTTTTTGGACATTGGACGCGGAAAAAGTACGGAAGAAAATAGGTGATTCATTGCCCGGCGTTTTGATCCATTTGGCATTGGGAAAGGTCCGCTCAAAAAAGGCCGTTTCAAAACGCGCGCGGGCGCTTTGATGTGAAATCCCGTCAGAATCCTCCGCGAGAATCCGATAGGTGTAGGCGGTTCGTTCCTGAAGCTTTGCGTCACAGGAAACTCCGCAGGCGCTTGCCGGAAGCCATTCGCTTTCCCAGCAGGGGGAAGCGGCGCTGTCCTGGAATACCTGGGCACGGATACGGGAAGGGGCAAAGCCCTCGCACCGGAAGGAAAAATAGGGAGGACGATCGATGCCGAGAGGGGTGTCGCAATAGCAGCAGCGAAGATCTTTGATTGGCATAACCATTCACCGTTCTTTCTATAAAATGGAATCGATTATCCTGGATGGAAGGGAAAGCGGCCTTTCAACAGGATAATTTTATTATAGAAAAGGGGAGGGAACTTTGCAAGGAAATTGAAAGAGAGGGGAAAATTGCCCCCGAATTTTTATGAAAAGTACCCCTAGAAAAATTGTATGGTATAAGGTATAGTAAAAGAAAAATATTGAGGTGGAGAAAGTATGGATTTTCCCAAAAGATTTATATGCGCGTCCAGGGAGTACGCGACCCTTGAAAAAAGTGTTCCAGCCCCCTATCTGAGAAGAACGTTTGAACTTTGCCGACCGGTGGAAAAGGCGGAGATTATCATCTGCGGCCTGGGTTTTTATCAGCTGTTTGTCAACGGCCATCCGGTGACAAAGGGAAAACTGGCTCCGTACATTTGTAATCCGGATCATGTGCTGCCTTATGATACCTATTCGGTTTCCAAGTATCTGCGGCAGGGGGAAAATGTGATCGGCGTCCTCCTGGGAAACGGAATGCAGAATCCTTGGGGCAGCATGGAGTGGTATTTTGACAAGGCGCCCTGGCGTTCCGCGCCGCTGACGGCTCTCCGGGTGGATATTACCCTTCAGGATGGGAAAGAACTTTCCTTTGAAAGCGACGAGGCGTTTCGCTGGATGCCCTCTCCCTATCAAAAGGATGATCTCCGCATGGGTATTATTTATGACGCGGCCGCAGAGATTGACGGATGGAACCTGCCGGGGTTTGACGACGGTGATTGGAAAAAGGTGGAATACGCGCAGCCGCCCAGAGGGGAGGCTGTGCTCTGCGCGGCGGAGCCGATTGTGGTTGCTGAAGAAAGGCGGCCTATCCGTATTCTTCCCCAGGATGGCGGTTTCCTGTATGATTTTGGCGTAAACGGCGCGGGTGTCTGCCGGCTGAAAATCCGGGGAGAGCGGGGGCAGAGGATCCATTTTGCCTTCAGCGATTTTCTCGAGAGAGACGGCAGCTTCAGCCAAAGAGGATATTTCTGCCCGAGAGAGCCTGAATACCGCGCGCAGCATCAGGAATATATCTGCCGGGGCGGAGGAGAGGAAATCTTTGAGCCGGACTTTACTTATTACGGTTTCCGTTACGTCCTTGTCACGGGGCTTCATCCGGAACAGGCGGAAAAAACGCTGCTGACCTATCTGGTAATGAATTCCCGACTGGAGGAAAGGGGCGGTTTCCGGTGTTCGGAGGAATTATTAAACCAGCTTCAGGAAATGACCAGAAGATCCACGCTCTCTAATTTCTATTATTTTCCCACCGACTGCCCTCACAGGGAAAAAAACGGATGGACGGGGGACATTTCCCTTTCCGCGGAACACACCCTTCTCAACCTGTCGGCGGAGAACAGCTATAGGGAGTGGATGAGAAGCGTACGGAAGGATCAATCCGAGGAAGGAAGCCTGAATGGAATTATTCCCAACAGCGAATGGGGAAGAAATTATGGACCGGTATGGGACGGCGTGGTGGTAAATATCCCCTATTACACTTATGTTTACCGCGGGGATCGAAAAATCCTGGAGGAAAATCTCACCGCTATTTGGAGATATGTTTCCTTCCTGCCGACGAAGTATAATTCACATGGTCTGGTATCTTATGGTCTCGGAGACTGGTGCGCTCCTGGATGCCGTTGCAATCCCAAGGCTCCGGTGGAGGTGACAAACAGCATCTGTGCCTATGACATTTATCAAAAAGCGGCTTATCTTTTTGAACAGACTGGATGGAAAATGCAAAAGGACGTTTGTGTCGCTCTTGCGGAAGAAATCAGGAGTTCCATCAGGAAGAAGCTGATAGATTTTTCCACCATGACTGTGGAGGGTGATACCCAGACCGGGCAGGCAATGGCTATATTCTATGGTATTTTTGAAGAGGGTGAAAAACAAAAGGCGTTTGAGGTTTTGCTGCGGCA
>JAHZIE010000066.1:9553-13147 GCA_019419895.1 Clostridiales bacterium | reverse complement strand
CATTTGAAAAGATAATGACTGAATATTCTAATTTTTTCTTTTTCTCAGTTCGATAACGCTAAAGTCAAGATAGTTACGTTTCATTTTGACCATCAGTGGCATAGTTATTTCATTTCTGTTTCACTGGCTAAGAGTGGCCTGCCGCAAAATTATGAAAGATTTGATTGATGCCGCGGTTCAGGAATAGCCCCGCCGGTAAAATGAAACGCTTTTGCTGCTGACGCTCAGAAAATCATTTTTTTGATTTCTCCCATATCACTCAAAAGGCGGATAGCGCAATAGGAAAGGAGAGGAAAAACATCGACCTTTTTTGTCAGCTGAATGGAAAAATCTCCAGGCTCGATAATCTCTCCGGAAAGGGTGCGCAGGCTGCGTTGAAGGCTGATGACAGCTTGACTGTCAGAAATACTGGCAAGGCTGAGAGTTTCTTTAGGAGAAGTACCGCAGGTGATCGCCGCGGCGCCCGTTCCGGCAAGACTTCTGGCTGCCGCTGTGTTATCCGGGGAAAAAATAGCGATCCAGGGAAACTTACCGGACGGAAATTGACGTTCTTTCAGAAGATGTCCCATAACGGCAATTCCATTTCCTTCCATCACACGGGGAATCCCTTCAAATTCCGCGATAAACCACTGAGGTGTGTTTTGATGATTCACTGTTACAAGGATATCTTTTCCACTGTGGATATAGGAAGAATTTTTGCATAAAGGGAAGATTAAAGATTTTTCCCTTTCTGTGCAGCCGCAAAACAAGAGGGTATTCATTCATATCCAAACCTTTCCAATTGTAATTTCAACGTATAGGATTCCCATAATTGGGCAATTAATAACAAAATTGTAATGCCTTTTTATATTGCATTTTATTCGCCAATGCGATAAAATAAATAAGACTTGTTGCCAAATATTAACATCCATCATTATGTGAAATACAGACGTTACAATGAAAATTTAAGAAGTAAGGATAAAGGAGTATTTAAATATGAGCAGTCCACAGAGAAGGCCGCAGAATGGCCAGCCGTCAGGACGGTATAGCGGTACAGGTAAGTATTCTAATTATTCTTCTCGGCGGAGGAGAAAAAAGAAATCCCATTTTGCAAGTATTGTAATTATTGTTTTGGTATGTATCTGCTTTTTGGCATTATCATTCATTCTTTTGAAAAACAAGGATAATAAGGATGGGGAAAGTTCTTCTGGCGATCATACAAGCACGTCCCAGCAGTCTTCTGGTGATACAGGAACGTCGTCTCAGGAAGAGGTTTCTTCCGTCGCCTCTGAAAATGAAGAGAGTATTCCACAAAATGAGTCCTCTTCTTCCAAAACAGTTTCCGTTCAGCAGGATCCGACAGCAGCTGTGGCTGATCCTTTGGGGGGAGTCCCAACGGGCGAGTTGTGCCCCCTTAGTTTCTTCGATGACGCCATTTTTGTCGGTGATTCTGTGATTATGCAGCTGGGCAATTATGTTGGACAAAATGGCGCCTTGGGCAATGCTCTTATGGCGGGGGTGGGAAATTACAGTGTGACCAATGCTCTCCGTCCAGTCAATGAAAATGACCAGTATCCTCATCACAAAATTGGAACTAAGGAGTATCAAACTCAGGATTATATTTATGAGAAAAATAAAACAAAGCCTTTAAATAAGGCGTTTATCATGTTTGGAACAAACGATTTGAATTTATACAAAACCTATGATGATTTTCTTGCCAAATATAAAGAATACCTGGATAAAATTACGGAAAAGAATCCCCAGCTGACCATTTATCTCATGGCGACCACTCCTGTGACTAAGGCATATTCTGATAAAAATTCTAAAGGCAAGCTGAATCAAAAGGGAATCGACGGTTTCAATGTAGAATTGAAAAAATTCTGCGAGGAAAACGGCTATCAGTTTATTAATACCAATTCTGTTTTGCGTGATACCAATGGTTGTCTGAAAGCAGACGAAGCGTCTGGTGATGGATTCCATCCCAATAATGCCGGGTATGCAGAGTTAGTAGAAACAATCCGCATTCAGGTGGGATAAATAAACTTCTGTGCGGAAAAATAAAAGTAAAATTGGGAAAGGATGTTTTAAAAATGAAAAAAGTAAGTGCCTTGTTGGCAATGCTGATGGCTGTATTTTGTTTGGCCTCATGCAGCAATGATTCTTCCGACGTGAAGGAGGTCAAACTGACCGAGGTTTATGACGCCATTGCAGAAAAGATGACTCTTCCGGCGATGTATGATATGTCAGCCGATCAGGTTTCTGAACAAATCGGTATTCCAGCAGACAATGTAAAACAGGGCGTTTATAAGCGTAGTGAAGATGCCAGCAAAGTAGATCAAATGATTATGGTTGAAGCTGTTGACGAGGAAAAAGCAAAGGAGATCAATGAGCTTTTAATTTCGTATAGGAAGTCTTTGGTTGATCAGAGTACAAATTATGACGCTTCTGCCGCTAAGATTTTAGAGGGCTGTTCCGTACGTCAGGACGGTAATTTTGTTTGCTTGTTGATTACAGAAAATGCGTCGGAAGCTTCTCAAATCTATGGGGAAAATATAAAATAATATCGTCTTTTTCAGGTAAATTGGACACTAATAAAGAATCCCTCTTGTGTAGAATGTAACTATACAAGAGGGATTCTTTCAAGAGTAAAATTGGCAGAGCGGAATGCCAAGGAATACTTTAGATTGTCAGATTTTAGGACGTAGTATATTTGAATGGTGAAGGATATAGGAATGAAAGAGATTATAATGTGAAAAAGAAATATTAATGTGATATAAGGAAGAACGACTGCCGGAAAAGATAAAGTGAGAAGCATCCTCAGAAGGGGGAAACCCATTGCAGAATATCATATTGGGCATCAGGGGAAGATATAATCAGCGCTTTTTTCTAAATTCATTACTCTATGAATTGTTTATATGATGATTAATTGCAAACAAGTATATCAATATTAAGAAGGGAGGTTTTCCAGATGCTTGCACTACGGTTAAGTGAAAGAGCTCTATGATTTTTGCTGCCAAAAGATACTCATTGTCATTGAAAAAAACGGCCGAATCTATAAAGCTTATTTGCTTTACGTTCAATGAAAACAAAGACGCTTTTGGGCAGATTATCAGCTGCCAAGAGAAGTTTACCGGAAAGAAAATAGCTTTACAATGATATCGGAATATTGGATGTTCAAAATTTTTTATTCGCTATCCCGGAACAACACGGTATTCCTGAGATTTTTAAGAGGTAACCTCCCTCTTTTAAAAAGCCGTGCTTTCCGATACATTCACGACGGAAAGATTTCGCTTTTTGAAAGTCAATCGGCTGTTCAGTGCTAAATTGCAATAATGAAATTCCTCGAGGGGATAAACTCAGTTTCGATTCAAAGGCTTTTGACGGAGTATTATCTTAATTTCTGTTTATGCAGCAATATACCGCAAAAAGCTGCCATAACGAGGAATATCAAAATCAAGCACCATAAATTTTCAAAGCGGAGTCCCTGATTGCACATCAATCGATATCCCCAGGATGCTGGAAAAAAATTCCCCAATAATGCAAAGGCTTTTGGCAACAGTTCTACAGGGAACATACTTCCCGAAAGCATAATAGAGGGCAAAAACACCAGTTGTG
>JAHZIE010000066.1:8844-9543 GCA_019419895.1 Clostridiales bacterium | reverse complement strand
CTATTATCGTCATTCTTGCCTGATTTTTCACTGTTAATCCTATTACGCTTCCGACGCTTAAAGAGGAAATGAGATAAATTGAAAGGGATAGGAAAAACTGAGAAAGGCTTGCCGGCAAGGCGGCGTCAAAAAGAATGGGTGACAGAAATAGTATCATTGTACACAAGATCATTAGATGTCCCCATGCGGAAAGAAACATTGCCGCCAACCCCATGCCGAAAGGCACCCCGTTGGCCCTGTAAATTTTTTTAACTTCTCCTGCATAGGTTTCAAGTAGAGAGGGAGGCAAACCAACAAAAGCTCCCATAGACACTCCCATAACTGTCATTGACTGTATTAAGCTTCCCTTCATTTCTGGCATAATTGAGGTAAAGATGCCTCCCATAAAGAGAAAGAAAACCAGCGGAACAATATAACATGCGACTAGCAGGGACTTGCTTCTGAGATCCAACTTCCACTGCAATCCAACACTGTATAAGAATGCTTTCATTTTTCCTTTCTCCTTGTCATCTCTATAAAATGTTGTTCCAAAGTTCCTCTATCCACCTTCATATCCAGTATTTCTATACCCTTTTCTGTAAATTTTTGGAGCAGGGAATCCAACGCTTCTTTGATATTATCGGTCTCAAAGGTTTCATTTCCTTGACTTGTCCTTATAAAGATGGAATATTTTTTTCCTGTTTGTTCAGTCAACTGAGC
>JAHZIE010000066.1:1057-8834 GCA_019419895.1 Clostridiales bacterium | reverse complement strand
GGCAATTCTGTCACAGAGCGCCTCTACCTCTGCCATATCATGACTGGCTAGCATGATGGTTTTTCCCTGGGCCTTTAGTTTGTGGATTTGGCTGTGGAGCTGCTGTCTTGCCTCCACGTCAAGTCCTGCTGTGGGTTCATCAAGGAAAATAATCTCTGGATCGCCTGTAAGGGCAAGTACTAAATGAAGTCGTCTTTTCTGTCCAGTGGAGAGCTGAGCATACTGTGTCTTTGCAATTTCCTTAATGTTCAGTGCTTCCAACATCAAGCGGTCAACTTTCGACTTGTTCCATCCTGCAAATAATTTCACCGCTTCCATTGGCTTAATATGAGCGGGAAGAGAGGAGGACTGGAGCTGGATTCCTATTTTTCCATTCACGGTGATCCTTCCGCTGTCAAAGCTTCTCAGGCCTTCAATACATTCGAGAGCGGTTGTTTTTCCCGAGCCGTTGACTCCTAGCAGAGCAAAGGTTTCTCCTTGTGCAATATGGAAATCAATCCCTTTCAGGACATTATGGTTTCCATAACTTTTCTTCAAACCAATAACTTGTATGGCGCTGTTCATTTGCCCGCCTCCTCAAAAGGATTATTTCCAAGCCTTGTGAAATAAATTTCCAGAGCAGGTTCAAGATATTCGTTTACTATTTTTTGTTTTTCTTCCCATCCGTCCTTAATATTTTTAAAATTACCGATTTTGATTAGCTTGGGGAGCATGGTCATGTCTCCACCTGTGAAGTCTAGTATCAAATCCCAATATTCCTTTACAATCCGCTGCGCCTTTTGGCTTTCGGGCGGAATTTTATTTTTTTGGAGCATTATAATTTTATCGCTTAAACGGTTGAATTTTTCCATAAAGGCCAATCCGCTTTCCTTATCAAAACGGAGGCGGATATGATCCAGGGTTTCATCGTCAAAATGCTTGATAAGATAATAAAATTCGTTTTTCATTTGAAGATTGACAATAATATCCGCGTATTTTTTGAAATCAACCGACTGCATCAATAGTACCTCTTTTTTTAACTGTTCCACCTCGTTCAGGCATTCGGAAAGCTGCCCGATTTTTCTACGTATCTCCTGTGCCTGTTCCGTCAGCACCTTTGCCACAGCCTCTGGAGTTTCCAAAGAAATAAGTCGCTCCCTGATATCATTCAAAGAAAATCCCAGGGATTTTAAGGATAGAATTTGATGAAGTTTAATTAAATCCTTATCAGTATAAAGCCTGCGTCCTCCTTCGCTTTCCGCTGAAGGAGGGAGCAGCCCTTCCTTGTCATAATACTGTAAAGTGCGCACTGTTACCCCCATCTTTTTTGCCGCTTCTCCGATGGTCATATATCCCTTTGGGATAGATCGGTATGCTGCCATGCTGCTTTTCACCTCCTGCGGCATATTATAAATCATAACCCTGCGTCACAAACAAGAGTTTTTTCAAATATTCTTTGTATTTCGAACACTGTTTATTTTTGAGCAGGGCAAAAAGTGCCGTTACCTGAAAAAATTGAAGGGGAAACTTACGGATTCTATTCTGTAAGTTTCCCCTCGGTATTTTATAAAATAAATTAAAAATATTCATATTTCTCTTGACAAAGGAAGAAATTAATATTAATATATGAACAGATATTCAAATATTGAGGTTTTTAGGATGGAAAAGATAGATAAAATTAATTTGGAATGCTGTGATTATTTATGTGTCCACGAAGATGTGGTAAAGGCGGTGCTGAAAAAACTGCCTGAAGATGAATGCCTGTATGATTTGGCTGAACTTTTCAAGGTGTTTGGAGATTCGACAAGAATTAAAATCCTCTATGCGCTCTTTGAGGAGGAACTTTGCGTCTGTGATATGGCTCAGCTTCTGGGGCTGACGCAGAATGCGGTTTCTCATCAGCTCAGAGTGCTGAAAAGCAACAGGCTGGTAAAAGCCAGAAGAGAGGGGAAAATCATTTTTTATTCTTTGGCAGACGATCATGTCCGGCGTATTATCGGTCAGGGGATGGAACATATCAATGAGTGATTTAATAAATAATTACCATCAATTGCTTTCAAGATTTGGAAACCCGAAAAATTCAAATTATATAACGGAGGCTGTTTGTTTATGAAAAAGGTATTTGAACTCAGGGAGCTGGATTGCGCTAATTGTGCAAGGAAGATGGAAGAAGCTGTGGCAAAACTCACCGGAGTAGAGGAGGTAAAGGTAAATTTTCTGAGCCAGAAGATGACGATTGCTATTGCGGACGGTGAGTTTGACAGCGTCATGAAGCAGGTGGTAAAAGCTTGCAAAAGGGTAGAGCCTGATTGTGAAATTGTACTTTGAGGAGATGTTACCCTCCGGCTTAACCTGCGGCTGAAATGTGATTTTGGAAGGATGGAATGGTGATGAGCAGAAAGCATAAGAAAATGTTGGCCCGAATTGCCGCCGCCGCGCTTCTCTTTGCGGCCGCTTATTTTATCCCTGCTGAGGGATGGTACCGGTTGTTCATATTCCTTGTGCCTTATTTTGTAATTAGCTGGGATGTATTATGGAAGGCTGTCCGAAATATTTTATACGGACAGATATTTGACGAGAATTTTCTGATGACCATTGCTACCATAGGAGCCTTTTGCACCGGGGAATTCCCCGAAGGGGTCGCCGTTATGCTCTTCTACCAGATAGGCGAGCTTTTCCAGAGCTATGCGGTGGGACGCTCCAGAAAATCAATTTCTGAGCTGATGGATATCCGTCCTGATTATGCGAACGTTGAGCGCGGAGGAGAATTGGCGCAGGTGGATCCGGAAGATGTTCAGGTGGGCCAGACCATCGTCGTCAAAGCGGGAGAAAAAATACCCTTGGATGGAGTTGTCCTGTCCGGCAGCTCTTCTATTGATACGGCCGCTTTGACAGGAGAGTCACTTCCAAGGGATGTAAAGCCAGGGGACGACGTGATCAGCGGCTGTATCAATCAAAGCGGTCTGCTTTATGTACGGGTAACAAAAAAATTCGGGGAATCTACCGTCTCCAAAATCCTTGAGCTGGTGGAGAATTCCAGCAGCAAAAAAGCAAAGGCAGAGAATTTTATTACAAAATTCGCCAGGTATTATACTCCGGCCGTCGTGCTGGGCGCATGTCTCTTGGCGGTTCTTCCCCCGCTCATTCTTGGAGGCGGGTGGGGCGAGTGGATTCACCGCGCTTTGATTTTCCTGGTAATTTCCTGCCCCTGCGCTTTGGTTATTTCCGTTCCGCTTGGCTTTTTCGGCGGAATCGGCGGAGCGTCCAAATGCGGTATTCTTGTTAAAGGCGGCAACTATCTGGAAAGCCTCGCCAAATCTGAAATTGTTGTTTTTGATAAAACCGGAACTATAACCAAAGGCGTTTTTAATGTAACCGCTGTCCATCCTGACGACTATACGGAAGAGGATCTGCTGGAGCTTGCGGCCCTAGCGGAATGCTATTCCAACCATCCCATTTCCCATTCCCTCCGGGAAGCCTATGGACGGGAAATCGACCAAAACCGTATTTCCAATGTAAAGGAGCTTTCCGGCAAAGGAGTAGAAGCCTTCATTGACGGCAGAAGGGTTTATGTAGGAAACGATAAGCTGATGGATGAAATCGGTGTCAAATGGCATCCCTGCCACCGAATTGGAACAACCGTTCATGTGGCGGTCGACGGGGAATACGCGGGCCATCTGGTAATATCAGACCAGATCAAACCGGACAGCCGGACGGCCTTGAAATTGCTAAAAGAACAGGGTGTCAGAAAAACTGTTATGCTGACAGGAGATGCTGAAAACGTAGGGAAGGCTGTTGCCAAGGAGGTGCATGTTGACGAGGTTCACGCCGAGCTTCTCCCCGCGGGAAAAGTGGAAGAAGTCGAAAAGCTTCTGGAAGAAAAATCGTACAATGGTGTGCTGCTCTTTGTCGGAGACGGAATCAACGACGCCCCCGTGCTTTCCAGGGCGGATATCGGTATCGCTATGGGCGCGATGGGTTCCGACGCCGCGATTGAGGCGGCCGACATTGTTTTGATGGACGACAAACTTTCAAAAATCGCTGTTGCAATTAAAATTGCGAAAAAGACCCTGCGCATTGTACGTCAGAACATTGTTTTCGCTTTGGCTGTCAAAGCACTGGTGCTTTTGCTGGGTGCTTTGGGCGTCGCGAATATGTGGGGGGCTGTTTTTGCCGATGTCGGAGTGGCCGTCATTGCAATTTTAAATTCAATGCGGACTTTAAGGGTGCAAAAATTGAAATAATATGGTATACTATAAAACATAATGATGTCCAAAGCAAGGGAAGGATTTGTTATGTTACAGTTAGAACACATTGCTTGGGAGCTTCCAGGCGGCGAGGAAATCATAAAAGATATCGATTTGACCATATCACCGGGAAAGCTGGTTGTTGTTACTGGCCCTAACGGAGGCGGAAAGACTACACTGGCGAAATTGATTGCCGGCTTGGAAACTCCTTCCGCAGGGACAATCACCTTCTGCGGTGAAGATATCACTAAAATGGACGTGACAAAGCGCGCTCAGAGTGGGATCGCTTATGCGTTTCAGCAGCCGGTCCGCTTTAAAGGTTTAACCGTGAAGGATCTGCTTGAACTGGCGGCTGGGGCTTCTCTGGACGAGGATGCTTTGTGCGGCCTGCTGGGTAAAGTAGGACTGTGCGCCAATGAATATATTCACCGCGAACTCAATTCCAGCCTTTCAGGAGGGGAAATCAAAAGAATTGAGATCGCTTCCGTATTGGCGCGGAAAGCCAAGCTTTCCATTTTTGACGAGCCGGAAGCAGGTATTGATCTCTGGAGTTTCTCTAGACTGGTGGAAACCTTTCAGGAGATTCAGAGCGAGAAAAGGGGAACCATGCTGATTATTTCCCATCAGGAACGTATTCTCACCATTGCTGATGAAATTATCGTCATTGCTAATGGTAGGGTCAAGAATATGGGTCCCCGTGATGAAATTCTGCCGACGCTCCTGGTGAATGAAAAAACACCGCGCTGTCCATTGGGAAAGGAGACTGTCACATTATGAATAAGGTAACCGAGCAGCTGCTAAAGATAGTTTCTGATTTTAAAGGAGAGTTCCAAGGAGCCTTTAATATCCGTGAAAATGGTGAGTGTGCCGGACGTCAATCCACCAAGAACATTAAAATCATTCCCAAAACGGATGCCCCGGGCATCGAAGTCCATATTGCCCCGGGAACCAGGGGGGAGCATGTTTATATTCCTGCCTGTGTGACCCATTCGGATGTAAATGATTTGGTTTACAACGATTTCTATGTGGAGGAAGATGCCGATGTCGTTATTGTGGCTGGCTGCGGCGTTCATAATGACGGCGAAGAAGAAGCCCGCCATAATGGAATCCACCGTTTTTTTCTGGGCAGAAATACCCATGTGCTTTATCAGGAAAAGCATATCGGAACAGGAAAGGGAAAAGGAATCAAGAGGATTGATCCGGTAACCTCAGCTTTTCTCGCGGCAGGAGCCGTTCTGGAAATGGATACAGTCCAGCTTAGAGGGGTTGACAGCACTCTCCGTAAGACGGATGCGGTGTTGGATGAAAATGCCAGAATGATTGTCAGGGAACGTATTATGACTGATGAATCTGAATATGCCAGGACGGAATTTGAGGTTACCTTGAAAGGAGAGGATTCCGGTGTGGATTTAATTTCCCGTTCTGTTGCGAAGGGAAATTCCCATCAGGAGTTTGTATCCTGTATTCACGGTATGAACCGCTGTACGGGCCACTCGGAGTGCGACGCCATTCTTGTAGGAAACGGGAGAGTTAATGCAGCTCCCAGCCTGGAGGCTTCCCATGTCGACGCCGCCCTTATTCATGAGGCGGCCATTGGAAAAATTGCCGGAGAGCAGTTATTGAAACTCCGAACACTGGGGCTGACAGAAGAACAGGCGGAGGCAAAAATTATTGAGGGATTCCTTAAATAGCTCATCTAATGAGGATCGCAAAACGATCGACATTTATCTTATTCGATTTTCGCTGCTGTATCGTGGAGTTCCGAAAAATTTTCAGATACAAAATCGACTCAAAAAAGTTCACATAACTTTTAAAGGGCATCTGGGCCCATTTGCGGGTGGCGGGTAACAACTTCCGCAATGATATCCGGGTTCATAGTTCATTTCTGTAGGCCCACCAGTTTGACTGGTGGGCTATGATTTTTCTAAGGACATTGACAAAATTTTGGGAATATGTCAAAATAAAGCGGTTGAATAAGGAATCTTTAGTTTTCTTATAGTCTACTCGCCATATTTTAGAGGAGAGTTAAATATGAAGATGGCTACGGAAATATTTAATGCGCTGAATATACATCTGGCAAGTCTACCGGATCGCATCCGGTATATTGCCGCAAATACCAAGTTTCGCCAAGTGGATATTTCCTTTTGGGATGAATTGGAGATGGGGTCTCCCTTGATGGAGGAAGGGTGGCGTGCCGGTTTGCGTCCAATTAAAAAAGCATTGGATGAAAGTGGGATTCTCCCCATACAGGCCCATTCTCCAAAAGGGGATCCTCTGGCATCCCCCGCTCCGGAGCTCCATATAAGAAAAACAATCCGTTCTATTGAATGCGCGGCAGAATTAGGGATTCCTGCCATTGTCGTCCATCCCGGCGCATATCCTTCTATATCTCATGATGCTTTTATAAGTCAAAACCGGGATTTTTTTCAAAAACTCATTCCTACGGCGGAATCTTGCGGTATAGAAATTCTAATCGAAAATATCGGCACCCCCATGGATCCCCATTATCTACATAACGCGCATGAACTGCTGCAGATGATCGATGCGGTTGACCATCCTCTTTTCTTTGCCTGTTGGGACACTGGCCACGCAAATCATAACGAATGTGATCCTTATGAGAGCGTTACAACCCTGGGGGGCCGTTTGCACGGTCTGCATGTAAATGACAATCTTGGGCGTTTTGATATCACTTATAAGCCATGGCGGCTGGATATGCATACCATCCCTCTTTTTGGAAGTATTAATTTTGACTCCTTGATGCATGGGCTTTTGGATATCTCTTACAAAGGTTATTTTACATTTGAAGTAGACGTTCCCCGCCGAAGGCCAAATCGGATCCCTTTTTCCTATGATGGAAGACTACAAGAGAGGCTGATGGATGCCCCGCTGCCAATTATTGAAGCTTCCATGAACCTTTTATATGAAGCAGGAGCGCATATCCTCCGGACCTATGGCTGTTTCGAGGAAGACAGTAGGAAACAATAATTTTATCAAAACAGCCGCTTATTTTGACAGGTAGAACTTTTCAATCTCAGTAATAGAAAGGAATAAAAAGGATGTATCAGCTCATCAAGCAGGAGGGAAAAGCGCGCAGAGGAAGCTTTCAAACGCCCCATGGCACCGTGCAGACACCGGCGTTTATGAATGTGGCCACCTGCGGCGCCATTAAGGGCGCTGTGTCGGCGTTGGATTTAAAAGAAATTGAATGTCAGGTGCAGTTGTGCAATACCTATCATCTCCATCTGCGTCCTGGGGATGAAGTCGTAAAACAGTTGGGAGGCCTTCATAAATTTACCCGATGGGACGGCCCTATTTTAACTGACAGCGGAGGATTTCAGGTTTTCTCTTTATCAGGGCTGCGGAAAATAAAAGAAGAAGGGGTCTATTTTTCTTCCCATATCGACGGCAGGAAAATTTTTATGGGGCCGGAAGAAAGTATGCAGATCCAGTCTAATCTTGGTTCCACCATTGCCATGGCCTTCGACGAGTGTATTGAAAACCCGGCGACCTATGAATATACAAAGCAGTCGGTAGAAAGAACTGTTCGATGG
>JAHZIE010000066.1:0-1047 GCA_019419895.1 Clostridiales bacterium | reverse complement strand
GAAATGCAGAGGTTAAACTCTCTGCCGGGTACCCTGAATCCAAAGCAGATGTTATTTGGAATTAATCAGGGAAGCACCTTTGAGGATTTGAGGATTTCCTGCATGCGGGAAATCGCCCAGCTCGATTTAGACGGGTACGCTATCGGCGGACTGGCCGTCGGAGAAAGCGCAGAGGAAATGTATCAAATCATCGAGGCGGTGGAACCCTATATGCCCAAAAATAAAATACGTTATCTGATGGGCGTGGGAACCCCCACCAATATTCTGGAGGCTGTCCGCCGGGGAGTCGATCTTTTTGACTGTGTTATGCCGAGCCGGAATGCCCGTCACGGACGAATTTTTACCTGGAACGGCGCTTTGAATATTTTAAACGCGAAATATGAAACAGATACCTTCCCGTTGGATGAGAGGTGCGACTGTCCGGTCTGCCGCAATTTTTCTCGCGCTTATATCCGTCATCTGTTTAAAAGCGGGGAGATGCTTGCCATGCGCCTGTGCGTGCTTCATAACCTGTATTTCTATAATACCTTCCTCCAAAAAATCCGTGACGCCTTGGATGAGGGGACTTTTGAAGATTTTTACCTTCGCTTCCGGAATAAAGTAGATGAAAGAGTATAAATTCTTCATAAAGCCTCTTGCAGTCGGCTGGCATAATTGATATAATGGATACACTACTTTTGGAGGTGCAACTCATAATGATGTCTAATTTTGTAACTCTTACTTCTGATGCCGCGGCACAGGGATCGACCGCTGGAAGCCTGTTGACCCTGATTATTCCTTTTGCCATTATGTTTGTTCTGCTGTATTTTATGATGATCCGCCCGCAGAACAAAAAAAGAAAAGCGGAGGAAAAGATGAGAAAGGAGCTCCAGGTCGGCGATGAGGTTACTACAATTGGCGGTTTAATGGGAAGAATCGTCAGTATCAAGGAGGAAACCGATTCTATCGTGATTGAAACTGGTGCTGACCGCAGTAAAGTTCGTTTGAAGAGATGGTCTATCGCCAGCTGCGACACTGTTCATGACGACGCTCAGCAATAATTTTTGG
>JAHZIE010000065.1:7781-13175 GCA_019419895.1 Clostridiales bacterium | reverse complement strand
CAAAAATTCAGGAATTTTCAATAATTAATATGGTCTTTTGTAAAATAATTTATATCCGATAACTGAATTCTCTGCGATATAAATATGAGCTCCCCCTTGTACTCTTTATGTCTGCGGCATACAGTATTGCCATCTGCAATATATTCTCAAGTAATTCTTCTGTTTTCGTTAGCGGGGTGGTATTTTTAAAAGAAAATTTTATACATATTTACAGCAAATATGTATAAAGACATTACCGGCACTCCATACTAAAGAAAAAGGGAGTGTGATCTTATGTTTAAACATGAAAAGCAATTATTTCATCCTGTCCAAGTGGAAAAACCGAATCCTCAGTATGCGGCTTTACTACAGGAACAATTAGGAGGCGCCAACGGAGAACTGAAGGCCGCCATGCAGTATATGTCCCAAAGCTTTCGAATAAAAGATCCGGAAATAAAGGATCTATTCCTTGATATCGCCGCTGAAGAGCTCGGCCATATGGAAATGGTCGCCCAAACCATCAACCTTCTCAACGGGCATGATGTCAACGCCCAGCAAGTTCCTGCCGGAGAAATTGAATCCCATGTGCTTTTGGGACTGAATCCTGGCCTAATTAATGCCTCCGGTTATTCCTGGACCGGGGATTATGTAACAGTTACAGGAGATCTTTGTGCTGACCTGTTATCCAATATCGCCTCTGAACAAAGGGCAAAGGTCGTTTATGAATATTTATACCGGCAGATTGATGATAAAATGGTCAAGGAAACCATTGATTTTCTGTTAAACAGGGAAGAAGCTCATAACGCAATGTTTCGCGAAGCCTTTAACCGTGTACAGGATACCGGTTCCAATCGGGATTTTGGGACTACAAAAGCTGCAAAAATGTATTTCAGCATGTCAAGTCCTTCCCCCGATAGTGGTTTTCAGGATACAAAGGTAACCCCGCCATCTTTCAAATAATGGCCTATCCATTTCAGATTTTTAACTTCCGCTTTTCTTTCTTAAAACAGTTTTTTTCCTACTATTCCTGAAATTTTCTGTAAGTATTCACAGGCAAAGGTTTTATCATTTCCAATATCCGCCGTATCCGACTCTTTCACAATAAAAACAGCCGTCCTTCCGTTTTCAACGGAAGGACGGCTGTTTTTATTGGATGAAGTAAGCTTCCTATTTCATTTATTCCAGAGTCTCCCTCTTCTCCAGAAAAAACAGAACGTATTTCATGCTAATTCTGAATCTTCCGTCATCATACGGTACATCGCTTCCAGGCAAATCTGAGCGTGCAGTTTGAGATCATCCACCGAAATATGCTCGTTGGCTGAGTGGACACAGGTATCCCCGCTCTCCTGAAAAGCACCCCCAAACCCTACACCCCGGCCTTGCAGCGTTCTGGCATAGGTACCTCCTCCTGTGGAATAAACGACCGCTTTTCTCCCGGATACATCCTCATAAGCGGAAACCAGAAGCTGGATAAAAGGATCGCTTTCAGGAAGATACAACGGCGCCTTATGCTCTAAAATCTCCATTTTGAGCCCATAGGCCTCCGCCTTGGATTTTATTTTTTCTACTATCTTCTCCCCATCCACCGTGACGGGATACCGGATATCAATGGATACCGTGGAATTTTTTCCTCCTCCAACAAATAAATTTCCTACATTCAAGGTCAACGGGCCTGATTCTTTATCTTCACAGGAGATCCCAAGCTTATTTCCATCATAAAAGATACCCAGCTCTTCCAGAACAAAGCGGCAGACCCCCTCCTGCTGAATCACAGGCAGAGAGGATAGCGCCTGCAGCATCCACTGAGCCGCATTGATTCCCTTTTGGGGTTCCATGGCATGGCTTGCTCTCCCTTTCATAGACAAGGATGCCCTCCCTTCTTTCCAATTCCATTGTGTCTCACAAGGAACCTTTTGGGCGGCGGCTTGTATCCCGGCGAATTCCTGTTCCGTACATTTTACTTCCGCCCGCGCGGTACCCGCCGCCGCATTGACAGCCTGACCGGCACAAATTTCAATTTCTTCCGCCTTATTTCCAACCAGCCTGAACTGCAAAATTCCCTTTTCCCTGTTGCAGACTGTATATTCCACATCTGGTGTAAAAGCGCGGTAGGGTAACGGCTGAGGCTTTTCCCCATGGAAATATTCCCTCATGTCTTCCATTCCACACTCTTCATCCGCGCCAAAAATCACCCTCATTTTTCTCCTGCCCCTGACGCCCATGTCTTTGAGCACCTTCAAACAATAAAGGGCAATGACCGCAAAGCCCTTATCGTCCGCAATTCCTCTGCCGTAGAGGATTCCCTCCTTTTCCGTCAGCACGAAGGGATCCGTCTCCCAGCCCTCTCCCGCGGGAACCACATCCAAATGAACCAGCACGCCATCATATTCTGCTCCCTGTCCATACTCTGCATGTCCAGCCTTATTGCCCGCATTAAAAACTTCCAGCCCCATTTCTTCCGCTTTGCGGAGAAACCACATCAACGCGTCATAAGGCCCCTCTCCCAAAGGCTTCCCTGGCTTTGCCTCCCCTTTCACTGATGGAATCGCCACCAGCTCCTTCATATCCCGATAAATCTGATCCCATTCCTTCATAATATGAAAACCAAACATCAATGTATCATCCTCCGTTTATCTTGGTATTATAAGTATTATACAACTTCTTTTCCTTTATTTCATCTATTGTTAGACGCAAAACGAATTGAAATTTTTTTGTTTCAACGGTATACTTATCTTAAACTCCATCCCAACAAGGAGGAATATTGTATATGATTTTGGCCCTGGATATTGGAAATACCAATATAACTCTTGGATGCTTTGACGGAAAGGAATTAAAGTTTATTTCTCGCATCGCCAGCGATCCATCCCGTATGGAGGATCAATATGCGATAGAGCTTCGCGACATTCTCGACATCTATGGAATCAGCCCTAAAGAGCTGGAAGGCTCCATCATCGGTTCCGTCGTTCCTCCGCTGACCCGTTATATCAGCGGCGCAGTGGAAAAAATATCCCATACAAAGCCTATCCTGATTGAACCGGGAATTAAAACCGGCTTGAATATCCGGATCGACAATCCCGCCATATTAGGTGCTGACCTTGTGGTCGGCTGTGTGGCGGCCCTGGAACATTTCACCGCCCCGTGTATTATCATTGATATGGGAACGGCGACTACCATCTCTGTCATCGATAAAAACAAATCTATGCTCGGAGGATGTATTCTCCCCGGTGTCAGAATTTCCCTGGATGCCCTGTGCGCTAGGACGGCGCAGCTTCCTAAAATCAGCTTGAAAGCGCCCAAACATATTATTGGAGCCAATTCCATCGACTGTATGGCTTCCGGCTCTGTTTTCGGGACGGCCGCCATGATTGACGGGATGATTGAACGCATTGAAGATGAATTGGGATATTCCGCAACCGTCATTGCGACGGGCGGGCTTGCCCATGAGATTATCCCTTACTGCAAAAAAGAAGTCGTCTTGGATGAAAATCTTCTTTTGGAAGGTCTCCGTCTTTTATATGAAAAAAACAAATAATAGTTCAGATATCGGTTTCTCTTTGAAATTTGTGGTTTTTCAAGAGGAAATGATATAAATAAATTGCGCTGCATCTGTTTAGAGCAGCAGCAGGAGGTTATGTTCATATGACAAAATCAAAAACCACCACAATCACCTTCCTCGGCATTTTTTCGGCGCTGATTATCCTGATGACCTTTACCCCTATCGGTTATCTAACCTTTGGCGCCATATCCGCCACCCTAATCCACATCCCTGTTATTGTGGGAGCGGTATTATTTGGTCCGGTGAGCGGAATGATCCTTGGACTCGTCTGGGGAGTATCCTGCGTTATCCGTGCGGCTACAATGGGGGTTGCTCTGGATCTTCTCTTTATTAACCCTCTCGTTTCCGTTCTTCCCCGTGTGATTGTTGGGCTCTTGGCAGGGCTCGTTTTCCGCGGCCTTGTTAAATGCCTTTCTTCACGGCCGGGCAGTGAAATTATTGCCGCAACCGTTTCTGGGGCTGTCGGAACCTTGACTAATACCGTACTGGTTCTCGGAATGCTTTTTCTGATTTACCGGAATAACGACATGATTACGGCGATGATTGACGGCGGCTCTTCTCTGGGATATATTATTGGCACGATTTTAAGTGTAAACGGTTTAATTGAAATTCTTGCCGCGGTGATTCTGGTACCAGCTATCTCCAAGGCTCTGCTTTCTGTGAAGAAACGCATAAAGGCCTAGTTGAACTTTTTGGGGAAGCTGAGATAACATAAAATCTCTTAAAATCCTGTTAAACAAAGATACGGCATAGCGAAGAGGCTATGCCGTTTTTTATTGTTTTGGAAGAAAACAAGACACCTTAAACCTATATGCGGAAACAGACAGCCGCAGGAATGATAACCGCTTGTTTATAAGATGACGGATACGGATGGACGCGGCGAATAAAATTCAGAACCTGTTAGAAAAAATATTCCTTCAGCCCTCGCCATACCGCGCCTTCTCCCTGCGGTTTTAATTTTGTCCGCTTTATCCCCACTCCGTTTAACAGGAAAAAAATTGGACTTCAGCAATGCTTTGCAAACACAATTGTAACTAGACTAGGAAATATTTAATAGCCATAGGTTAGAACAAACAGTATATGGAAAAGAGTGTTCATGTACCTTTGAAACCGTTGTCTTTATTCATCAAGGCGGGTATCAAAAACGACTGGACGCCCAGGTGCGTTATCCCGCAAAGAATAAAATAACAGAAATAACTATGACAAAAAAGCCTCCAACCTGTATCATCGGCAGAGCAATTTCAGAGGATTCCGCATCTTTATACCGCATCCATAGCTTATGCTGCTAAAAGTTCTGCTGGGAAGAGAACCCATCTCAAGCGCCGCAGGGATTCACTTAAACAAGTCTGTACAGAAAGGCAATTACTTTTTCAATACTTTCACCTCATAGGGCTTCAGCTCCAGTTTTCCTGACACAATTCCACCGCTAAGCAAATCCAGATATTCACCCGGAAGGATACTGGAGGCGTTCTTTCCGGCATATTCGGCAAGAATCAAACCACTTTCTCCCAAGCCTTCCCGCGGGACCACAACAAGAGCTCCCTCGGTGGGCAGCGGAACAATTCCCCCTTCCCGGCACACATCCAAAACCAGCTTGCGCATGCTTTCTGGATCCGGTATGCTTCCAAGCAGGTAAACAATGCCTTTGCCGACACGTTTTTTCAGCAAAATTGCCCGGTTGAGAAGCTCTTTTGGCCCTTCGATCGTGGAAACCAAAGCATCCTCATTTTCAAACAGGTCAACACAGATTTGACAGGAAAAACGCGCCCCGTCCTTCCACTGCCCTTCAATGACACCGCCGCGGTTGGGGGCCTCATAAAGCCATTTTGCTCCAGTCAGTTCCTCAAGGAATCCAAAAT
>JAHZIE010000065.1:1995-7771 GCA_019419895.1 Clostridiales bacterium | reverse complement strand
CCAAAATGACGATCTCTGTACTTTGTTCCGACACCAGCGCGAATATCCGTCAGCGGTCCGGCAATCCAAATCCCGCCGTTTTCCACCCATTCTTTCATTCTTTCCTGGAGATTTTCCTCTTCAAGCGTCATCATCAAAGGAGAGAAAATCACCCTGTATCCGGAAATGTCAGCGGAAGCGTCTATCACATCAGGCCGCAGGTCGCAGTCATTGACAGGCTTGTGAAAGGAATTTGCCACCTGTTCCATGTAATTCAATCCGGAGAAAAGATGCTGTGTTTCAAAAAGGTTCCAATTCCTTGAGGTGAAATGAAGCGCTATTTCAGTGGCCACCCTTGTATGATTCAGGAACTCTCTGACTTTCTCAAATTCTTTTCCTGTCTGCTGTACCTCGCCAAAGGTATACATGGGCCTTCCGCTGGTGTCCACCACAGAACCATGCATCAGCTCATGACCCGCCCAATGGGTACGCCAAAGCCAATAAAGGTTCGCCTCGCCGCCGAGAGCTATCGGAAGCCAAGAATTCAACCTGCAAAAACCATCCGGCTTGATATCCTGGCCTATCTCCACACTTCCATTCCAGCATGTCTGAGTTTCTGTATTCCAAAATGGCTGCTCCTTCAGCGTTCGGAGAAAATCAAACCAGAGAATCACATCTGACAGATTTTCCGGCGTATGATAATGATTAAACTGAATCACATCCAGCTTCTTCGCCAGCTTCCCATAATTCATACTGTAAAAGGGCATAATATCTGTTCCCACCGGAGCCTTGGTGAAACGATGAAGAATATCTGCCTGCATATGGACAAAATGAATATGGGAGTCATTTTGGAAGGTCCGCCATTCAAGAAGCAGATGAGGGTTATGCCATGCGTCCCGCGGCTCAGGGATATCATCAAAATCATCATATGCCTGGCTGAAGAGGTTCAAATTCCATTCTTCATTGATAGTTTCAATGCCTCCATATTTTTCTTTTAAATAATTTAAAAATTTGCTCCGGCAGTTAGAACAGAAACATCCCAGATCTCCTGTATAAATTTCGTTGTCGATCTGCCAGCCGATAACATTCGGATCCTCACCAAATTCCTGGGCAAGCTTTTCCGTAATTCTCGCACAATACCTCTGGTAGTCAGGATTGTTGGAACAACAATGACGCCGTCCGCCATGCCGCCTCTTTCTGCCATTCTCCGCCTCCATAGCCGCGTCCGGGAATTTTCTCAGCAACCAGACGGGAGGGGTAGCTGTGGGGGTACCCAAAATTACGGCAATCTCTGACTGCCCTAAACGATTAATCAGATTATGTAACCATAAAAATTCAAACTGTCCTTCCTGTGGTTCCATTTTTTTCCAAGCAAACTCCCCTATACGGACAACATGAAAGCCTGCCTCAAGCATTTTGGCGATATCCTTTTCCATTTCTTCTTCAGGCCAGTCTTCCGGATAATACGCGGCGCCAAAATAAGGGGGGATTGCCTTCTTGTTTTCCTTCATCACCATAACCTCCCAAATTTCCATCCATTAGTGCTTTAGTTTATGAGCCTCATAAAGTTCCGATTCAAAGCTTTTCCTGAAATAAAACCACTTTTTGCATACCGTATCTCCCTCAAAATCAAACTATTTGGCAAATCCTCCCTTCCAAACCATAGAAAGCAGATGATGAATATGCTGAAAAAATTACTCCGCACTATTCTCTATTTTCTTTGTTCTTCTATTTTATCTTCTCCTTTCCGCAAAATCTATAAAAAAGGGCGCCTGTAGCAGACGCCCTTTTCCATTCAATATTTACCTAATTACTGCTCCTTCGGATCGGAAACCATCAGTTCCTTGAGAGATGTGGCCAGTCCGGCCAGAGACTGAATTTGGGAAGGAACAATGATTTTTGTAGCCTTTCCATCCGCCGCCTTTTCAAAGGCTTCCAGGCTCTTAATCGCAATAACGCCCTCACCAGGATTGGCCTCATTCAGCATTTTGATACTGTCTGCCAAAGCCTTCTGGACAGAAAGGATTGCTTCAGCTTCACCCTGAGCTTCACGGATTTTCTGCTCACGGACAGCTTCCGCACGCAGGATTGCAGATTCCTTATGTCCCTCGGCGACAAGGATTTCGCTCCTCTTTTCTCCCTCTGCACGCAGGATAGCCTCACGGCGCTCACGCTCCGCCTTCATCTGCCGCTCCATTGCTTCCTGAATCTCTCTTGGCGGAATAATATTCTTCAGTTCTACACGGTTAACCTTAATTCCCCATGCATCCGTTGCCTCATCCAAAATCACACGTATCTTGGAGTTGATGACATCTCGGGAGGTCAGGGTATGATCCAGTTCCAAATCGCCAATAATATTTCTCAGCGTGGTGGCTGTCAGATTCTCAATTGCTGAAATTGGACGCTCCACCCCATAGGTAAAAAGCTTGGGATCGGTGATCTGAAAATAGACAACCGTATCGATCTGCATGGTAACATTATCCTTGGTGATAACCGGCTGGGGAGGGAAATCTATAACCTGCTCTTTCAGTGAAACCTTTTTGGCCACCTTCTCAATAAAAGGTATTTTCCAGTGAAGCCCCGTACTCCAACAACCGGAATAGGCTCCCAGCCTTTCAATGACATAGGCATTCGCCTGCGGTACAATCTTGATATTGGATACAAGAAAAATAATAATGATCAACGCGATTCCGCCCAAAATGAAGGGCATAATATCTGGCATGCTCAACACTCCTCAATTTTTTATTTCAACCGCTTCGCGGATGACTTCATTCATGGATTCCAGCCGGCGTTTTCACCAGGGAAACCATCAGTTTTACCCCCTGGATATCCTCAATTTTCACGAGAGAACCAACCGGAATAATATCATCATTTTCGGCATTTCTGGCCGACCATATTGTGCCGGCCACCTTGGCAAGGCCGACCGCCTGCGTATTGTTTATTTCTGAAGTCACGATAGCTTCCATTCCAATAAAACGGTCAGTGTTTGTCTTTTCCTTTTTGGAACGAAGAAGTTTTCTGACCATCGGCCTTGTCAAGACAAGTGACAAAACCGTAACGGCCAGGAATATGACAATCTGAAGCCAAACAGGCGCCCCACAGATTGCGGAAATAAGCGCAGCCAAGCTACCGACCACAAACCAGACGGAAACCAGCTGAACTGTCTCCAGCTCGACAATTGTACAGACAATACCTGCGCCAAGCCAAACAAAAATCATTGTCAGATCCATTTTTTCCTCCTATTTCAACACAATCAGGAATGTATTTTCCCGATTGTCATCATCATACCATATTTCTGTCCAAAACACAAGATCCTGCCATTGGAAACTCTGTCTCTACAATCAGCAATAAGCCTCGTTCTCGCCTTTCTGTTCCAGCTGTTTTTTAACTTTTCTTTCTTTTATTATTCTCTCCAACTCCCATTTATTCCTACAATACATTTTTTGTTATTCCACACCACATTTTTCCAGTATTTTCAAATTTACATGAGAAAAAGGGTACGGTTAAATTAACCGTACCCTTTTTGCAACAATTTTTGATTAATACATACCGTCCATGCCGGCGCCCGGAGCGGGAGCTGCCGGAGCAGGCTCTTTTATGTCAGCCACGAGAGACTCTGTTGTCAGCACCATGCTTGCAACAGAAGCGGCATTTTGCAGAGCGGAACGGGTAACCTTGGTTGGATCAACAATACCAGCCGGAATCATATCCATGTATTCCTCAGTCAAGGCATTATAACCATAGCCAACCTTGCCGGAATTCATAATATTATTAATAATAACAGAACCTTCCACACCAGCGTTGGCGGCAATTTGACGAACAGGCTCTTCCAATGCTTTCAACACAATATTTGCACCTGTTTTCTCATCGCCTTCCAGAGTCTCAGAGAAAGTCTTTACAGCATCAATTGCATTCACCAAAGCGACACCGCCGCCAGCTACAATACCTTCTTCCACAGCGGCCTTAGTGGCAGACAAAGCATCTTCAATACGGAGCTTCTTTTCCTTCATTTCAATTTCAGTTGCAGCACCGACCTTAATGACGGCGACACCACCGGACAGCTTGGCCAAACGTTCCTGAAGCTTTTCGCGATCGAAATCAGAAGTTGTGGTTTCGATCTGAGACTTAATCTGATTGACCCTTGCCTTAATTTCAGCAGCATCTCCTGCGCCGTCAACGATAATGGTATTCTCTTTATCGACCTTTACCTGGCGGGCACGGCCCAGCTGGGCAATGGTGGTTTCCTTAAGCTCAAGGCCGAGCTCTTCAGAAATTACCTGTCCTCCAGTCAGGATTGCAATATCACGGAGCATTTCTTTTCTTCTGTCGCCGAAGCCGGGAGCCTTTACCGCAACACAATTAAAGGTACCGCGCAACTTATTGAGAATCAGGGTAGACAAAGCTTCACCCTCAATATCCTCAGCAATGATAACCAGCTTCTTGCCGGACTGGACAATCTGCTCCAGCAAAGGCAGAATTTCCTGAATGTTGGAAATCTTTTTATCGGTGATCAGGATGTAAGCGTCATCCATCACAGCCTCCATCTTATCAGTATCCGTGACCATGTAAGGAGTAATATAACCACGATCAAACTGCATGCCCTCTACTACTTCGGAGTAGGTTTCAGCGGTCTTGGATTCCTCTACTGTAATAACACCGTCAGAAGTCACCTTCTCCATTGCTTCAGCAATCAGCTTTCCAACAAAGCTGTCGTCAGCAGAAACTGTAGCGACTCTGGCAATATCATCAGAACAAGTAACCTTCTTGGAATTCTTCTTAACCTCTTCCACAGCCTTGTCAACTGCGGCCTGAATTCCCCTACGGACCACCATAGGATTAGCACCGGCAGTCACGTTCTTCATTCCTTCGCGAATCAAAGCCTGAGCCAAAAGAGTTGCGGTTGTGGTGCCGTCGCCAGCAATATCGTTAGTTTTGGTTGCAACTTCCTTGACCAACTGAGCGCCCATATTCTCAAAGGGATCCTCAAGCTCAACTTCCTTTGCAATGGTCACACCATCGTTGGTGATCAACGGAGCGCCAAACTTCTTGTCAAGAACCACATTGCGGCCCTTGGGTCCCAGCGTAATCTTAACGGTGTTTGCCAATTGATCAATACCAGACTGAAGCGCCTTACGGGCCTCTTCGCCATAGATAATTTTTTTAGCCATGAGAAAAACCTCCTAAAAATTACGTTAAATTATTCAACTACTGCAAGAATATCGCTTTGACGGACAATAATAACTTCCTCGCCGTCCAGCTTTACTTCTGTCCCAGAATATTTGCTGGTGATAACCTTGTCCCCAACTTTTACATACATGGTAACTTCCTTACCGTCAACAAGTCCACCAGGACCGACAGCGATAACCTCTGCCACCTGAGGCTTTTCCTTCGCGGCACCCGCTAAAACGATACCGCTTTTGGTGGTTTCTTCCGCTTCCACCATTTTGACAACGACTCTGTCAAGTAAAGGTTTGATTGACATTATAAATTACCTCCTGAAAAGATATATGATACAAAGATGTTTTAGCACTCACATTTCCTGAGTGCTAACCTTATTGTAGTCATTTATCTTAAAAAAATCAAGAGGTATTTGCCATATTTTTGAAATTTCATAATTTTTTTACAATTGAGCCATCCGCTCCTCTTTCCGGCGCAGATAACAGGATTCCGGCAGAAGGAACCTGGCCGCACGCGGCAGAACAGAGAAGCTGAGCGGCTTTGTTTTTCTGCATTCTCCGTCGCAGTTAGCCGCTATATCTCTACACGCCCTAATTTCTATCCTTTTTCCTCTGTAATA
>JAHZIE010000065.1:0-1985 GCA_019419895.1 Clostridiales bacterium | reverse complement strand
GCTACCAGCTGCTCGAATTCTTTCGAATTCACATAAGTACCATTTTTATACTGTATTAGCAGCCGCGGAATGGAATAACGGTGTTTTGGAACCCGAATCATAATGAAATCGAGCAGACCATCATCCTCTGATGCCATAGGGGCCGCCTGGTAGCCTCCGCCATAAAATTTGCCGTTAGCAGCCAGCGCGAACAAAAATTTTCCCTTTACTCTGTGTACTCCGTCAATGACTACTTCCATCTCTGTCCCCCAGCTTTCCCAGAAACTCTTTTGCCACCGCAATATGATAAGCCATTGAACCGGAGATCAGAGGAAGATCCTTATATTTGGCCATATTCATCGCAACAGAGGCATCCAGCCCCATGGAGCAGATATTCAGGGAATTAACATTCTCGGAACCTATCATATCCACACAGATCGATTTTGCCCGTTCCAATGCCGTATAATCAAAAAATTCCTTTTGGCTGCCAAAGGATCTTATATAATCATTTCCCGAACCACAGGGCAAAATTCCTATTTCAGCATTTTCATATCCCATCGCCCCGTTGGCGGTTTCCAGGAGGGTCCCGTCTCCCCCGACGGCAATCAGGCGAACCGGATCTCCCCGCTGAGCCTCCTTCCTGGAAAGCTCCGCCGCATGCCAGGGATATTGCGTCAGACAATAAGAGAAATCCAGACCTTTTTTCCAGAAATATTCCCTCACCTGTGGAAAATACCACTCATAGGGATTCTTCTTCCCCGCCTTCGGGTTAATGATGAATACATAGCATATTACCCGCCCCTTATCCAAAATTACCCGTCTCCCAATCCCAAAAGCGTACAAGAATCAACGAATGAAAACGCCATTTTCCGCAGGCAGAAGCCAACCAGACATTCTAAAAATCAAACTTTTCCAACAAACCGTGTGTTATTTAAAATACATATACAACTGACATTTGATCATACCGTTATATAATTTTCTCCTTCTGTCCGCCTTTCTTCCAAAGCAGGATTCAAAGGTGTCATCCGGGCTAATCACCGCATAACTCCATCCCGGCTTTCTTGTGAACACTTTTCCCATCTCCCGGTACAGCTCTTCCGCATGCTGTACGTCCAGTAGCCGGTCTCCATAACGAGGATTGCAGATAGCAATACCGCTTCTTGTTTCCGGTGAAAACTCGCAGAGCTCTTTCCTGTTTAGCTTCACCCTTCCCGGTATTCCGGCCTTCCTGGCGTTTTCCTCCGACAGCCTGAGCGCCCTTTCATCAATATCAGAACCATAAGCAATAAAGCCACGTTCCATGTGAATGGTTGACATTGCCCGTTCCCGTTCCTCTTTCCAGACTCTTTCAGGGATTTGTCCCCATCGTTCAGAGGCGAAACGCCGCCGCAGTCCAGGGGCAATATTCAGAGCCAAAAGAGCCGACTCGATCAGAATGGTACCCGAGCCGCAAAAGGGATCATAAAGAACAGAATCCCCGCGGACATGGGCAAGATAGGCCATCGACGCGGCAAGCGTCTCCTTAATGGGAGCCTCCGTCGCGTTGGCCCGGTACCCTCTTTTATGGAGCCCTGCACCAGAGGTATCCAGCATCAGGCTGACCTTATCCTTCATTATGAGGAACTGTATCTGATGTACCGGTCCAGTTTCCTCAAACCAGGGAAGGTGATATTTTGCCTTCATTCTTTCCACTATCGCCTTTTTTATAATTGACTGACAATCGGGAATGCTGGAAAGCTGGGAATTCAGGGAACGCCCCTTGACAGGAAATGCGTCCTCCCTGTTTATCCACTCCTCCCATGGCAATCCCTTGACTCCCTGAAAAAGCTCCTCAAAGCTTCGGGCCTCAAAGGTTCCCAATAGGATCTGTATCCGTTCCGCATACCGGCAGCCAATATTCGCTCGGGCAATGGCTTCACAGCCGCCCGTAAAGAGAACCCGTCCATTTTGGGGCTCCACCTGCTCCATTCCCATCTTACGCAGCTCGTCGCCTACAAGCCCTTCTA
>JAHZIE010000064.1:5061-13307 GCA_019419895.1 Clostridiales bacterium | reverse complement strand
ATTATGCCCTTTCAGGGCTTATGCATACCACGCGTTTAACGCGTGGTTTTGATTGAGACGATTAAAAGCATACAGATCTAAGAAACAGTGAATCTCACCGGTCCGCGTGTATGGGACGAACCTGTTTACGGATAAGCCGGCGTCAGAGCTGTGACGCCGCCGGTTATTTGGGGGCTTGACTGCACAGCGCGGCCATCCGGCGATAAAATCTGACAGTGAAAACAAGACGGACGGGGAAAAACCAAATATCAGGCAAGATACTTTTCCGCCAGTCTGCGGAATTCTTCCCCATGAGCCGGATACCACGCGGCAAAGCTGCTTTCCTCGGCTTGAACAGAGAGTCCCAGCTCCACGAGAAAGGCCGGAATATTTTCCGCGAGCATGGCGCCGAAATCCTGTCCAAAGGCTTCCTCCCCTTTTATGTCACATCCGTTGACATAAAGGTTAAAGGACGGCTGGGCGGCTCCGTTGACCTGCTTCATGCCGCCGCGGAAACCTAAGGCGCCAATCTGGTGGGTGCCGCAGGAGGAGGGGCAGCCGGAAATATGGATCTGGGGCAGCGCGCCGTCAGAAATTTCCGCGTTCCGCACCGCCTTCACGCAGGCGTGGTAAAGCGCCTGGGAATCCCCGATCCCCTGCTGGCATACGGGAACGCCGATACATGCGACGGAGGTTTCAAACAGGGTTTCGGCGCCGTCCGCCGTCGCCTCCAAAACCCGCCTGGCCTCCTGGGCGGTACAATTGATGATATAAAGGGTTTCGTCAGGAGCAATGCGCCCTTCCACAGCTTCCATATCCCGGATGGTATTCCACAATCTTTCCAGGGTTTCAAAGGATGGGGTTCCGCCCAGGGGATGATAGGCCACAGTAAAGAGCCCCTCTTGTTTTTGGGGAAGGACGCGCTTTCCCGAAATATTTCCGCTTCCCTTTTTGGAAATGGGATGGATTTCCGGGGAAATCTCCATCCCCCCGGCCTGGAGCGCCCTATGGGCATTCTCCTGAAAGGCCTGAATATACCCTTCCTTTCCCAGGGTATCCTGCATATAGCGGGTGCGGGCTTTGGAGCGGACGGTATAGTTCCCGTGGGCTACAAAGGTATCCACCATTGCTTTGATGTAATATAAAATATGATTTGCGGCAATATGATCGGCGACCTTTAAGCCGAGCTTGGGATTATTTCCAAGCCCGCCGGCGCTGTAAATGTCAAAGGTGCCGTCAGGATTGGCGATAAAACCCAGATCGCGGAAGGTGGCGTGGGTTTCATTGCCCGCGCCGTTGGAAAAGGCGACCTTCAGCTTTCGGGGAAGCTTGACCTTGCCGATGAGGCCGAGAAGGTAACCGGCAGCCGCCTCGGCGTAGGGCATAATATCGAAAGCCTCTCCCTCCTGTACGCCGGAAAGGGGGGACGCCATGACATTGCGGGGAAAATCCCCGCCGCCGCCCCGGCAGAAAATATCATGCTCCAGGGCCTCCTGATAAATCTGGGGAATAATCTCCCCCGGAAGCCGGTGGATTTGAACGGCCTCGCAGGTTGTCAGCTTCACCAGGGGAATCTGATACTTTCGAATGGTATCCACTAAAAAGGAGAATCGCTCTTTTGTCAGCCGTCCGGCTGTCATACGCAGACGGAGCATGCCGCTTTTTCCGCCCTTTTCAGCGTAGCTGCCAAAGCCTCCGGAAATTCCCTTATAATCCTGCTTGTCCATTTCGCCGCTGAAAAAAGCCTTTGCCGCCTGGACAAACTGGACGCCCTCTTCCGAGAATTTTTTCTTGTAGTTTTCCATACTTGCCTTTCCTTTCTCCATTTCCATGGTAGCTTTCCGGCAGAGAAAAGTCCTTTCTGTTTTGTAGTTTGCCGGAGGAACAGTATTCTTGATCAGTTTGATAATATAACATGATACAACAAATCTATCCGGGTTGTAAAGAAGCCGGATGCTTTTTTTGACTTGCGGGAGAAATTTTGAGAAAATACTATTAGTATAAATAATAAAATATTAATTTTTTGTAATATTTTATAGGCCGGATAAATTACCCAGGTGTCAAGGAAAATGGGATGAAATGGGTATCAAAGGAAGGGATAGCCAGGTATTAAAAAAGATATAGAAAATTAAAAATTTATCTCTTGACTTGGAGCGGGCTCCAGGGGGTATGCTATATATAAATATTATCATAACAGGAAAAGCCTGAGAGAAAAATGAAAGGGGAGACTCCAATGGATAAAAAGATACTCATTGCATATTTTTCAAAGGCGGGACAGAATTTTTCACAGGGGAAAATTGTTGAGCTTACTGTGGGAAATACAAAAGCCGCCGCGGAGATGATGGCGGAAATGACAGGAGGAAGCCTCCTGGAAATCCGCCCGGTGGTTCCCTATCCAAAAGACTACAGGGAATGCGGAAAACAGGCGTTCCAAGAGCTGAGAGAAAATGCCAGGCCACAGTTGGAAGGGCTGCCCGATTCAATAGGGCTCTATTCCGACATTCTTCTGGGATATCCCAACTGGTGCGGCACAATGCCCATGGCGGTGTGGACCTTTTTGGAAAAATATTCTTTTGAGGGAAAACGGATCCTGCCGTTTTGCACCCATGAGGGCAGCGGGGTATCCCGCAGTCTGTCCGATCTGAAAAAGCTGTGTCCGGGTGCGCGGCTCCTTCCCGCACTAGCGATAGAGGGGCATAAGGTGGGAGAGTCGGAGGAGCTGATAAGGGAACACCTGAAAAAGGCGGGATTCGTTTCCTAAAACTGGAAGGCGTAAGCCAGGCGATGGGAATGCTGAAAGCAGGTTAAAATTTTTGGCGGGGCGGAAGCGTGGAAAGAGAAAACGTCGTGTAGAAGATCCGCGCGAAGCTTTCCCACCCCGCCATGGAATTGGAGAAAAATTTTTTGAAAGAATCAGGAAAGGATAATGGGAAGGAGCGTCAGCAATGACAATTGCAGAGGTGAGCAGGACGTATGGGCTTACCCCGGATACCCTGCGGTATTATGAGAAAATAGGGCTCATTCCCCGGGTGCCGAGAACGAGCGGGGGAATCCGGGATTATGATGAGGATTCCTGCCGGTGGATTGAGCTTATGAAGTGTATGAGAAGCGCGGGAGTTCAGGTGGAGGCGTTGATCGAGTATGTGTCCCTTTTTCAGCAGGGGGATAAAACCCTGGAAGCGAGAAAAAACCTATTGATAGAGCAAAGGGAAAGGCTTTTGGAACGCATGCAGGAATTACAGGCTTCTCTGGACCGTTTGAACGAGAAAATCGAGCGGTATGAAAAGGGATGGATGACATCAGAAAAAGATCTTTGCTGATGCCGTCTAAAGAAGCCGGACTGCCTGGGTGAGGATGAGAGAAAAAATCGTTGGCTCCTCCCCCTGGAAAAGGAAGGGCGCGACGGCCAGAGAGATTGAAAACGAGGGTTCACGACAGGAATAGGATCTTTTTTCCATGTGTCGGGACTATGCCGTGACTGTCAAAGAGGATCCCCGGGAAAACGGCTGATATCCAGCTGATGCTGCGTTTTTTGAGCCAGCCCGGCGGTCCGGTGCAGCTCCTGGGCGGTTCGGATCGCTCCGTTTGAGGAGGCGTCCATTTGATGGAGGGCAATTTGTGTTTTAACGGGCAGGGAAAGAAAATATTCCCGGCTGCTTCTGCTGCTTTGGAGCAGGGAATGCAGATTTCGGTATGGCATACAATCACCTCCCGGCTATTTTGTGAAAGTGGAATAGAAAATATACGGATTCTCTTCCCTGAAAATGGAGTGGCCCTGGAACCGGCAATTGGTGAAAAATCGGAGCTAAGAGGGAAGGAACCATCGCCCGCGGCTCGTGCCCATCCCGCGCTTTTTATTCCCAACCCTTTCCAGATGGACTCTGCTCCCTTTGAGTTATGAATCCGAAAAATTACGGATATCCGCTATAGCAGAGAGATGTGCGAAAAATATAATTTAAAATAAGGGATGGGGAATAGGAATCAGAATAAGAAAAATCTCCCGTAAATTTGAAAATATAAAACTTTCCCGATGGAGCGAGGAACGATGGAAATGGATTGTTTTCGGGCGGAGGAAGCCCATTTCCGCCACGGAAGCTATGGAGGTTTATTCTCCAGCAGAGATGGATGGGAGACGCGAAGAAAAAAGCCGCCTGAAAAAGGCGGCTTTTGATTATCTGTTTCAGCGGAACATCAATCTCTTTTCCACGGTGGAAAGTGAAAGTTTTAGGCAGGAGAAGAGATGTGAAAAGTGAAATAGATATCCAAAATCTAAAAAAAGGAATAGGGCGAATCAGTGAAACACAAGGTAGACGCTGTCTGATAGAACCGATAGTATGTGATATCATTAGGAATTACCTTCCGCTCCCTGGGAATCAGGCCCTTGTCAAGCCTCTCCAGAGCCCGTGTGATAAGGCGTTCCGTACAAATCAATGGAGACTGGAATTTCCAGGGCTTCTCCCATGAAATAAGAGCCTTAAAAATAGCGTGGAGCCATAGAAAGGCGCTGGGAAGGGGGGGAAATAATTACAGCTCGATCCCCGCGATGACATCCTTAAGCTGCCGGGCGGAGGCTTCCAGCGATTCCTTTTCCGGCTGGCTGAGGGGGATTTCCAAAACCTGTTCCAATCCATTTTTTCCCACGGTGGAGGGGAGGCTCAGACACAAGCCGTCGAGCCCGTATTGGCCTTCCAGCACCACCGAAATTGGAAGCACGGAATGTTCATCCTTTACAATGCTTTCCGAAATGCGTGCCACGGCCATGGCGATGCCGTAATAGGTGGCGCCCTTCCGCTTGATGATTTCATAGGCGCTGTCGCGCACCTTTTCATACAGCCTCCGCATAGAGGACTCATGATCAAAATAACCTCTCAGCTCACAGAAATGGTTGAGATCAATGCCGGAGACATTGGCGCTGCTCCAAACGGCAAGCTCGCTGTCTCCGTGTTCCCCAATAATAAACGCGTGAACGCTTCTGGCGTCAACGCTTAAATGCTCCCCCACCAGCTGCTTCAGCCTGGCGGTATCCAGAACCGTGCCCGAACCAATGACACGGTTTGACGGATAGCCGGATAGCCGGTAAGCCGCATAGGTCAGGACATCCACCGGATTTGATACCACCATCAGGATGCCTTCAAAAGCTCGTTTGGTAATTTCGGAAATAATGCTTTTCATGATCTTGACATTTTTCCCGATGAGATCCAGGCGTGTTTCACCTTCTTTTTGGTTGGCGCCGGCGGTGATGATGATGAGGGCGCAGTCGGCGATGTCGTCATATGTCCCCGCGTAAATATCCATGGAGGCGGTATAGGGCAGTCCGTCGCTTAGATCGATGGCTTCTCCCTGAGCCTTGGCGGTATTTGCATCAATCAGCACCATTTCTGAGAAAAGGCCCCGCTGCATCAGGCTGAAGGCGATGGAGGAGCCGACAAAGCCGCAGCCGATGATGGCAACCTTTCGAATATTCATATTGACATCTCCTTTGCTCTGAAAGAGTTTTTATACATAGAAAGGTGGAATAGAAAAAGGACTGTCATTACTATGCCTCGCCGTGGGCCGCTTATACGTCCATTTCAATAATACTATTTGTAATATTATAAAATAAACAACCGGTAATTTAAAATTCTTAATTACCGGTTGTTTGCTTTAAATATGTTATGCTCTTTTCTTCTGTTTTAGCCCAGGAACAATCTTTATCAGCGCGTCCTATTTTTTCCCTCTTCCCTTTTGAAAGGTTCAATGTCTTTTGTTATTTGAGATAGGGGCTGATGCCCTTGTGCGGTCAGCTTTATGTTGGGTTCTGGTTGGGAGCGGGATTATTTTACATAAAAAGATTTTCCTAGGAAAGCTCGAACATTCCGTGATAAAGCTGGTAATATTCTCCCCGCTGTGCCAGTAGTTCCTCATGGCAGCCCCGTTCGACAATTTCCCCCCGTTCCAGGACAATGATGATATCCGCGTTTCTCACAGTGGAAAGCCGGTGGGCAATGACAAAAACAGTGCGCCCCTCCATCAGCTGATCCATCCCCTTTTCAATCAGGGATTCCGTACGGGTATCAATGCTGGAAGTCGCTTCATCCAGAATGAGCACCGGCGGATCGGCTACAGCCGCGCGGGCGATGGCCAGAAGCTGCCGCTGTCCCTGGGAAAGATTGGCGCCGTCCGCCGTTACCATGGTTTGATACCCCCGTGGAAGCCTGCGGATAAAGGAATCGGCATTGGCGATTTTTGCCGCCTGGATAATTTCATCATCGGTAGCGTCCAACCGTCCAAAACGGATATTATCCGCGATAGTGCCGGTGAACAGATGGGTGTCCTGGAGAACTATTCCCAGGGAACGACGGAGGTCGTCCTTCCGGATATTTCTAACATCCAGCCCGTCATAGACCACCCTGCCCTTTTGAACGTCATAAAAGCGGTTAATCAGGTTGGTGATGGTGGTTTTGCCCGCGCCGGTAGAGCCCACAAAGGCGATTTTCTGTCCGGGCTCAGCGGCCAGGCTGATATCCTTGAGTATCAAATGGGTATCCTCATAGCCAAAGCTGACGTTTTCAAAGCGGACGTCGCCACGCAGTGGGATAAGAGGCTTCCCGTCTCCCTGCTCCCAGGCCCATTTTCCGGTTTTTTCCGGGCAGGCGGTCAAAAGGCCGTTTTTTTCCCGGACATTGACCAGACGGGCCGTTCCTTCATCTGTCTCCGGCTTTTGGTTCATCGCCTCAAAGATTCTTTCCGCGCCGGCAAGGGCGGCCAGCAGGAAATTGCTCTGCTGGGTGAACTGGTTGATCGGCATGGCGGCCTGGCGCACAAAAACCAGGTAGCTTGCGAGGCTTCCCACGTCCGTTATGCCCTGGAGGGCCATGATTCCACCCAGAATGGAGACGATGGCGTAATTAATATAGGAAATGCTCACAACGGCGGGCACCATGGTGGCGGCATAGCTTTGTGCGCCTGTCCCGGCCCGGCGGAGCTTCTCATTTTTTTCACGGAACAGCCGGAGGTTTTCTTCCTCGTGGTTGAACACCTTGACCACTTTCTGCCCGTTGACCATTTCTTCAATTACCCATCCAGATCTCCCAGGCAGGCCTGCTGCTTGGAATAATAACGGCGGCTGCGTTTTCCGCTGTAGCGGATATAAAGAAACATGGCGATATAGCACACAACCGCAATGAGGGAGAGGCGCCAGTTGAGGATGAAAAGAAGGGTCAGCGTGCCCACAATCTGGATAAAGCTTTGAATCACCATGGCAAAGCTGTTGTTCAGGGCGTCGGAGATGGTGTCCACGTCGTTGGTGAAGTAGCTCATAATATCGCCGTGCCGGGAGGTGTCGAAAAATTTCAGAGGCAGCTTTTGAAGATGGGCGAAAAGATCCCGCCGTATGTCATACAGCACCTTCTGGGCGGCCCGCACCATCGTCTGGGTGTAGCCGAAGGCGGAGAGGACGCCGGCACCGTAAATGGCTGCGGTGAAAATGACGCCGCGGATCAGATCGCTGATATTGTTGGAGGCGAGATTGTTGACAATGGGACGGATCATATAGGTACCGAGCAAATTGGCGCAGGCGCTGATGGTGACGAGAACCGCCACAATTAAGAGAAGGGATTTGTGCCTTCCCATATAAGAAAGAAGGGCGCGGAGGGTGAAACCAAGATCCTTTGGGCGTTTACCGCTGAGCTGGCGCGCCATGTTCATCCTCTCCTTTCATTTGAGACGCGTAGATTTCCTGGTAAATAGGATCTTTTGCGAGCAGCTCCTGGTGCGTGCCCGCGGCATGGATTCCGCCGTCCTCCAGGATGATGATTTGATCGGTATCCATCACCGAGGTAATGCGCTGTGCAATGATAATTTTTGTCACATCCTTCAGTTTTGCAAGGGAGGATCGTATCTTTCCCTCGGTGGCGGTATCCACCGCGCTTGTGGAATCGTCAAAAATCAGGATTTTTGGCTTTTTCAGCAGGGTACGGGCAATGCAGAGGCGTTGCTTCTGCCCGCCGGAAACATTGACGCCCCCCTGACCCAGATCAGTGTCCAGTCCTTTCGGCATCCTTTTTAAAAATTCATCCGCGCACGCGGTTTCGCAGGCGGCCCAGAGCAGGCTGTCATCCGCTTCCTGATTGCCCCACTGGAGATTTTCCCTGACCGTGCCGGAAAAAAGGACATTTTTTTGGAGGACAATACCCACCGCGTCCCGGAGCTTTTGGAGATCATACTCCCTCACATCATGGCCGCCGACGGATACGCTTCCGACAGAGACGTCGTAAAGACGCGGGATC
>JAHZIE010000064.1:0-5051 GCA_019419895.1 Clostridiales bacterium | reverse complement strand
GGGATCAGCTGCACCAGGGTTGTTTTTGAAGAGCCGGTTCCGCCGATAATTCCTACCGTCTGACCGGCGGGAATATGGAGGCTGACATCTGAAAGGGCGAATTCCTGGGCGTCCTCCCGGTATTTAAAGGAAACATGGCAAAAATCAACGCTGCCGTCGGGAATTTCCGTCCGCGCGTTTTTCCCTGAGGCGAGCTCCGGCGTCTCGTAGAGAACCTCTCCAATACGCCTGGCGCTGGCCAACGAGCGGGTCAACAGAAGGAAAACATTGGATATCATCATCAGGGAGTTCATCACCTGAAGGACATAGCTCAAAAAACCGGTAAGCTGGCCCACCTCCAGCTGGTTCTGCAGGATCATGTTGCCGCCAAACCACATGATCAGCACTGCCGCCGCGTACATGGTAAGCTGGAAGGCGGGAAGATTCAGCACGGCATAGTGGAAGGTTTTCTGGCTGGTTTCCATCAGTTCCCCATTGACCTTCTGGAATTTTTCCTCCTCATGGCCGCCGCGGACAAAAGCCTTGACGGCGCGGATGGCGATCAGCCACTCCTGCACCACATCGTTCAGACGGTCCACGGATTTTTGCAGCTTTCCGTACATGGGGGCTACCCGGCGGACGATAAAGAAGAGAATCAATGCCAGAACAGGGGTGCAGATGTAAAAGACGACCGCCAATCTGGCGTTCATCATAATGGAAAGCCCGATCCCCATAATCAGCATCACAGGGCCGCGCACAAGAGGGCGGAGACCGCCGTTCACCGCGTTTTGCAGGACGGTAATGTCGGTGGTCATCCGCGTGACGAGGGAGGAGGTCTCAAAATGATCCAAATTGGAGAAAGCGAACTGCTGTACCTTTTGGTATTCCACCTCTCTCACCTGGGCGCCGAGGCCATAGGACGCCCTGGCGGCAAACCTGGCATAGAGCAGCCCGGTGACGAGGGACAAAAGGGCGCAGATCCCCATTTGGATCCCCTTATGAAGAATATAGGGGATATCGTGGTTCGTTACCCCCACGTCGATGATGTCGGCCATCAAAATTGGAATGAACAGCTCGAAGCAGGTCTCCACCAGCACAAGGACCGCGCCGATGATCATATCCCTGCGGTAGGGTCCAAGATAGCTGAACAGCCGTCTGAGTTCCTTCATTTCCATTCCTCCTCACGGATTATTTGGTTTCATATTCTGATAGGCCCGGGCGAGATAGGATGAAAATTGCTTTTTTTCCTCATCAGAAAAACCGCTGAGCATCACCTGTTCTATTTCGGCGCAGTGCTTCTGCCAGGCCTGTGTGGCGCGCAGCCCTTTCGCCGTCAGCTTGATCAAATCGGCCCGCCGGTTGGCGGCGTCGGTGCGGCGGGAGATAAAGCCGCCTTTCTCCAGGGAATCCAGCATCCGGCAGACAGCCGCGGGATCGATTTCAAAGTATTCCGCCAGCTCCTTCTGGTGGCAGGGCCCTTGGACGGAAAGATACGAAAGAATTTTTGGCTGCCCTGATCCGAGCCCAATCTCCTCAAGGTAGGGGCGCAGATAGTTTCTCTGGGCATGAAAAGCCCGGTAAAGCAGCATATGAAAGGTACGCTCCATTTTCACTGACACCTCTTTGATATATCAATTATTGACATATCAATTATATGCCCCGCCTTTGAGAATATCAAGGTTGTTTCATAGATTTTATTAGAAGAAGGTTCCGTTGACTCCGCTTAGATGAAATTTAGAAAGAAATTTGGGAGGAATGAAAAAGAAAAGCCTCCCGCGACTCTTCGCGGGAGGCTGATTAAGAAGGAACCCTTACCGAAAATCAGGAGGATGGGAATCAGGTGTTCCCTGGTGCCGTGGGCAAATGACGGGCTTTATCCCGGTAAAGACGATTATTCACGTTTTCCCGGCCAAGGCAAAAGCCGTGGAAGCAGTGATGGGAGAGCTGATATTTCCCGTATCCATGATGAGTCCCCTTCCCCGCTGGATAATCGGCCCCTTTCGCCATGCTCCGGTGGTTTTCCTTTCAATGCTGGAGTTTTCCGGACAGGCGCTGTGACGTCTCATATCCCGAAAAGAGCGGGGCGGTTAGCCCATAATAAGAACGGGGAGATAGATTGGGGAAGCCCTTCCGTCACAGCTGACCTCCAGCACAAGACGATTGACGGCTTCTACCTTCTCCCCGGCCAACAGGGAGAATTCTTCTGAAGCGGCCTGGGGCGAGTTGACAAAAATATTCCGTTTGCCGCTGGCCGACCAGCCCTCCGGCAGTATCCAGCGCAGATGGTAATGCTTCTGCTCCGGCAGGCGTACATTCTGAATGGAGATCCGCCCTGTGAGGGTTTCCATGGGGGCAATTTCAGGCGCTTTATCAAATTCCACCCATACCTCGGCAAACAGTCCGCGTTCCCGGAAGGAATAGGGGGAGCGGGAAAACATTTCCCTGGCAAAGGCGTCCCCCATCATGTCCTGAGGAGAAGCCTGGCTGAAATCTTCCTCCTCGCCAATGACAACGCGGGGAGGGGTTCTCCCAGGGAAAGCAGCCTGGTACAGAGTGACGGGGTGGAGGTTCATGACCATTTCAGTCAATTCCATATTGGTCTTCGGCCATGTGCCGTGCCCGTAAATATTGCAGACGCAGACGATGTCATCCCCAATATATTTCCGCCAATCCTCAGGGATCCCCTTGAGGCCTTTCATGATGCCCAGCAGGGAGCCGACGGTCGCGCCGGTGCAGTCGGTATCATCGCCGCAGTTGACGGCAAGGAGCATGGATTCTTTAAAATCGCACCCTCCGTAAAGAAGGCCCAGCACCACAAAGCCGACATTGGCGGGAGCTTGGAACCAGCCGATATCGGCGCTTTGCTCCACCAAGAAGTTCCGGGTGGTTTTCCAGTCGGTGCCCTTTTCAAATTCCGACATAACCAGCCGGACGCTTTTGGAAACCCTGCATTGGGCGGGGATTTTGGAAAGCCCGATTTCTAAAAGGGTGTGGATATCCTGATAAACAAAGGCGGCGCTTTCCATGGCCGCGATAAAGATAGCGGCGTAGGTTCCCTCCCCATAGCCGTGATCCACACAGGCGTCATAAAAGGCGTAGCGGACAGCCTTTTCCGGAAGTCCGGGATACAGGCAGGCCCAGATTTCCGTCCGAATCCAGGCGCCGTTGGAATGGAGCCAGTCGCCGTTACGGTATTGTCCGGAAAGAGGGGGGATAATACCCTCTCTCAGATTGCTTTTTCCTACGCCGTATTCATTCCAGTTGGGGCCGATATAACTTAACCAGTATTCCGCCAGAGACTTTTCGTTGACTCCATTGGGTCCCAGCTCATCCATGGCCCTGAGCCAGACCAGCTGTAAATCGAGATCGTCATTGGGAAGAACAACCCCGGGTTCTGTGGCAAAGCCGGTGATATTGTTGATTTCCCGCTTGCCCTCGTAGGGGGTTCCAATGGTTCCTACCCAGCAGGCATAGATTTTATCCTCTAAGATTTCCCGGTTGAATTTTATCATGTTCTCTGTCATCCCTTCTTTTTTAATAGGTAACATATTTTGTGGGGAAACTGGATTCCGGCAAAGAAAAAGCCGCTCAATCCGGCGGTTGGCCGGCCTCCTTTCCCATTTTTTTCAAATGCCGGCGTTACCGCCATTATAGCAATCCCTAGGGGACAGCGCAATAGATTTTTCCAGTATATTTCCGTAATAATTTCCAGTTTTTGCTTTTGAGGGGATAAATTTCTGAATAAAAAGAGAAAAGATGCAAAGCGCGGCGGGAAAACGCCATAGAACAAGGAAGAAACGGAAAGGAAATATATCAAGGTACCTTGACATAAAAGGGGTTATATAATAAAATCTATTATATTGGGATTCTTTTGTGTAAAATTATGAATTTTCACAAAGGCTAATGTGTCTTTGTGAAAAAGGGGGGAGAGATTCTTGTCGGAAGGGCAAAAAGGAAAAAACGAGGCGTTGCAGTCAGCAATGGAGCGGTGCGGTCATTTTCTCTATCACCGGCGCGGGGGGCGGATGAGTCAGGAGAGAATCCTGCGTATACTGTATGAATGGGAAGAGGAACAGAAGGAAAAGGAGGAAAAGGCCCAGGGCCTCAGCCAGCTGAAACTGCAAAGACTGCTGGGAATACGCTCCGGTTCTGTGAGCGAAATTATTGGAAAAATGGAGGCCAAGGGGCTGATTGTCAAAGCCAGGCAGGAAACAGACCGGAGAAAGGTAAGCCTTTTTTTGACACCGCTCGGGAGGGAGGAACTGGAGCGGGCCCGGCTGGAAAATGAACGGCAGGAAGCACTTTTGTTTGCCGCGCTCACAGCTGGGGAGCAGAAGGAGCTTCTCGGCCTGCTGGAAAAACTGCTGGAAAACTGGCAGCACACCTTTGGCGCCGACCTTAAGCGCCATGACAGTAAGCGGGAGGAGCTGGGGCATGTTTAAGTATTTAAAAAAGTATTGGTTTTTTGCCCTCCTTGCCCCCATTTTTATGGTGGGAGAGGTGCTGATGGATTTGGTGCAGCCCAGGTTGATGAGCGCCATCGTGGACGAAGGGGTACTTGGGCTCTCCAATGGGAATGTGGGAGATTTGAACCTGGTGATCAGCACAGGGCTGGAGATGATAGGCTTTGTGATCATTGGAGGGCTGTGCGGTGTTTTATGCGGCGTTTTTACCAACCTTTGCAGCCAAAAATTCGGCAACGACATGAGGAAAGACGCTTTCAGGAAAATTATGGCCCTCTCTTTCGAGCAGACGGATCAATTTTCCACCGGCTCCCTGATCACACGGGTCACCAATGATATTACCCAGATTCAGAATATGGTGGCCCAGTGTATCCGGGGGGCGGTGCGCAGCCTGATGCTCTTTGGCGGAGGAATTGTATGCATGCTCTCCCTGGATATCAGCTTTGGAATTGTGGTGGCCTGCGCTTTCCCCTTCCTGCTGGCCTGCGTCATTTTTTTCATTACCCGGGTTCGTCCCATGTTTACTGTCCTGCAAAAAAAGCTGGACAGGGTAAACCGCGTCATGCAGGAAAATGTGACCGGTGCCCGTGTGGTCAAGGCGTATGTCCA
>JAHZIE010000063.1:13268-13545 GCA_019419895.1 Clostridiales bacterium | reverse complement strand
TATGTAGCCAGGTACGCGTTGGAAAAGACGCTCAGGAAAAAGCTGGTGATTGTCCCCGGACTGCAAATGAAGGCGGCCCATGTCATAGAAAGGGTGCTTCCAGACAAGCTTCTGCTCCGGGCGGCATTTCATATGCAGAAAAGAAAACAGGGAAAATAAAAGAAAGAGAGAAAAATCAAGCGCGGGAAGGACGGGAAGGCGTTTTTACGCCCTCCCGTCCTTCTTGCTGTAAAAAACATTGATATACAATTTTAATTCTGATGGGGAATCACGGCGC
>JAHZIE010000063.1:1959-13258 GCA_019419895.1 Clostridiales bacterium | reverse complement strand
TAACATCAGCCGTACTTAGCCATGCGCTCCGACCTGTCGTGCGCCTGGGGGACATACTATCCGGCGTAAGACATCTAAGAAATTATCTTCCTACTAAATAATATCAAAATAAAAAATAATTTCAGCATAAAATCAAAACAATTCTAAAATTCATACAAGTAGCTGTTAATATAAAATAGGAATATATAATAAGTTTTATGTTATTGAGCAAATATGATTTCAGAAATAGATAGAATGAGCGTTCATTCCCTGTAAAGGTGTATTTTCCCCCGCTGGTTGAGAAACTGTACAATAATAACCGCCAGAGGGGCAAGAAAAAATCCCGCGAAACCTAAAATTTTCATCCCGGCGTACATGGCGGTGATGGTCAGGACAGGATGCAGACCGATCTGATCCCCAACAAGACGTGGTTCCAAAAGGTTCCGGATAAGGGCAATGATGAGATAGAGAATTAAAAGCCCCGCCCCAAGGGGCTGATTCCCTCCTATGATAGAAAAGAACCCCCATGGAATCAGAATTATTCCGGTGCCGAGAAAGGGAAGAATATCGAGCAGGGCTACAAGAGCCGCCAGAGGAAGGGCGTAGGAAATACCCAAAAGGAGAAACCCGGTGAGCAGCTCGAAAAAGGTGATGGCCAAAATCAGGCCGTAAGCTTTTAAGATTTTCAAAAGGCTTCCCTTCAAAAAGAGCAGGGTTTCCCGGCAGACAGCTTTCAGAGGAGGAGGCAGCTGTTTTTTGAAGAAGGAAAGGATATTTTGATAATCGAGACTGATTAAAATGGAACATACAATGGAAAAGATCAGCGTCAGCAGATAAAAGGGAAGTTTGGCCGCAAAGCCAGTGGCGCTTATAACAACGGAACCGGAGAGCCTGCTCAGAGTGGAGCCAAGGGAAGAAAAGGCCGATTTCAGCCCTTCGGAAACAGTGTCCGCCATGCCGGGGGACAGCTTCTGGACAATATGGAACAGCCAGTCCTTTAGTTGTTCCAACGCGGGGGCGATATCTTTTTGATAAAGGGTTGGGAGCGCGCGGAGAAACTCCTCTATCTGTCCGATGAAAAAGCCTAATGCCAACCAAAGGAAAAGAAGAATAGCGGCATAAAAAAGAGCGATGACGAATAGAAAGATTCCTTTATGCTGGATACGGGTGATCCTTGAGATCCAGCGGGCCGCGGGCCGGAGAAGGGTAGCGACGGCGAATCCGAAAAGAAAAGGAAAAAGCCATGAGACCGCGTACCTGAGAAAGAAATATACCAGAGCGCCGATAGAAAGCAGATAGCAGATAGTCAGGATGAAGTCCTTCTTTTTTTGCCTTGCGGCTTTGCGAGTATTTAATTCCATGGACGTGCCCTCTCTTTTTTATTTCATGGGAGAGAATTCTGCTTGATCTGGATGCATCCTTAATGAGAATCTTGATGGACAGGCGGCATGAGTCTCTTGCGTCAAGCAGGCTCCTCCAAACTGGGAAAAGACAGCGGCCCGCAATCTGGAATTTCCCAGAATTGCGGGCCATTATTATATATCGGAAGAATCTGAAGTGAAGACGGTTTCCAGTACTCTCCCCGCGCAGGCCGGAGAATAAACGAACCGATCGATGTGACTGCCGGTTTCAAAATATTTGGGTGGCGCCGGGGTGTAGTCGTATTGGAAGGTATCAATGATAATCAGCTTAATTTTCATTTTTTCGGGTATCATATTTTTTATGTAGACGCTGGCCTGCTGCCCCGGCAAAACCCCCTCTTTGGGTTCCGCCAGCCCGGCAAGGTTCGGAGCCAGTTCAACAAAAATGCCATATTCCTCCACAGATCGGACAATGCCGGCTACTGTTTCCCCCATAGCGAAAAGGGAGGTGTTCTCTTCCCAGGTACCCAGCAGCTCCTTGTGTGTCAGGCAGATCCTCCCGTTTTCATCCGTAGTTTTGACCACGGCCCGGATATCCATTCCAGGAGAAAAACGTTCGCGGGGATGATCAATTCTGGAGATGGAGATGGAATCGATGGGGATTAGGGATGGAATGCCGCAGCCAATGTCAGCGAAGGCTCCGAAGGGCTCCAGATGAGTGATCCTTGCGTCGATAATATCCCCGGGTCGCAGGGCGGAAAGGTACTGAGCATAACAGGCCTGCTGTGCCTGCCGGCGGGAAAGGATAGCACAGGGCCTTCCGTTTTGGCTGGAAAAGCCGGTGATGTAAAAGCAGACCGGCTTATTGACACGGGAGATCATGGCGATATCCTTTACAGTGCCCTCCGCGATTCCCAAAGCCCCCTCCTCGCGTGGAATAATACCCTTCATGCAGCCGAGATCCACAATCAGGTTATGGGCGCTGTCGCAGACAACTGCCCTGGCTTCCAGAATACGCCTTTCACGGAAGGCGTCGGTCAACGCCGCCGCGCTTTTGAATGCCGCTCTATTCTCCGCGGTGTCGATTAATTTTCCCTCAGGTCTGAATTCTGTCATTTTTATTGTCACGCCTTTCAATTTATAAAGTCCGGTCCACGTCCTTTTCCACCCTTATCCGGCAGAGGAGTCTCCTGACGAACTGTGATATCCTGAAAAATTAATATGCGACCGGGGGGAGTGATATTCCCAAAAGGAAGGACAAAAATTTTTCGGAAAAAATAAAATTTCCGCGGCGGCATACTGTCCTGTGCTTTGCCATGGATATTTTTATCCCGTGCACGCGGGAGGGTTGCTTATTCCTATGGGAAAATGGTATAATATAACAGATTACCGGCGGCGGATTGTTGCGTGGTTCGCACGGCTGAGAAAGGAAAGATGATTTCGATGGATGTTAGGGTTGGAGATATTCTCGATATGAAAAAGCCACATCCCTGCGGCGGCAGGCAATTTTTGGTACTTCGCTCGGGGATGGATTTCAGGCTCCGCTGTGTCTCCTGCGGCCATGAGATTATGGCGCCCAGGGTAAAAATCGAAAAAAATATAAAAAAGATCACCCGCCCGGAAGAGGAAAACCCATAGCTGCCTGAATAAATTGCTTGATTGCGTCCTAATTTTGTGAATAAGGCAGGAATGAATGATGTTTGATAAATTACAGGGGATGGAAGACAGATACAGCCAGCTTTCGGAAAAGCTTTATGATCCTTCGGTGACGTCGGATCCGGAAGAGTATGCCGCGATTATGAAGGAATACACCAGCCTGACCCCCATCGCGGAAAAATATAAGGAATATAAAGAGCAGAAAAACGCTATGGAGGAAGCCAGGCAGATGCTGGAGGAGGGGGGCCTTGACAAAGATTTTAAGGAAATGGTGGAACAGGAGCTTGAGGAGGCAAAATCAAAGATTGAGTCTATCTCTGAAGAACTGAAAATTCTCCTTCTTCCAAAAGATCCCAACGATGACAAGAATGTCATTGTGGAGATCAGGGGAGGTGCCGGAGGGGAAGAGGCCGCTCTTTTTGCCGCGGTGCTCTTCCGTATGTATTCCATGTATGCCGATTCCAAGGGATGGAAAACGGAAATTATGAATGCCAACGAGACAGAGCTGGGAGGATTTAAGGAAGTCAGCTTTATGATCGAGGGTGCCGGCGCTTATTCCCGGCTGAAATATGAGAGCGGCGTCCACCGTGTCCAGAGGGTTCCGGAGACAGAAACCCAGGGAAGAATTCACACCTCCACGGTGACTGTGGCGGTTCTGCCGGAGGCCGAAGAGGTGGAGTTTGAACTGGATCCCAAAGATCTCAAAATTGATACCTTCCGTTCCAGCGGAGCGGGAGGCCAGCATATTAACAAGACCTCTTCCGCCATCCGTGTGACCCACCTGCCTACAGGGACAGTGGTGGAATGTCAGGATGAAAGAAGCCAATATAAAAATAAGGATCGGGCGCTGACCATTCTGCGTTCCCGCCTGTACGAGGAAAAAAGACAGAAGCAGGAACAGGAAATTGCTTCCGAGCGAAAGTCTCAGGTGGGAAGCGGCGACCGTTCCGAGAGAATCAGAACCTATAATTACCCGCAGAGCAGAATTACCGATCACCGCATCGGGCTGACCACCTTCCGGTTTGAGGACGTTCTCAATGGTAGCCTGGATGAGATTATTGACGCCCTGATTACGGCGGATCGGGCAGAAAAACTGCAGAACGAACAGGCGGATTATTAATTCAGGCGGGAGCTTTTTGAATATAAAATGCCCGACGTTGCGGAGGCGTTTGTATCAGCTATGAAAACAGAATTATTGCGGCCGGATGATTCCGGTATCGAAAGGGCCGCCGGGCTGCTCCGTCAGGGGGGGCTGGTGGCTGTCCCTACAGAGACGGTATATGGCCTGGCGGCCAACGCTTTAGATGGGCGGGCAGTCTCGAAAATTTTTTTGGCGAAGGGCAGGCCCCAGGATAATCCTTTGATTGTCCATATTTCTTCCCTGGAGGAGCTTTTCCCTTTAGTTGCAGCCGTTCCGGCGGAAGCGGAGCAATTGGCAAAGGCATATTGGCCAGGGCCGTTGACGATGATTTTTCAAAAATCATCACTGATTCCCCAGGAGGTCAGCGCGGGGCTGGACACTGTAGCGGTCCGGTTCCCCTCCCATCCGGTGGCCCGGAGGGTGATTTCCATGGCGGGCGTACCTTTGGCGGCTCCCTCCGCGAATTTGTCCGGCAGTCCCAGCCCTACCTGTGCCCGTCATGTGATGGATGATATGGACGGCAGGATCGACGCGGTGCTGGACGGAGGATCCTGTGATGTTGGGGTGGAATCCACAGTGATTTCCATGGCGGCCCGTCCTTTCCGGCTTCTGCGTCCCGGAGGAATTACCCTGGAACAGCTGGAGGCGGTTTTGGGAAAGGTGGAGGTAGATCCCGCTGTCCTGCACAAGCTGGAGGAGGGACGCCGGGCGGCGTCCCCCGGCATGAAATACAAGCATTATGCCCCAAAGGCCCATGTCACCCTTGTGAAAGGAGAAAGCGGCGGTTATGCTGATTTTGTCAATGGGAAGGGCAGAGAGAATACCTATGCCTTATGCTTTGAAGAAGATGTGGCTCTGCTTCGGGTTCCCCATGTCTGTTTCGGCAGACGGTCGGAATTTGACAAGCAGGCGCAGAAACTGTTTTTTGATTTGAGAGAGCTGGATAAAAAAGGAGCAAAGGAAATCTATGTCCATTGTCCGGAGGCGACAGGCGTTGGCTTGGCGGTGTATAACCGTCTGATCCGTGCGGCCGCCTTTGAAATCATTGATCTTTCCGCTCCATAGAAACTGACGAAGGGAGGACGCTCCATGGCGGCAAAGAGCATTGTCATTGGCTTGACCGGCCCTACAGGCGCGGGCAAAAGCACTGTTTCCAGGGCCTTTGTTGACAGGGGATGCGCGGTAATAGATGCCGATCAGGTTGCCCGGGAAGTATCCCGGTCGGACAGGGATTGTCTGCGGGAACTGGCGGAGGCGTTCGGAAAGGATATTCTGCGGCCGGACGGTTCTTTGGACAGAAAGCTCTTGGCCAGCCGGGCTTTCGCGGATCCTCGGTCAGATGAAAGACTCAACCAGATCACCCATCCGCGGATTATGGAAAGGATAAAAAACCAAATACATGACTATTTTTCCAAAGGGTATACTATAATTATATTGGATGCTCCCCTGCTTTTTGAAAGCGGCGCTCAGGCTCAGTGTACCTGTGTTCTATCGGTGACAGCCCCTGCTGAGAAGAGGCTGAGACGTATTATGGAGAGGGATTCCATCGGTCGGGAGGAGGCGCTTTTGCGCATGTCGGCGCAAAAGGACGATAAATATTATATCAGCCGGTCTCAGTACCATCTGGAAAATTCCGGCGGTGTGCAGGCGCTGTATCATCAGGCGTCCCGCCTTTTGGATAAAATTTTAAAGGAACAGGGGGGATAACCATACAGTACCCATCTAAACAAACGGTACGGCCGGATCAGCCTGCTGAAAAAAGGCACAGCCCGGCAAAACGGCTGGTTTTCGCCCTGGTTGCGCTGGTAGTGCTGGCAATGGCGGCGTTTGGCGTTTACGGCGCGATGAAAACCTATTACGAAAGGGCATATCCCCGGGAATACCAGACAGAAGTAGAAAAATACTGCGCGGAATTTGGTGTGGAACCCGCGCTTGCCTATGCGGTAATAAAGGCCGAAAGCAATTTTTCACCTTCCGCGGTATCTCAAAATGACGCCATGGGTCTGATGCAGCTTCTGCCCGAAACCTTTGAATGGCTGCAGCTGCGCATGGGGGAGCCGGGGAAATATGACGCGGAAACCCTTTTTGAACCTCAAATTAACATCCGATACGGCGTTTTTTTTCTTTCTCTTTTGCAGGAGGAGTTTCATTCCGTTGAAAATATTGCGGCCGGATACCATGCGGGAATCGGCGCGGTGAAGGGATGGCTGTCAAATCCGGAAATTTCCGGGGACGGCGAAAACCTGGACCGGATCCCTTACGCGGATACCGCGCTGTATGTAGAACGTATTACAGAAAATCTGAAGATTTACCGAAAGCTATATGGAAAATAATTTTTACATTTCTACAGGAGGATGATAAAAATGGAAGAAGCCAATGAGTTTGAACAGTGGAAGGAAAAGCTGATCACTTCAAAAAAGAACGGCGTTATCCGCGCTGGGGAGGAACAGCTGGCCAAAGCGGATGAGTTCTGCGAGGAATATAAGGAATTTCTCGACGCGGCCAAAACAGAGCGGGAAGCGGTAGCCTACGCGGTGGAAGCGGTGGAGAAGGCCGGCTTTGTCCCCTTTGATCCCTTTGGAGACTATGAGGCCGGAAGCAAGGTCTATTATGTGAACCGGGAAAAGGCGATGATTCTCGCAACCTTTGGGCGCAGAAAGTGCAAGGAGGGGGTGCGCATCAACGCGGCCCATATTGATTCCCCGCGTCTGGATTTAAAGCCTAATCCCCTGTATGAGCAGAATGAGCTTGCCTTCTTTAAGACCCATTATTATGGAGGAATAAAGAAATACCAGTGGACGGCCATCCCGTTGGCGCTCCACGGCTGCGTCGCCAAAAAAGACGGCAGCGTTGTCAAGGTGAATCTGGGGGAGGATGAAGAGGATCCCCAGTTCTGTGTGACGGATCTCCTTCCCCATTTGGCGAGGGAGCAGATGGCCAAAACCATGCAGAAGGGCGTCGCGGGGGAGGATTTGAATATCCTTATCGGAAGCCGCCCTTTCCGTCAGGAGGCGGAGAGCGGTTCAGTCAAATTGAATATTATGAAGGCGCTGTATGAGAAATATGACATTCGTGAGGAGGATTTCCTCTCCGCCGAGCTGGAAATGGTGCCGGCCTTTAAAGCGAGGGATATCGGTTTTGACCGGAGTATGATTGGGTCCTATGGCCATGACGACAGGGTGTGCGCCTACACCGCCCTGCAGGCGGCCATTGACTGCGAGGATCCAGAATATACCTCCGTTACCGTCCTTACTGATAAGGAGGAAATTGGAAGTGAAGGGAACACCGGCCTGAAATGCTTCTATCTCTATGATTTTATTTCCGATCTGGCGCGAATGGAAGGAGTGGAGGCAAGGGACGTTTTGAGAAAGTCCGTCTGCCTTTCCGCTGATGTCAACGCGGCATTCGATCCGACTTATCCCAGCGTTTACGAGGCCAACAACGCGGCCTATCTCAATTATGGTGTTGTGGTGACCAAGTATACAGGTTCCGGCGGAAAATCCGGTACTTCAGACGCCAGTGCGGAATTTATGGCCCGGATCCGCAGGATCATGGATGAAAACCATATTGTGTGGCAGACGGGTGAGCTGGGCAAGGTGGACGAAGGCGGCGGCGGAACGGTCGCGAAATATATTGCCAATCTGGATGTGGATGTTGTGGATGTAGGGGTTCCTGTCCTCTCCATGCACGCCCCCTTTGAAATTGTGGCAAAGCTGGACGTTTATATGACCTATCGCGCTTTTTATGAATTCCTGAGAAATTAGGAAGATATCAAAAACACCGTCAGAAAGAATTCTCATGTTCTTTCTGACGGTGTTCTTTTGAGTAGAGAAACCACGTACAGTGGTGAAGATGCCCCGTAAAAAGCTTTCGCTTCAAATATCGAGCGATGCGAGCTGGTAACAACAAGGTTTCATCGCTGGGAAAATTAGGTTAGAACAGGAGTTGTCCGTTCACAGCCTGTGGGCAAGAGATGAAAAGGAAAAGTTCAGTACGTCTAGAGATGCCTGTTGGTACCATGACTTTTAAGGCTGCTTTAGCCTCTGACTTTCCGCAGGTCTTAACTATGAGATAAAATTCCCTGGAGAAAACTATATGCCTCGGCTTTGCCAAAATTTCCGGCAAAGCTAAAAGCCAAAACAAAATAGAGAGTCCCGTCCTTGTTGGAATTTTTGGGGACAGAACGGCCAAGTGTAGGAATGTAGAGAAAAGTTGTTGCTTTGACGGCACCCCTATCCCAAGAAGTCAAAACTGTTCAGTTAAGGGCCGCGGGGGAGATACAAGATAAGGCAATAGGGGAGGTCTAACCTGTAAAGAAGTAAAAATAGAAAATAAATTTGAAAGGAAAGCCTCAGGATTCCGCCAGATCCTTTTTTATATATCCGGAGGTAAAAGGGAAAGGGAAAAAACCAAATTTTTGTCCTCCTGTATGTACAAAACCGTGGGATTCGTACCACTGACGAAGCCTGATATTTTCATCGACGATTCCAATTTCCATCTGGAGACAACCCAGTTTTCTTCCCTCCTCAAAGGAATGGAGGAGAAGAGATTCCCCTATCCGGTGGTGGCGGAATTCAGGCAATACGCACAGATGGTTCAGTTCACACCTTTGCCCTTCCAAAACATGCAGGGAATAAAAGCCTACAATCTGCCCGCCTTCCAGAAAAACAAACATAGGACGTCCTTACCGAAAAAAGTCTCACAGGCGTTCTTCTGATATGGAAAAGGCGGTGAATCCCGGCGCGCCGTCAGGGGGAATATAAAATTCTTCCGCGACGGAAAAAACTGCGGCGAATGACGGAGACACAAGGATTCAAATCGGACAGTTCGGCTTGATGTATCATCTTCATGAACTCCGATATACCCGGTTATTCAGGAATTGCGGTATGTATCCAGCGTTTTTTTCGCCCAGGTCTCGTCAATGAGCAAAAAATAAGGGCTGTGTAGTTCTTCAAAAGCAAAGTCCTCAATGATATCCATACATTTCTCATAGACTTCCAGGCGGGTATCATAATAGACGGGTTCATCCCTTCCCTCAAGGAAAAAGGAAAAACCGATGGCCTTTTCCTGGGAATCCATCAGAAGAAAGTAGGAAGCCAAAACTTTTTTATCATATTTCTTTTCGATAATGCCCTCCACGGCAAGCTTGGTCAGTTCGATCGCCATATCATTGGCGCCGGCTTCAAAAATGAGAATTTTTTCCTTCATTTTGTTCAGGGACGGTACCACACGCTTAGTCAGGCCGGCCATTTCAGGATATTGGGCCTCTACGCCCCCATCCTCCAGTTTGGGATCAGAAAAATCAGGGAGAAGATAGACCATAAAGCCATTTTCAAGATCGTGGTAAAGGCAATGGGAGATCAGCTGCGCTTGAAAACGGCAGTTAGGACATCTCCAGTCAAAAAGGGATTCGTCCATAATTTTGTCCCGCAACTCAGGTGTTTGGGCAGTGTTGACAACCGTCCACATTTTTGCCGCGACGGAAGCGCCGCAATCGGGGCAGATGACATTTCTTGAAACAGATTTAGACACGGCGGATTTTCCTCCATCTGAAAATTTTTTGGCATGATGCGGCTGTGGGGAAAAATGTATGCAAGTGACAGCGCTCAAATAGCGCCTAAAGGAAAAATATTTTCTGCTTCCCGGCCGCAAAATTTTTGATTTTATGCTATTATATCATATCCCGCGACAGATTTATACAGGTTTTTTTAGTTTTCCGGACGGAACCCTTTAAAAAATTATGGAAAAACCAGGCGAGTTATAGACTACCCCCAAAATTAACCACAGAAAATGCGGAGAATGGAAATCAAAAGCAGAAGGGCTCCGGAGCAGACGACCCAAATGGAGGAATCCAATTTGGAAAAAAACGCTATTTTCCTTCCAAGCCTCCTGCCAAGGGAGAGAAAGCTCAACTGGAACAGTGCGGCGGCCAGAGGGATTGCCATGGTGTTCATCCCAGATACCGCGCTGCTGATTCCGACGCCAAAGGAATCAATGGAGAGGGCGAAACCAAGATATAGGGCCTCCATAGCGTCTACGGATTTTGAGTTATCGAAATCACAGGAAGGCGGATTGCGTATAATTTGGATGGTGACGCCTAGGGAGCGGATCATGAGGTGGAACACGGTTTTTTCTTTTTGAGACCCATTCTGACAGTCGTCCACCGTTCCCGTCCCTTTCTTTGTGGGCCGCCGGCCGCGCAGCATTGCCTGAAGGATGATGAACAAACCCAGTGCGGCCAGCATGCCCGGACCCAGAAGTTTGGTGAGATTCTCCGGAAGAAAGCTGGAGATTAAGCCGCCGGTAAAAATGGAAAGGGCCATCACAGCGGCGGAAATGGCGGTAGTGATCATTTTTGCCGCCCAAGGGAGCTGTATGCCGCGCAGCCCATAGGAAATTCCAATTCCAAGCGCGTCGATGCTCAGGGAAATTCCCAGCAGCAGAATGCCGATAATGCTCATAGTTATCCTCTTTCCCAGATATTTTCCCAAGGAATACAATTATAGAATCTGTTTTATTCTATGCGGCAGACAAAAGATTGATATTGTCAGGCTTGTCATATTTGACCGGCAGAGATGAATATAATTGAGAACAGAAAGTCCGGGCGTAGAAAAAGACAGCGCCCGCGGCGTGGGAAGGAAAGAGGAAAAACAGGGGGATGAGAGATGGAATGGCATAACATATCCGCAAGAGAGGCTCTCAGACAGATAGGGAGCCAAGAGAAAAAGGGACTGGACAGCCGTCAGGTGATGGAAAGCCGGAAAAAGAATGGAAGCAACCGGCTTACGGCCGCGAAAAAGAAAAGCTGGTTCCTCCGGTTTCTGGGACAGTTTTCCGATTTTATGGTGCTGACGTTGCTCGCGGCGGCGGTGATCTCCTTTGTCACCTCCATGATGCAGCATGACGCTGATTTTGTGGATTCCATCATTATTCTCGTTATTGTTACAGTGAATGCCGTCATTGGACTTATTCAGGAGAGCAAGGCGGAAAAGGCGATTGAGGCACTGAAAAAGATGTCCGCACCCGAAGCTAAGGTGATCAGAGACGGGCAGCACATGAAAATTCCTTCGGAAGAGGTTGTAGTGGGAGACATCCTGGTGCTGGAAACGGGAGATTTTGTTGCTGCTGACGCGAGGCTGCTGCAAAGTGTGGATTTACAGAC
>JAHZIE010000063.1:0-1949 GCA_019419895.1 Clostridiales bacterium | reverse complement strand
GTCGGCCCTGACGGGAGAATCCCTTCCGGTGGAAAAGCATGGAGAGGATATTGTTCCCGCGGGCGCCCCGGTGGGAGACCGGAGCAATATGGTGTTTGCCACCAGCAGTATCACGGGAGGCCATGGGACAGCTGTTGTCGTCGCGGTAGGAATGGAAACACAGGTGGGAAAAATTGCGGCGATGCTCAATACGGGAGAAACACCTCAGACGCCTCTCCAGCAGCGGCTGGCAAAAACAGGAAAGGTGCTCGGCATTGCCTGCGTTCTGATCTGTATCGCCATTTTCGCTATGGGGCTGATTCAAAATATTCCGCCTTTGGAGATGTTCATGATTTCTGTCAGTCTGGCGGTGGCGGCAATTCCCGAGGGACTGCCTGCGGTTGTGACGATTGTCCTTGCCCTGGGTGTAAAAAGGATGGCGGCCAACCGGGCCATCATTCGGAAGCTGCCCGCTGTTGAGACCTTAGGCAGCGCTAATGTTATCTGTTCCGACAAAACCGGCACCTTGACGCAAAACAGGATGACCGTGGTGGAGACCGCGGATATCCAAGGAAAACTGCCCATTCAAAGCCGTGACGGGCAGGAACTTCTCATTATGGCGGCCTTATGCAATAATTCGGAGCTTAGACAGGAGGGGAATAAATTCCAAGCGGTGGGGGAACCCACAGAAAACGCCCTTGTGACCGCGGCGGCGGAGAACGGTAAGGTAAAGGAGCAGCTGGAAAAAATTACTCCCAGAGTATGGGAAATTCCATTTGACTCCAAGAGAAAACGGATGACAACCATTCATGCTCTTCCCAATGGAAAATACCGTGTTATCACTAAGGGCGCGCCCGACGTGCTTTTACAATATTGTAACTATGTCAAGGAAGAGGGGCGTGAGGAACCCCTGAACCAAAGCAGGGAACGGCAGATTATGAAGGTGAATGAGGAAATGGCGGCCAGGGCGCTGCGGGTACTGGCGGTGGCCTATAAGGATCTTCCGGCAAACCCCTCAGGAAAGGAGGAGGCGGAAAGTCAGCTGGTATACTGCGGCATGATAGGGATGATCGATCCCCCGCGGCCCGAAGTGAAACGGGCGGTCCGTCAGTGCAGGCGGGCGGGGATCCGTCCGGTGATGATCACGGGAGATCATGTTGCCACAGCCGCGGCTATCGCGGAGGAACTTGGAATCCTTACGGCAAAGGACAAAGCAATGACAGGGCATGAGCTGGATCAGATTTCACAGGAGGAGCTTGTTAAGAATATCTATCAGTATTCTGTTTTTGCGAGGGTGTCTCCAGAGCATAAGGTAAGAATTGTGAAAGCGTTCCAGGCTCGTGGCGCGGTTGTAGCCATGACAGGGGACGGAGTGAACGACGCCCCCGCTCTGAAAACAGCGGATATCGGCTGCGCCATGGGGATTGGCGGGACTGATGTGGCAAAGGGCGCCGCTGACATGGTTTTGACGGATGACAATTTTGCTACCATTGTGGAAGCTGTAAAAGAGGGGAGGGGAATCTATGCCAATATAAAAAAAGCGGTCCATTTTCTCCTTTCCTGCAATATTGGGGAAATTCTGACAGTTCTTTTGGCCTTTTTGATGGATCTCCCGGCCCCTCTGCTGGCCATCCAGCTTTTGTGGGTAAATCTGGTGACAGATTCCCTTCCGGCACTGGCTTTGGGCGTTGAGCCGAATGATCCGGATATTATGAAGCAGAAGCCCATTAATTCCAGAAAGAGCCTGTTCGGCGATGGCCTTTGGTACCATATTATCATTGAGGGGGCCTTGATAGGAAGCCTTGCCCTGCTTGCATTTGTGATCGGAAGAACCTATTTTGAAGTGACAATCGGCCGGACGATGGCCTTCGCCGTGTTAAGTATTTCCCAGCTTGTCCATGCCTTCAATATGAGAAGTTCCCGCTCCCTGTTTGAAGTTGGGGTGTTCAGCAACAAAAAAATGGTATGGT
>JAHZIE010000062.1:8928-14234 GCA_019419895.1 Clostridiales bacterium | reverse complement strand
CGTGATGAAAATACCACCAGCAAGGAATTCCGAGAGCTGATTGAAGAAATCGCCATGCTGATGGGCTATGAAACCCTGCGTGATCTCCCCTTGATGGATGTTGAAATCACCACCCCTATCACCAAAACCACCACAAAGGTTATTGCCGGAAAGAAGATTGCTATTGTCCCTGTCCTCCGCGCGGGTTTGGGGATGGTCAGCGGTCTTTTGGCGTTGGTTCCCTCCGCCAGGGTGGGCCATATCGGCCTTTACCGAGACCATGAGACCTTGGAACCTCATGAATATTATTGCAAGCTTCCTGAACAGATGGAAGAACGGCAGGTGATCATTTTAGATCCCATGCTCGCCACAGGAGGCTCCGCCGTAGCCGCGGTTGACTTAATCAAAAAGCATGGCTGCGGCAGCATTAAATTTATGTCCATTATCGCCGCTCCCGAAGGACTGAAACGGTTAAGCGAGGCTCATCCGGACATCCAGATTTATTGCGGACATTTGGACGAGCGTCTGAATGAACACGGTTATATTGTTCCTGGTCTTGGAGACGCTGGGGACAGGATTTTCGGCACAAAATAACAATCCTGTCCGTTGAGTTTTCTGGGAAATTCCTTCTCAGTTTGGCGTTTATCGGCCAGTTATCCTCGGAGTTTATTTGCTTTTTTCCGGCAGGAAGAGGAAAGCATTTCAGAACATAACAAATAGAAAGCCGGCGCGGAGTTTCGCGCCGGCTTTCTATTTGTTCCCATCTCACCAGTAAATATAAAACGCTCTTATCTGGATTGGCAGACAAAACAGCGAGACAATTACAGATATTCCTAAACTGTCTTTCAAACAATCAATAGTCCTACAAACGCCAACAAGTGAAAAATGGTTTACCCATGTTCATTCAAGGTTTGTCCTTCTCAAATGCTATCATCACACGGAATCTTTGCCGAAAAACTGTATGGATTTGGCAAAACATAAAAAATTCCCGGCCGTTTTTTCCTAAATACATTAGACCCGTCAAAATCTCTCTCTGATAGAATCGTCACGTCCTTATCAACGCCATTGCAGAGGAATTTCTCTTCCTTTGGCCGGAAACCACATAAGTCCTTCCCCCTCGCCAATCCGCCCGCCATTTTCCATAAACCTCAGGATATTTCTCTGCAGGCTGGTTTTTCTCGGAAGCTCGTCCAAATGGGCAGGCTTTTTTTCCACACCAAAGACCCGCTCTAGCATCTGGGAGTCATTGGGATCCTCGTAAATAATCTCATAATCGGATTGAAACAGCACAATATTGGAATCCGGCGGCAGAACCTTCTTTAAATTTGGATGCATCAGCCAGGAATAGCAGAGAAACGCCTTGGGGTAAAAGTGAAACTGTTCCTCCTTGTCACGGAAAAATTCCACCGCCTCTCCATAAGAGCGAAGGCATTCTTCATGCTTCAGGGGTTCCCCCTCCGCAATATGCACCTGCAGGACTGGGGCCTGATCTTCCATCTGCTCATGATCCTTTTCAGCAATAAACCTTCCCATTTCAAATTGCAGCCGTCCCAGGCGAAAAACCAGAAGCTTTATATGATGCTGCAACCATCCGGTCTGCATAAGCCCAAACTGATGAAAAACTCTCCCGCAGTGTTCTGTCCAGACTCTGATATCCGACATAGTATCCCAATATATTTTTTCACTGATGCCGATCCGGTCGTAGTTTTTTCGGGCTTCCCAGGCAAAATTAGCGAAATAAATCAGGTTCAGCTCTGGAATTTTCATCGTGTTTTCGCCGGCCAGTTTTTTCACCTCTGAAAGATAATCCTCATGGCTCTTGTCAAAGGCCGTTTTTATCCGTCCGTAATTCTCCATCGCCCGCGCATAGGGCAAGGGCCTTCCTTCCGTCATCCTGATACCAATTTTCCCAAGAAACTCCACAAACTGTTTCTCGTCCACTGAACTTCCTCCTATTTATGGTATTTTCCATCATTAGCAATTTGAAAGGCGCGGTATATCTGTTCACACAGCATGACCCTCGCGAGCTGGTGAGGAAAGGTCATGGGCGACATGGAAAGTCTCTGTGAGGCGGCCTGCTTCACCTGAGGAGACAGCCCCCAGGAGCCTCCGATTAAAAAAGCGACGCTGCTGATTCCACTGACGGCAATCGACTGCAGGTTGGAGGATAAGGCTTCCGACGACATCTCTCTCCCCTCAACGCAAAGGGCAATGATCCTGGTTCCTCCCACCACCTTGTTGAGCAGGCGTTTTCCCTCCTCCTCAAGAGCCTTTGCGATCTGCGCCTGGGAGGGATTGTCCGGCAGCCGCTCTTCTTCCACCTCAATAATTTGGAATTTACAAAGCCCGTTCATCCGTTTGGCGTATTCCGCGCAGGCATCCCTCCAAAACAATTCCTTTAGCCTTCCCACACAAACAATAGAAATATTCAGCATACTTCCACCTCAAAAAATCGTAATTTTTTCCGGTCCATTCCGCGGCGCCACAGTGAGCTGGTAATCCACTCCGCTGTGCAGTCCGGCGAGCTGCAGCTCTGTTTTCGCCGTTTCAAGGGCAAGCTCCGGCAGATTGTTCTCCCTGCTCAGATGGGCCAGGAAGAACCGCGTTGTTCCTGATCCCGCAAATTCTGAGAGCGAGCCGGCACAAGCTTCATTGGACAAGTGGCCGATTTCCGACAAAATACGCCTTTTCAGAGGATAAGGATAGGAACCGTTCTGCAGCATTCGGACATCATGGTTGGATTCCAGCACCAAGAGATCCACTCCCCTCAGCGCCCCCTTCACCCTTTCCGGCAGATACCCCAAGTCTGTTGCCACAGCCGCACGGCGGCCGTCATAAGTGTCGATATGAAATCCAATGCTTTCACGGGCATCATGGGGAGTATGAAACGGAACAATTTTCATTCCCGCCGTTTCCATTCCTTCCTCCGGGATGATCTCCAGCTTTGCCTTTTCGGGTATCATATCCTGCTCAATCAGCGCCTCCGCAGTACCTTGTGATGTGACAATTTTCGTTCCATACCGCTTGGCAAATACCTTAAGCCCTCTTACATGATCAATATGCTCATGGGTAATGAATATAGCTTCCACCGTTTTGGGATCTATAAATATCTGCCGGAGCGCCTCCTCTATCTTTTTGGCGCTCATGCCGATATCGATCAAAATATTTCCGGCGGAACCTCCAAAAAACATGGAATTGCCGCTGCTGCCGCTGTAAAGAGGACAAAATCTCGCCATATTTTATGTGACACTTCCTATACGACTATATTTATTCTTATTTTTAGAATTCCATTCTATTATACATGTCCATTTTCTTCCCGTCCAGAAGTTCTCATAAAATCAGTGAAAAAATACCGGGAACGGCGATTCCGTTCCCTATTCTCTTATTTTCTCCTTAAATTGAAAAACGGCGCAAAGCCTTTCCCCACAGAGGGCAGCCTTACACCGCTTGCAAATATTCTCTACTGCTATCTTTCGGTTCCCACAAAAAACAGAGCGACTGTTCCAGGACCGGAATGGGCGCCAATCACAGGATCCACATAGTTGATTTTGACATCCTTTACATGGAGCCGTTCCCGAACCAGCTTTTCCACATACTTGGCATCCTCCAGACAATCCCCATGGGAAATGTAAATCAGCTGATCCTCTGGATTGACACAAGTTTCGGCCATCCTGTCTACCAGCGCCTCCAGGGATTTTTTCCTTCCTCTCGCCTTGCTTACATTGATCAGCCTTCCCTCATTATCCACATGAAGAACCGGCTTGATGCTGAGCATGGTACCCAAAAGGGCTGTCGCGGCCGAAACCCTTCCTCCCCGTTTTAAATGATAAAGATCGTCCACTGTAAACCAGTGGCAAAAGCTCAGTTTATTATTTTCCAGCCAGTCTCGCACCTCGTCAATAGATTTTCCCTCCTTGCGCTTGTTGGCAGCATAGGTCAGCATCAGCCCCTCTCCCATAGAAGCGGCCAGAGAATCCACAACATAAATTTTTCTGCCGGGATATTTTTCCTTCAATTCATCCGCGACAACGGTAGCTACATTATAAGTCCCGCTCAACGCAGAAGAAAAAGCCAGATACAGCACATCCTGCCCTTGTTCCAACACCGCGGCAAAAGCTTCCCTGCATTTCTCCATATTGAGCTGGGAGGTTTCCAGAGAATGCCCGGCCCGCATCAGATCATAGAATTTTTTAATATCTGTTTTTTCCCCTTTGATATAGCTGTAATATTCCCTGCCGTCGGCCCGCACTGTCAAAGAGAGGATTTCAACATCCAAATCCGCTATCATCGCGTCGGTAAGATTGGAACAGGAATCACTGAACAGTTGATATGCCATTTTCATCCACCTCAAATTCTAATTTATCTATCTTAACATTTCTTAATGCTATGACATCGTATCCAACTCTATGATACCACATATTGGGAATACTGTCAATGAACCTCCCCAGTTCCTTCCGCCTGTTTCGCAAGCTCCCTCTTTTTATGCTTTCTGCGCAGATTCAGATATCCAATCCCGGAGATCACCGCCGCCCCAAGGGCATCGACAATCAAGTCCTCCATCGTATCCTCCAAAGCCTGGCGGCCTGTCAACAGAGTCCCATCCTCCAGGGCAAACTTCTGCATATTCATTCCTAAAAGGCCGTCCGCAGTGTATTCATAAATTTCCCATACAACACCCAAAGTTATCGCAAAGCACAAAGCGAACAGAGCCACAAACAAAGGGCTGAGCATCATTTTTACACGTTTGCTTTCATTGAGAATATCCACCACCGCAAAGCCGAGGGCACCAAGCATGGCGCCACTGAAGGTATGGAGGATGGTATCCCAGTTGGGAATTTTGTAGTAAAAGCTCTGAACCTCCCCCAGATAAATGGCGCTGTAAAGAAAAATGATAAACAGGATGTACATGAAATTGGGAATTTCGATCTTAAATTTCTTTTCCAGCATGGTCGGAAGAAGCATGATAACAAGCCCCAAAACGCATTGTACAAACATAAGCAGATAGTCGCTTTTCAGCTTGATATGATCATGGTTGGGTTCTATCTGAGTTGGGGCAATTGAAAACTGGACAATGGAATACACTGCCGACAGAATCAACGTAATAAAAACAAACCAAAAAATAATTTTGCGGCCTCTCATAGTCTTTTCATCCTTTTCCGGTTGGGGATTTCAGGATTATTATCACTGATTATTTTGTATATTATAACATTAAATTATCCATGCGACAATAAGAAACCCGGATCATTTCAATCAAAATGCTCCGGGTTTTTATCTGGGAAAGATCTTATCTATGCATTTTCAAACTGACTGTTATACAGGGAAGCGTA
>JAHZIE010000062.1:0-8918 GCA_019419895.1 Clostridiales bacterium | reverse complement strand
CTGCCCTGTTCCACAATATCCCCATCGCGCATGACAAGGATAACGTCCGCATTTTTTATGGTGGAAAGGCGATGAGCGATAATAAAGGAAGTTCTTCCCCTCATCAGGTTATCCATAGCCTTTTGAATCAGGATTTCCGTCCTGGTATCCACCGAGCTGGTCGCCTCATCAAGAATCATAATCTTGGTATCCGCCAGCACTGCCCGGGCGATGGTCAGCAGCTGCTTCTGCCCCTGGGACACATTGCTTGTTTCCTCATTGAGCACCATCTGGTAAGAATCAGGCAGCGTCCGGATGAAATGGTGCGCCTGAGCGGTTTTGGCCGCCTGAACCACCTCCTCATCGGTAGCATCCAGTTTTCCATAGCGGATATTTTCGGCTATCGTCGCATGATACAGCCATGTATCCTGCAGCACCATGCCGAACAAGGAGCGGAGATCATCCCTCGTATAATCCTTGATATCCACCCCGTCAACTAAAATCTGTCCGCGGGTGGTATCATAAAAGCGCATCAGCAGCTTGACCATTGTAGTTTTTCCAGCGCCAGTGGGGCCTACAATCGCAACCTTCTGTCCAGGTTCTATCTTCACAGAGAAATCGTTGATGATGGTCTTGTTGGGCAGATAGCCAAAATTCACATGGCGGAATTCCACTGCTCCTTTTGCGCCCTTCACCGAAGCGGGATGCTCTGTCTCCGGCGTTTCTTCCTCTTCCTCTAAAAAGTTAAAGACTCGTTCCGCGGCCGCCACGGTCATCTGCAAAATATTGGAGATATTCGCCACCTGGCTGATAGGCTGGGTAAACTGGCGGACATACTGGGTGAACGCCTGGATATTGCCGACTGTTATTTTCCCCTGAATGGCCAGATAGCCTCCAAGAATACAAATGGCCACATAGCCCAAATTTCCGATAAAATTCATGACCGGTTGAAGGATTCCGGAAAGAAATTGAGATTTCCACGCGGAATGATACAAGGTATTATTATAACCGTCAAAGGTCTTTACAGAATCCTTTTCACCATTAAACGCCTTTACAATCACATGGCTACCATACATTTCTTCGATATGCCCGTTGACATGCCCCAAATATTCCTGCTGGGCCATAAAATATTTCTGCGATTTTTTTACAATGACCATCATAAAGCCGCCCGACAATGGAACAATCAGCAGGGCAACCAGTGTCATCTGCCAGCTGATAGTCAGCATCATCGCCAGAATACCGATAATCATTGTAATAGAGGTGATTATCTGGGTGATGCTCTGATTGAGGCTTTGACTGATGGCGTCCACATCATTGGTAATGTGGGACAGCACCTCTCCATAAGATTTGTTGTCAAAATAACGCAGAGGCAGCCTGTTGATTTTCTGGGAAATATTCTTTCTCAGCTCATAGGTAACCTTCATGGAAACGCCCGACATGATATAGCCCTGGAGATAGGAGAACAGGGCGCTGACAATATACAAACCCAAAAGGAAGAGGATAATTTCGCCGATATAGGTGAAATTCACACTGTCCACTGTGCCGGTGATCATACCCATCACATCCTGGAACAGCTGAGTGGTCGCTTTTCCCAGAACCTTGGGGCCAAAAATACTGAAAATAGTGGAAGCCACAGCAAAGATTAAAACGACCCCAATGGAAATTTTATATCTGCCGATATATTTCAATAGTTTTTTTAACGAACCCTTAAAATCTTCCGCTTTAGCGCCGGCAGCCATCATCGGACCATGTCCCATGGGCCCCCTGCGCCTAGGCTGAGAGGCTGCCGAGGGAGTTTTGCTCATTCCAATTCCTCCTTTGACAGCTGAGAGATCGCAATTTCACGGTAGGTAGGACATGATGCCAGCAGTTCCTTGTGGGTGCCCTTTCCCGCAATCTTGCCGTCCTCCAGCACAATAATCTGTTCCGCATTCATAATCGTACTGATTCTCTGCGCTACGATCAGCACCGTACTGTCGCCGGTATAATCTTTCAGCGCGGCGCGCAGTTTCGCGTCCGTTTTAAAGTCCAGAGCGGAAAAGCTGTCGTCAAAAATGAAAACCGGTGGTTTTTTGGCCAACGCCCGGGCAATCGACAGTCTTTGCTTCTGACCGCCCGAAACATTGGTGCCGCCCTGGGTGATTTCACTGTTAATGTCATCCTCTTTTTCCGCGATAAAATCCGATGCCTGGGCCACATCCGTGATCATCTTCAGCTCCTCGTCGCTGGCTTCCGGATTTCCATACCTCAGATTGGAGGCGATAGTACCCGACAATAGGATACCCTTCTGAGGCGCGTAACCAATCTGACCGCGCAGCTCCTCCTGGGGCACTTTCCGGATATCAATGCCGTCAATGGTAATCTCTCCCTGGGTTACGTCGTAAAATCTGGGAATCAGATTGACCAGAGTGGATTTTCCTGAACCAGTGGAACCGATAAAAGCGGTGGTCTCCCCAGGTTTTGCCACAAAAGAGATATCGTGAAGGACATCTTCCTCCGCTCCATGGTAACGGAAGCTGACATTTTTAAATTCCACAATTCCCTTGGCCCTCTTCCGGGGAAAATCAACAGGATGCTCATCATCCTGGACGCAGCTTTCCGTTTCCAGCACCTCCGCGATGCGATCGCCGGAGACAGCCGCCCTTGGCACCATGATGAATATCATGGAAATCATCAGGAAGGCCATGATAATCTGCATCGCATACTGCATAAACGCCATCATATCCCCTACCTGCATGGCAGAATTAGAAATCTGGTGGGCTCCCACCCACACAATCAGCAGGGTAATGCCGTTCATCATCAGCATCATCATCGGCATCATGAGAACCATAACACGGTTGACAAACAAATTGGTCTTTGTCAAATCCTTATTGGCGTCATCGAACCGTTTTTCCTCAAATTTTTGTGTGCCAAAGGCACGAATCACCATAATACCGGACAAATTTTCCCTCGACACAAGGTTGATACGGTCGATGAGCTTCTGGAGAAGCTTGAATCTGGGCATTGCCACAGAAAAAAGCACCATAACCAGGCCAATCAAAATGATAACCGCCAAAGCGATAATCCAACTCATAGACGCGCTTTTTCTAAGGGCCATCACAGTACCACCGATTCCCATAATAGGCGCGTAGCATACCATGCGGATTCCCATTACCAGGAGCATCTGTACCTGGGTAATGTCGTTGGTGGTTCTGGTGATAAGGGAAGCGGTGGAATAACGGTCAAATTCCGTATTGGAAAAGCTTTCCACACGCTCAAATACGCTGTGCCGCAAATCCCGCGCGACCCCCGCCCCTACACGCGAGGCCAAATAGCCGACAATCACCGTTGAAATACCTCCCAGAAGGGCAATCAGCAGCATGAACAGCCCTTCCATCAGGATATATCCGGTTTGAATCCGATCGGTATTCACGCCTAGCTCCTGATAAAAGCTTTTTACAAAAGCGGCGCCTGTCTGCTCTCTGGTGGAATCCGCGATCTTCTCAGCCGCCTCCCTGGCTTCGTCCAGCGTTTCCCGCGGGATCCTCTCAAGCATCGGGAGCATCTTATAGACTTCTTCAAAATCCATCACCGAGGTTATGCCACCGCTTTCTGAAACCTCCGCTGAACTTTCAGGATTCAAAGCTTTGATAGTATTGATAAAGCTCCATCCGGCGGTCCCAAAAATTTGGTTCAGGCTGTCATAATTTTCCTCAGAGGACAAAACATAAATGTTTTCCTCCTTCACCAATGGATATTGCTCCTCATAGTCCTTATTTCCCTGTTGAATCAGAGTATAGCTGTCGTTTAACAGCTCTCTTTCCTCATCGGTGACAAATACCTGGATGAGCTTCATTCCATTCTCACTGACCGCGTCCGGTACAGCATTCTCGATTCCGCCTTGCTGCAGTCCGACATTTACGATGTTCGACATATAGTTTGGCAGATTCAGATCACATATTGCCTGGGCAAACAACAGGCCAACGCATAAAATGATTGGTATGATATAGGGCTTCAGATAACGTTTGAGCTTTATCATACGCCTGCATCCTTCCTTTCCGGTTCAATTTTCCTTAAATTGCCAAGAAAATTCTGTTTTTCAATCAGTTCCTCCATAATTTCATCCAGCCTTCTGCAAATGGATATGAAGTTTCGAGTATTGTTCTCTCCCAAACGGTTAAAAACCTCCTCTACAAACCGCTGCCAAGCGCGGGAAGCATATTCCACGCCCTTTCTCCCCCGCTCGCTCAGACGGATATAAACAATCCGCCGGTCATTTTCTGTGGTGGAGCGGAGGATAAATCCTTTATCCTCCAAAATTCTCAGCAGCTGGGAGGCGGCGGGTTTTGACAGCCCCATACATTTGCTGCACTCCGAAACTGTCATTCCCTGGTACTCCCTGTTTCCTTTCTGTTTTTCCTTTTTCTCATGCTGTGAAATCTCCTGAAGAGCAAAAAATTCTCCCTTGCTCATTTCAAAAACAGTCGAAGAGGCGGAAAACCTTTTTTTAATATTTTTCATTACCGCCAAGAGTTCCCTACTTAACTCATCCACCCGTCTATCCTCCTTTCGAAACTAACGTAAAGATGATAATTAAGTAACTTAATAATTATACTACTTAATATTTATAAATAAAAAATCACGAAAAATTAAATTTTCTGTGACTGAAACGCAATTTATATTTCTGTCTATCAATTTTCCTTTTCCTCCAGCCTTTATTTCTATTTTTCCCGTAGAATGTGGTATGAACCACCGAAAGCTTTCTCTTTCGATTCAACGCTGTCTTGCTTCATCCGCAATTTTCCTTTCCGCCCCGCCATTTCCAAAGCCCGCCTATAACTTTAGGACAACAAAAAAGGAATGACAGTTCTGATGGTTCCCATAGGTACATTTTCTGAACCGAGTGAATTGTCAGGCACAGAGGCGGACGGCTTCCGCCGTCCGCCTCTGTGTTTTCATGCCAGCAACCGCATGATTTCTTCTTTCTCTGTGACTTCTTTTGTCATGTGCGGTGCGTGGTCGCCCTCCCGCATAGGCGTGTCCAGCGCACCGATGTCCCGGTAAACGATCCGAATGCTCTGACCGGCGGAACGGGAGTGTTTCTTCGACCGCTCCCCGATCTCAATGCGCTGGATGAACAGCCGCAGCAGCTGGGGCGTCAGTTCATCGATGGCGGTGTACTGCTTGGCCTTCTCGATGAAGGCGTCCACATTGGCGACCGAGGCTTTCAGCCGTTCCAACTGTCCCTCCTTTGCAGGGATGGCCGACTCCAATTCTTTCTGCTCCGTATTGTAGTCGGTGGAGAGCATCCGGAACTGCTCGTTGGTCACACGCCCCAGCACATTGTCCTCGTAGAGCCGCTTGAACAGGGCGCTCAGTTCTCCGTTCCTGCGGCGCATGGCGTCTAATTCCTTCTGCAAACGGTTGATCTCCCGCCGCAGCTCCAAGGTGTTTTTCTGGTTGATGTACTCCGCGAACTGCCGCTCCTTCATCCGGGCGAAGTGGGTCACCCTGCGCAGATCGTCCAGCACGATCTGTTTCAGGTCGGCTTCCCGGATCTGGTGGGGGGTGCAGGCGTCCTTCCCCCGCTTGCCGTAGGTGGAGTACCGGAAGTAGTACTGATCCTCCCGCATCTTTTCCGTCCGGCAGAGCACCAGGTACTGTCCGCAGTCGGAGCAGTAGACCAGGCCGGAGAACAGGTTGGGTTCCTCCATGTGCTTGGGCGGTCGGCGCTTATGCCGGCGCACCTCCTGAACGATTTCCCAGAGCTCCTGCGATACCAGCGGCATGTGGGTGTTCTTCACCAGAATTTGCTCACTCTCCGGTCTTTTGATCTGCTTTTTGTTCTTGTAGGAGGGCGTGTGGCCGAGGTAGACGATGTTCTCCAGTATATTTGCCACTGTTTTGCCGCTCCAGCTATATGGGCGGGTCGTGTCCAGGTGGTTGCAGGCCCTTCCTGTGGCCTGGTAGTACTGGTTGGTCGGGTTCAGGATCTGCTCTCTGGTCAGGATTCTGGCGATCTGGTTAGGACCCTTCCCGGCGGCACACAGCTCGAAGATCCGGCATACCACAGGAGCGGTCGCCTCGTCCGGCACGATCTCCTTGGAATCCTTATCCTTCTTCTTGTAGCCGTAGGGAGGCTTTGAGCCAGAACGCTCGCCGCGCTCCGCCTGCATCTTCTTGATGGCCCGCACCTTTTTGCTGGTGTCCTTGGCGTGGAGCTCGTTGGCCCAGTTGCGGATGGGGTTGAAGTCGTTGCTGCTCTCCACCAGGGAGTCCACACTGTCGTTGACCGCGATGAACCGGACGCCCTTCTCAGGAAAGTAGAGCTCCGTCAGCTGACCCACCTGCAGGTACTCCCGCCCCAGGCGGCTGAGATCCTTGACAATCAGGGTCTCCACCTCGCTGTTCTCGATCATCTCCACGATCTTCTTCCACGCGGGCCGCTCGAAGTTAGTCCCGGAGTATCCATCGTCGGCCAGGAACAGGGTGTTCTCAAACCCATTGTCCGCCGCGTACTTCTCCAGAAACAGCTTTTGGTTGTGGATGGAATTTGACTCCCCCTGCCGCTCGTCCTCCTGACTGAGCCGCCCATAGAGGATATTATATTTTGGGCTTGCCATATTCTGTAACCTCCTTCTTTTGGGGCAAGCCGGTATGGGGTAAGGACAGTATACCCCACCGGCTTGCCCAAGTCTACTGAAACATCAGGCGCTGTGGCCCTTTTCGGAAAACTCCGCGTCGATGAGGGAGAGCAGCTTGTCTGTGGGCGTCGCGATGGCTTGGCTGGGAAATACAGAGGTCACATGGAATACCTTCCCCCGGATAAGCATCTCCCGCTGGCTCTCCAGATGATCCTCCCGCTGCTGATAATTGGTATCCCGGAAGGTGGTCATGACTTCCCCGCCGCGCTGCTCCCGCAGTACGGCCATCTCTGGATGGTAGCCGCCCAGAATGCCGGTGTCCCGATATACTTCGTAGTCTTTTTTCATATTCGCCTTTCTTCCCGTATCGGGAAACAGTTGGCCTCAGCCCAAAGACTGTTGCCAAGTTGGTTCTTCTTCGTGATCGTCCTCCTTGTGACCGAGGGCGATTTTTTTCTGCCGCTCTTTCCGAAGAGCCTTGCTGTCGGCATGGAGGTGCGTGGTGGTGGCGTCTCTCACGGGATCAGCGTCCGCACCGCGCTCCAGAGCGCGGCCAAGCCGGACCAGATCGTCCGCAGGACCACCATGCCCACCATCGTCCCCAGCAAAATCAGGGCCAGCCAGATCAGAACGGCCAGGGCTGTCTCCAGACTGGGTGGAGAAACAGAAATCTCTTTCTTCTTCCCAGCCTGTTTCAGTTCCGCCCTCATTTGGGCCACATCCCGCGTCAGTGCCTCCATCTGGGCCTGGGTGGGGAGCTGCCCCACCTGTCGGCTCAACGCCTGAAGCGGGGCCTCCTGTGCCGCAACGCTGGCCTCCAGCTCGTCCAGCCGATACAGCAGTTCCCGCCACTTCTCCTTGCTGGAACAATCCTGCGGTACCATAGTCTGCGGAGCGTTCCTCCGCTTCAACTCCTCCATGGACAATCTCTGCCCGGACTCTGAACTCATGTTCCATGACCTCCTTAGTGTACTTTGTTTCGTGGAGCCGATCATCCCGGCACTTCATACCCGTGGGCGTGGTGTAGGTGATGCACCTGCGGCCGCGCTCCCAGCGCACCTGATACCCCTCACTCTCCATCAGGGAGATAAATTCCTCACGGGTGGCGGCGTACCGCATGCACTGGTCAATGGTGTTCATGAGACGGAACTTCCAGCTCTTACCCTTCGCGGCGGAGCGGTACTCCCTGGTGCTTATCCGCTTTTGCTTGACCTGCTTCTGCGGCGGCGGAAGGATCTCCAGACCGTGAGCAACGCAGATTTCATCGTTGGAGATCCGGTGGGCCTGTAGGTCGGCGGCGCTCTGGTGGAGTTTGCGGCCATCTTGAAAGCTGACGCTGTTTACCACCAGGTGGCTGTGGAGATGGTCGGTGTCGATGTGGGTCGCCACCAATACCTCGAAGTTGGGGAACTCACGCTGGACCAGTTCCAGCGCAATGGCGTGGGCCTCCTGGGGCGTCAGGTCATCCGTCTCCGCGAAGGACTGGACGAAGTGGTAGTACTGCCGCCCGTCCGTTTTCCGGTACCGCTCCTTGGTGAGCCGCATCTCGGAGAGGACAGACTGGGCGGTGCAGTTCCAGCCAGAGACCAGCCGCTGCCCTTCCCACAGAGTCTTTTCGTCCTGCTGGGTGTACCGCAGCACGCCGCCCAACGCACCACGGCCTCCGCCCCGGTTCTTGACGGCGGTGAAGGTGGCCATCTCAGGTCACCTCCCGCAGGAGCTGCCGGAGCTGCTCATAGATCTTGCCGTAGTTCTCTGCCAGCGCGCCTCCCTTGACCACCGACACTTTCCCCATGTTGGCCAGGGTTGTGAGCTGATTTAGATTTCGCCCCTGGGCTTTCAGTTCAGACAGCACCTGTTCTAACCCTTCCACCCGCACAATCTCTTTTCCCAGTCCGCTGTAGCACAGGTAATCGGTGACCGTCAGACCGGCGGCCTTGGCTCGTTCCCGGATAGCTTCTTTCACACGGGGCGTCACCCGCAGGGTGATGATCTCGCTCTTTTTTACTCTCTGCATGGCTCCTCCTCCCCTCAGGGGCCGGGTACGGGGCCGCGCCCCGAAACTGTGCGCGGCGTATAGCCGGGCGCGATGCTTGCCACCTCCAAGGAGGTGATTCTCCCGCGCCGAACACCTGCGCTCCTCCTTCGGCCACAAACGACCCAACACGGCGTTTCTTTTGTCTTGCGGGAGTTTACTCGCTGCCCCCGGAAACCGCCTGCAAATCGCCACACAGCGCCCCGGTAGGGTCAACAGGGTCGACCGCCGGGACACCCTGGGTATCGTCACTTTCGGCACGGTGCAGCTCAATGAGCCGC
>JAHZIE010000061.1 GCA_019419895.1 Clostridiales bacterium | reverse complement strand
TGGGTTACATAGCGTATATTTTTCCTTTTGCAGCTGGGCGATTTCTTCTTCGCTCAGTACCTTTTGGTACTCTTTCTGACAGCCAGATAATAGAACGCAGAGCATCAGTACCGCCGATAAAAAATATGCCGCTCGTCTTTTCATTTCCAGCCCCCCTTAATATTTATTGTCAATATCAGTTTTATCATGGGCCTGCGGAACCAAATAACCTTCATACGGCCCTTGCTTCATAATGGACTTCACATTGGAGCCAATAGGCGAGTAGTAGTACCTGTCAGGGTGTCCTAGTCCTAATGCATGCCCAACCTCATGAGTACATGTTTTTTGAACTTGATTGCCGGAATAAGTCCCCACCTGATCGGGGTTAAAATAAATGATTGTCTTTTCAATCCAATAGGGACCATTCGCAAATTCTGTGAAATCCGGATCAGTCATATATGGCTGATCTAATAACTTATAAATTGTATAAGCATAAGTTGATGAAGCGTAATCTTTGACTACTTTCCTCCAATACTCAGACGTACAACTAGAAAAGTCAACATTCGACTGATCTAAAGGGACGTTGGTATCCACTTTGACTTCATTGGGGCAATAGGATTCCCACAGTCTGGCAGAAGCCGCCGCATATGCCTTGACTTGAGGATCTTTTGCCAATTGGGTGTTCACCTTGATATAGGTGCGTAAATCATCTGATCTGGGCCACCACTTTTTAAATGTTACCTTTCCTGTTACTGGATCGCAATGAATCTCATGCGCCGAAACAGTTGGAGCCTTTGGAAAGAGGGAAAAACACAGGATCAAAACCATGATTGCTGAAAAAAGCCGCAGTTTCTTTTTCAATTTTACCCATCCTTTCATTTTTGATTATAGCATGAAGAAAAATTATTGCAATAATTTATTTTGTTTCTGAAATTTTTTATGCAAAAATACAATATAGCGGCTCATTTTTGTATCGAAAGAGTGAGAAAAAAGAACCCGCGGACTCAAAGATGTGAGAAATTTTAACTTTTAGACAAATAAAAACAAACCGCTTCCCAGCCTTCTGCCAGTCAGCCGCGTCTGGCGCGGGCTGACCTGGGAGTGCCTGGGAGCGGTTAAAAACTATGGTTTTCTTTTATTTTTTGCTGCTGCTCAGTTCATAGGCTGTGTCAGGAATAGGGCTGGACCTCCCCACGGAAATTTAATAGCAGACCCTTTGGGAACGGTAGAAGGGATAATGTTCCAGGGTTCCAAAGTAAAGAGGTTCCAGCTCGGGAAGATAGGAAAAATCCATGGGGGTCATCAGGGCGCTGTCTTTTGGAAAGGCTAGCGCTCCGGATTTTTCTAACAGATGGGCCACAAACTGGGAACAGACAAAGTGATACTCTCTATGTAAGGGCAGATCCATTTCGATGAGCAGAGGTCCCAGAAGACTGTAGCGGTATTTGTCATAATCCTGTTCAAAAGTGTCGATCATGCCCCTCATGGCGGCAAAGGATTCCTACGAAACCTCCAAACGGTAAAGGGCGCAGGGAGCGTCGGGATATTTGCCGAAGATGCCGGAACGGATGTCCTCGTGAACGAACCCGGCGATAAAGGGAAGATAAGGATTCCGCCGGGCAAAACTGTACATTTGGCTGAGGGAATTGTCAAAGGAAAAAGAGATATGGGTGAACTCGTTTCCAGTCGCCAAGCGGATGGCGCGGGAAAAGAGGGTGCCGGTGCGGGACAGAAGGATATAAACCGATTTATTCATCTTGGGAGTTCTCCTTTCCATGTTTAGAAGAAATTTTTTTATAAATGAGGCAGCCGATCAGGCTGACAACGGCGGTAATGCAGAAAACAATAATTGCAAAGGTATAGTTTTGAAGCCCGAGGGCGCTCCCCCCTAAGGTGGAGGTGATCACAGAGGGAATCCGGGCAAAGGTAGTCAAAAGAAGAAAAGTGCTCAGTTTGATTTCCGTCAGCCCAATAAAATAGGTCAGTGCATCCTTGGGGGAGCCTGGGATGAAGAACAGAATGAAAATCAAAAGATTAAGACGTTTGCTGTCCTTGACAAATTTCAGAGAGTTGATTTTTTCCCTGGAGATGAAGGCCTCCACCATCTTAACTCCGAAAAATCGTGTCATAGTAAAAATAATAGAGGCGCCAATAGCGTCCCCAATGAGACAAAGAATCGTCCCTTCCAGGCCTCCAAAGGCATATCCGGCGCCAATTTCCATGGGTTCACCAGGTATTATGAACACGATCACCTGTATGGTAACCATCCCGATCATTGCCAACTGTCCCCAAAAGCCATGTTGCTCCACCCACATACGGAAACCCTCAGGATCCGAGAGACGCCCTATCAGATTTTTTCCCAGGATTATGGAAATGACAACAATAAATACAACAAAAATAGCAAGAAAGATAATACTGATAATTTTTCGGCGTTTCTGATAATCCATATCTGTTTTTCCTTGAATTTTATCCTGATGGGGAGCTGTTTCCATAAAAAGGGTTCCTCCTGACTTTGTTATCTGATCTTTAGTTTTTGTGAATCCTTTCCGGTTATCCAAGCAAACAACCGGACTTGATCTTTTTTAACACTATAAAAAACCACCAGTACGTTATCTTTTGTACTGGTGATTAGTATAGAAGGCAAGTTTCAACTTTTTATCAAAAAACAGTGGAGAATTTGTTAATTTGAATAGGGAGTCAGAGAAGAGAAAAGGGCGGTTACCATGGCGCCATGAAAAGCGTTGTTTTCCAGGATGAGAAAACCACCGTGCTTTTCGCACAGAATTTTGCATATGTTCAGCCCTAATCCAAAATGGGCGCTGTTGGCATGGGTTTTATCCTTATAGAAAGCCTTGGTGGCCAGATGAAGCTCCTCTTCGGAAAAACCCTTTCCATCGTCAGAGACAACCATCCGCAGGGCCGCGCCGCGTTTTTCCAGGGTGACGTGAATTTCTGCCTTGGCGTAACCGAGAGCGTTGGACACAAGGTTTTCCGCCACCTGCAGGATGATTTTTTCATCCAGCTGCATGACTTGGGAGGAAAAGGGGCAATGCAGGGCGATATGGATATGCTCCGTCTGGAGAATGGTGAGATTTTGTTTCAGGACATTGGCCAAATCCACAAGATTTACAGGCTGCCGGTTAATGGAAATATCTTCCAGCTTTTGGACGGTGTTCATAGTTTCTACATAATGTTCCAGACGGGCAATATGGTTTTCCATGATTTTCAGAGTGGACAGAAGTTTTTCCTGCTCAATTTTATTTTGAGGGATATAGCTCTGCAAAAAGTCGGTATAACCTTTTAATACCGTCAGGGGGGTGCGGAGGTCGTGGGAAAAGGCCGCGTTGAGCCTCTTTCGTTCCTCAATGCTGCGCCACATTTCTTTGTTATTTTGTTCCAGGCAGTCCCGCATGGTTTCAAAACTGCGGCAGAGATTGCCCATTTCATCCTTATTGTCATATTCAATCTTAAAATCAAGGCTGTTTTCTGAAATCTTTTCCGCGGCGCTGTTCAGGATGGCAAGGGGCTTTTTCAGCTTCTTTTTATAAAATAGAAAACTGGCCCACAGAGTGCAGATGACAAAGACAATGGGAAGGGTAAAACCGCTGAAGAAGTTGCAATAGCCTAAAATGAGTTCCTCGGTATAGGTGAAGGAGGAAATCAGGTTGTAATTTTCATCATAGTGCAGATTATAGATATCATAGCGAAGTTCGCTGACAATTTCAATGATAAAGGCGCTGGCGAAGGTGGCGACGATGAGAAAGAAGATAATATACAGGATCATGCTGCCGCGAAGAGACAGGTTATCCAGTTTGAATTTCCAGCGGCGGTAGAAGGCCTTTCGGCGGGCTTTGGAAAAACGCCGGGGCCGCTTATCCGTTCTGTCAGTTTTTCTCAGGCCCATTGGTACCCGACCCCCCATACGGTTTCGATATAGTTTTTGCCGGAGACGGCGTTGAGCTTGGCGCGGATCCGGCGGATATGCTCGGCGACAACGGCGCTGTCCCCTTCACTGTCCCAGCCCCAGACGCTTTCATAGATCCTCTCCTTATCGAAAATCTGGCCCCGGTGCATAGACAACAGCTCAATAATGTCAAATTCCTTTTTGGTAAAGGTAAGGGGCGTTCCCTGGAAGGATACGGTCCGTTTCCCATAATCGATAACCAGATCGTCGATAAATTTTGCCTTGGTTTTTCCGCTTTTCCGCATTTCTCTCCTCAGATGGGCGGCCACCCGCGCGCCGAGTTCCTCCAGACGGAAGGGCTTGAGAATGTAATCGTCGCCGCCCACATGAAAGCCGTTGATCTGATCCGTTTCTGTAATCTTGGCAGTCAGAAAAAGGATGGGACAGGTGACATATTCCCTGATTTTCGCGCAGACGCTCAACCCGTCGATATCTGGCATATTGATATCCAGAAGGATGATATCCGGTCCTTTCTCCACCTGCTCCAACGCCTGGGCGCCGCACAGGGCGGTCATTACCATATATCCGTTCATTTGAAAATAATCTGTAAGCAGATTGACAATATCCGGTTCGTCGTCAACAATTAAAATCTTATCCATTGTAATGGCCATTCCTTTCATGAGCTTGCATATTGGGAGCCTGGTTCCGGCGGCCCAAGGGAAATTTTCCTGAATCTGAATAGGGCCGCGCCGCCTCAGCACACCAGTTATCCTTGTTAGAAACTGAACCTCATCATAAGGCTTGAATGACAGAGGAATGTTCTGCAGCCCGGCTTTAGCTGGTAAGGAAAACTCCCTGATAATCATGCTTTGTATTGATTATTATACCATAAGATTTCAATTTTTTATCTACGGAATAAAATAAGGCTTTCCAGAACAGGGAAAGCGTAGGCGCGTATTTGGCGTGAAGAAGGAAAAATGGCCTGAATTTCTTCAGGCCATGGCGGAATCCCTTCAGCGCATCCTGCGCAGCTGGGAAACATAATCCTTCATTTCATCAAAGGAGGCAACGTCCCGTTCCTTCACCTTTTTCTGAATGTCCAGGGGCAGGGCGTTGAAATATTCATAGCTGGTCAGATCCTGTTCCAGCAGGCTGGAAAGGCCCAGCTGCTGAAAGCTGGAATCGTACATACAATCACCTCGCACCTAGTGTATGAAAAAACAAAGGCGTCATAACTGGAAAAGTCTGAAAATTGAGAAAATCACAGGCGGAGATGATAGATACAGGCACTCGTTTATCCTTACGGCAGGCGTTTTCCTTTCCATACTTACGATTAAAATAAAAAGAAACGTCCATATAGCAGGATATGGGCGTTTCTTCATACCGTCTTTTTCAAAGACTTCGCGTTGCTTCTTTATGCGGCGTTAGCTCTGGGCCGCCTCTATTGTTTTGTTCTAACTGACAGCTTATCCGTCTTTTCTGCTGTTGATGCGGTAACACAATGTCATCAGGCTGTCGCTCATATGGACATTCTCCATGACGACGTCGGGATGTTTGGCGGTGATATCGTAATGGCTGAAATTCCAGAAATTTTTTACTCCGTGGGAAATCAGCGTGTTGCTGATGGATTCCACCGCCTCCTGAGGAATACAGAGAATCGCCATAACGGGAGAACGCCTGTCGCAGAAGTCCGCCAGCCCCTTGACATCGGAGACGGTGATTCCGCGGATCGTCTGGCCGATAATCTGAGGGTTTTGTTCAAAGATGCCAATCAGTTCAAATCCCCGGTTTTCAAAGGACATATGGATCGCGACAGCCCGTCCCAGGTTTCCGGCGCCGATGAGAATGGCGGGATAGGCGTTTTTCAAGCCGAGGATATTGCCGATCTCATCATGAAGCTGCTCGACAATGTAGCCATAGCCCTGCTGTCCAAAACCGCCGAAGCAATTGAGATCCTGCCGGATCTGAGAAGCGGTCAGCCCCATTTTATCAGAAAGCTCGCGGGAAGAGATACGGCTGACTCCTTTGCTTTGCAGTTCGGAAAGAAAGCGGTAATAACGGGGCAGGCGTCGGATAACCGACATAGAAACATTATCTTTTTTTTGCATATGGAGTTCATGCCTTTCTATGCAAGGATATGGATTCGCAAAATTTGGAAACCTGCTTGGAAAAATAGAGATTGCTTTTTATTTCTGCAGCTGCGCGATGGTTTCCATGACATAATCGCCGAATTCATGGCAGGTGCAGCCGGTGTCGCGGCCGGTAATAGTCAGCTTCTTTTCAGTGAACATGCAGCGATCCAGAGCGGCTTCCAGCAAATCAGCCTCTTTCTGACGGCCGATGTGAGAGAGCAGCATAACGGTGGCGCGCAGCATGGAACAGGGATCGGCGTATTGCCCGCGCCCTTCGGTAATCATACGGGGAGCGGAGCCGTGGATGGCCTCAAACATAGCGTAACGCTTACCAAGATTGGCGCTTCCAGCGGTGCCGACGCCGCCCTGGAATTCAGCGGCCTCGTCGGTGATGATGTCGCCGTACAGATTGGGAAGGACAAACACCTTGAAATCGGTGCGGCGCTTGGGATCGATGAGCTTTGCGGTGGTAATATCGATATACCAGTCATCTGTGGCGATTTCAGGATATTCCTCGCCCACCTTCTGGCTGAGCTTAAGGAATTTGCCATCCGTAGTTTTGATGACATTGGCCTTTGTAATGATGGAAACACGGCCCCTGTGATTTTTGCGGGCATAGTCGTAGGCGAGACGCGCGATGCGGTCGGTTCCCTGGGTGGTGGTGACGGTGAAGTCTACCGCCAGATCGTCTGTGACATGGATCCCCTGAGAGCCCAGAGTATAGGCGCCCTCGGTATTCTCGCGGAAGAAGGTCCAGTCGATGCCCTGCTCCGGTACCTTGACGGGGCGGACGTTGGCAAAGAGATCCAGCTCCTTGCGCATGGCGACATTGGCGCTCTCAATATTCGGCCAAGGATCGCCGGCGCGGGGAGTTGTTGTGGGCCCCTTGAGAATGACGTGGCATTCCTTGAGCTGGGCCAGGCACTCATCGGGGATGGCCTTGTTGCACGCCACCCGGTTTTCGATGGTCAGGCCGTCGATATATTTGAACTCAATTTTTCCGGCCTTCACCTCATCCTGAAGAAGGTACTCAATGACGCGGGCGGATTCCTTTGTGATGATCGGACCGATGCCGTCGCCGCCGCAGACGCCGATGATAATCTTATCCAGCTTGTCATAATCGACAAAATCGTCGTCGGCTTTCATGCGTTCTACACGGGCCAGCTGCGAACGAAGAACCGCCTCAAATTTATCAAGGGCGGCTTGGATTTCTTTTTCCATTTATTTTCATCCTTTCTGTCTTTGATAGAATCAAACAAAGCCTCTGAAATCCTAATCAGCGGGAAGCGGAGCTCTGCTTGGTGTAATTGAGCAGGCCGCCGGCCAACAGAATATCCCTCTGACGCTGAGAGAGATTGCAAACCAACGGGATCTCCTCTCCTGTGGTGAGATTTTTGAGAACAACAGGGCCGCCTGAGGCAATAGCCTCGCGGATTCCCGGAAGAGAAAGCTCATCCATCTGGGAAACTTTGTCGTAATCGGCCTCATTTTCAAAGGTGAGGGGGAGAATACCGGAATTAATCAAATTTGCCACATGGATGCGTGCAAAGGATTTTACAATGACCGCTTTAACGCCCAGATAGAGGGGAACCAAAGCGGCGTGCTCGCGGGAAGAGCCCTGGCCGTAGTTGGAACCGCCCACGATGATCCCGCTTCCCTCCTGCTTGCAGCGTTCGGCGAAGGTTTTGTCGCAGACCGCGAAACAGAACTGGGAAAGGTAAGGAATATTGGAACGGTAGGGAAGAATTTTGGCGCCCGCCGGCATGATATGATCTGTGGTAATATTATCTCCCACCTTGAGGAGGGCCTTGGCGGTGATATCGGTGGAGAGAGGGGCGGCCACGGGGAATTCCTTGATATTTGGCCCGCGGAGGATTTCAATCTCATCCATTTCATCGGCGGGAGCCGGCGCGGCGACCATATTATCATTAATCAGGAAGGCTTCCGGCATTTTAATTTCAACAGGAGCCCCAAGGGAGGTGGGGTCGGTAAAGTGGCCGGTCAAAGCGGAAGCGGCGGCTGTTTCGGGGCTGACCAAATAGATCTGTCCGTCGGCAGTGCCGGAACGTCCCTCAAAGTTGCGGTTAAAAGTGCGCAGGGAAACCCCGTGAGAATTGGGGGACTGCCCCATCCCGATGCAGGGGCCGCAGGCGCATTCCAGAATACGGGCCCCCGCGCCGATGAGGTCGGCCAGAGCGCCGTTTTGGGCGAGCATATTATAAACCTGCTTGGAACCGGGGGCAATGGAGAGGCTGACAGTCTCGCACACGGTCTTTCCTTTCAGAATAGCGGCCACGCGCATGAGATCCAGGTAAGAAGAGTTGGTGCATGAACCGATGCATACCTGATCTACCTTGATATCTTCCAATTCCTTCACCGGCCTGACATTGTCCGGGCTGTGGGGACAGGCGGCCAAAGGACGCAGGGAACTCAGGTCGATTTCCAGAATCTCGTCATATTGGGCGTCCTCGTCAGATTTGAGCTCCACCCATTCGTTTCCGCGGCCCTGTGCCTCCAGGAACGCCCTGGTCACCTGATCGGATGGGAAGATGGAAGTGGTGGCGCCCAGCTCGGCTCCCATATTGGTGATGGTGGCGCGTTCGGGAACGGTGAGGGTGGAAATTCCCTCCCCGCCGTATTCAATAATCTTTCCGACGCCGCCCTTGACGGACATGCGGCGGAGGACTTCCAGGATGATATCCTTCGCGGATACCCAGGGGGAGAGCCTGCCAGTCAGGTTAATACGAACCATTTTGGGCATGGTGGTGTGATAGGCGCCTCCGCCCATAGCCACAGCGACGTCGAGGCCGCCGGCGCCCATGGCCAGCATACCAATGCCGCCGCCGGTGGGCGTATGGCTGTCGGAGCCGATAAGGGTCTTGCCGGGAATGCCAAAACGTTCCAGATGGACCTGATGACAAATTCCATTGCCGGGGCGGGAATAATAAATTCCATGTTTCTTGGCGACGGATTGGATAAAGCGGTGATCGTCCGCGTTTTCAAAACCGGTCTGGAGGGTGTTGTGGTCAATATAGGCAACGGAACGTTCCGTCTTGACCCGAGGCACTCCCATGGCCTCAAATTCCAAATACGCCATGGTGCCTGTGGCATCCTGGGTTAAGGTCTGGTCAATTTTCAGTCCGATGTCGGTTCCGGCAACCATTTCTCCGGTGAGAAGATGGGCCTTGATGATCTTTTGCGCAATGGTATATCCCATATTCAGGACCCCTTTCAGTAAATTACTGTCCGCCAGTGGGTGACGAGGAAAGCAAAGCTTTTACCTATCTATTATGAAGTAAAATTACGGGATTGTCAATCTTTTAACGCATTGGAGGGGAAATGAAGCAGACTTACTATATAAATAAACAGGGCTCCTTCCTAAAATCTGTCGGGAACCGATCAAGGCCAGATAGTCAGTCAATAAAATACTTCCGGTATTGGAGAGGGGTGGTTCTGACTATCTTTTTAAAACACCGGATAAAGGTGGTGGGATCCCGGAAGCCCACCATGGAGGAGATCTGATGGACCGGGGTGTCGGAACGCTTCAGCAGGCTTTTGGCGTGGTTAATCCGCAGGTGGAGGATATAGTCGTACATGCTTTGCCCGGTATATTCCTTGAAAATCCGGAGAAAATGGTATTTGCTCAGATAAGTGCGGCTGACGACGCTGTCAATGGAGATTTCCTCACAGTAATGGCTTTGGATATATTGGGTCACGCTCTCCAGCTCCTGACGGTATTTCTGTTTGAGGGGGGCGGACTCAAAAAGGGCATGGGCGCATACCAGACGGGTGAGAAGCTGGGAAACCTGATCGGAGAGAACCGCCTGGTTGGAAGCAAGGGCGGACTGCATGTGGGAGAAAATGGCCTCAAAAATCCGCAGAATGGCCTCCTTGTCCGGGTCGGCGCACAGGGCGATGGGGGAATCCTTTCCCAGCATATCCATGTAGACGGGAACGCTCCCTCCTGAAAAGTGCATCCAGTAAAATTCCCAATAGCCGCTCCGGGCGGTTTTGTATTCATGAAACTCCCAGCAGTGAATCAGGGCCCCGGTGCCGGAGGAAAGGGACTGGGTTTTTCCGCGGTAGGATAGCATTCCTTCCCCTCCTGTGGTAAACAGGAGAAGGTAGGAGTCCAGCTTTTCCCGCCGGGTGTAATAATTGGGGCCCGCACGGTAGCAGCCTCCCCCATTTGGGAAAAAGGGAAAGTCCCTCGCCGGGGAAGAGAGAAGATTGGAAACGGAGTAACTCAGGGGGAGCAGATCAATTTGAGCGTCGCAGAACATAACCGCCATCCTTCCAGGATAAAAGCAAGATTCGTATATTTTTTGATCGATTTTGCTATTGTATTCTATTATATCTTATCTATAATAAAAGTCAAAAGCGTATATTTTAAAGGAGGTAATGAGCTTGACTCCGAGAGAGAACGCTCTTGCGATTTTGCATTATCAGGACTACGACGCCCTGCCGCTGGTACACTTTGGTTTTTGGGGGGAAACCCTTCGGAAGTGGAAGGAAGAGGGATACCTGACCGAGGAGGAGGCGTCTAAGTGGGCAGACGGCAATGAATATGACGCCATGATTTCCAAAAAGCTGGGCTTTGATTTCAACTGGTTTAAAACGGTAGGCAATGGATTTGGCCTGTATCCGAGCTTCAAGAGAGAGTGTGTGGAGGAGCTGCCGGACGGCAGCCGCAAGGTCAGGGACGGAAACGGCGTAATCGTCCTGGAAAAGCCGGGAGTGGTTTCCATTCCTTCTGAAATTGATCATCTTCTCAAGGACAGGGAGAGCTATGAGAGGTTTTACAAAGAAAGGCTCCAGTTTAGTGAGGAACGCGCTCCCATGAGCAGGTTTGAGCCCTACCGTTCCACAGAGGGAAGGGAACAGGTGATCGGCCTCCACTGCGGAAGCCTGTATGGTGAGTTCCGCAACTGGGTGGGCGTGGAAGGTTCCAGTTATCTTTACGCGGACGACGAGGATCTTTATTGTGAAATTCTCAACGACGTGGGAGAGCTTTCCTATCAGCTGACAAAGCGGGCCCTGGAATCTGGCGCGAAATTTGACTACGCCCATTTCTGGGAGGACATCTGCTTTAAAAACGGGCCGCTGGTCATCCCGGAGGTTTTTGACGAGATTGTGGGCCCCCACTATAAAAGAATTACCGATTTGGTGAAATCCTATGGAATTGATATCATTTCCCTGGACTGCGATGGCTGTATCGATACCCTGATTCCCACATGGTTTCACAATGGTGTCAATACCATGTTCCCCATAGAGGTGGGGACTTGGAACGCGAGCATCAAGCCGTGGAGGGAAAAATACGGCAGAGAGCTGCGGGGCGTTGGCGGGATGAATAAAAATGTTTTCTCCCATGGCAAAGAGGCGGTGGAAGCGGAAATTGAGAGGCTGAAGCCTTTGATCGCCCTGGGCGGATATATCCCCTGCCCGGATCACCGTATCGCTCCTGACGCGGAATTTGAAACCGTGCAGTATTATTGTGAACGGATGAGGGAAGAATTCTGCAAATAACAGAAAATAAATGGATAAAGCAGCAAAAGAGCCGTCCTCTTGAGGATGGCTCTTTTTGTAGTAACGGAAATATGAGAGATTTTTTATATATTATTACTAATTAAATTCGATTAATTTTAAAATTAACTTTTAATATTAAGATTCTTTTCTATCGAAGTTCTTGAAATTATTCTAATATTTGTTATGATTAAAATAGAAGAGTAATTAAAATCTTATTTGAATGTCTGTAGGCACAAAATGAAAAGATGGATAAATAAAATTGAAAAAGAAACTACCTCTTTTTTCGGCAGTTATGGTTTTGATTCTGTGTTTTTCCCTCTTTCCAAAGGCTCCGGCTGTTTCGGCGCATGAGACTTTTTATAATAGTGAAACAGGGAGAATTGTAGACAAAAAATGGTATCCCAAATCGTCAGATTCAAGGGCATATATCAAGGTGAATTCTCAATTGGCGAAAGAAAATAATTGTGAAAGCTTATGCCGCCAGCTCTGCCAAACTGTGGGAAGTTCACTGCCCTAATGAGGTGAAAGTGGATATGAATGTGCCGTTTGATCAGTCCAATGTGGACTTTGCCAGCTGTAGCTCCAAGTATTGGGATGATACATTGGGCTTTGTTGCAAAGGATACTTACGCCTATACCATATATAAATTTTTGGGTCAGTCTTATACAACGAAACCAACCGTGGATGGCTTGATGAATAGTCCGTATTACATTGAGAAGACCATGATATATTTTAATCCAGAAAAGGTTGCGTCTTATTCTACTCTACAGATCCAAAAAACATGTACTCATGAAGTAGGGCACGCTTTAGCACTGGGGCATCCAGACAGACCTGGCCATTCTCCGATTGGTTCCTCGGTTAAATCTATTATGAGACAGGGGCCGTATGCCGGTTATGTAACTCCGCAGCAACATGATAAAGATGATATCGCGAAAAAATATTGACAAGGGGGTTAGGTCATGAAAAAAAATATAATATGTTTCTTGTTACTTGTTATATTTGGCTGCACGGTTTTTGGAGGATGCAGCAATGGACCGAAAGAATATCAAAAGGTACTGAGCGAAGAAGAAATTGCCCTGCTGCGAGAAGATGAATATCCAATCTGCTCTCCTTATATTCTGGCCGATATGGCACCAACAATACTAGAGGATACTATTTCAATAGCCCCCTATGCTGTTTTGGAATTTGTTGAAAAGCTACCTGATATTGAAAATATTCATATCCCTGTGCCGGGAACAGCTGAAGCAATATTGGCGGAAAAGTGGGAAATAGAGCAGTATACGTTTTATTATCCCTCTTATAAATTCCGTGTGATAGAAACATTGACAGGAAACATACCTGACTATTTAGTGGGAGAAGACAAAACTATCACAATTTCTCTTCCAGCCCTGTACTTAAACGGAGACGCGGCACTACCCCAATTTAAAGAGGGAGAAAGATATATTGCTATAGTGGGTGAGTCACAAGATGGCGGAGAGCTGTCGAGAAAGTATCATACAGCGTGGTTTGATCCCTCTTGTGTTTTTTATGTGACAGATCAGGAGTGCGTTTTATCCAGTGTTATGGAAGAAGGGGTTGAAAAGTATTCCGGCTACCGTCTCAATGACTTTAAGGGGATTCTTCAGGAAATGGAACGAAATCCACCGGAATCGGTTTCAGAATAATAGAGGGCCAAGACGGCAGGAATGCCGCCTTGGCCTTTTTTGTTGCATTATTCTTTTAAAATGTTATAATAAAGAAAAAAGGAAAGTTTACACAAGGAGGCGAGGGGGATGAAAAGAAGGCTGGCATGTTTTCTGTCACTGTTGATGCTGGGGTGCGCGATATTATCGGGCTGCCAAAGTGGACCGAAAGAGTATCAAAAGGTACTGAGCAATGAAGAGATTGCCCAGCTGCAAAAGGAAAAATATCCCTTACGTGATCCCAGTAGCTTTTTTACAGGCGATATGGCAATAGGAACATTAGAAAGCGGTATTGACAGGGGATCCTTTGTTTTAATAGAATTCATTGAACAATTGCCAACGATTGAAGAAAAATATGTTCCAGGCAAAGGGACACCAGAACAAATTTTGGCGGAAAAAGGCGGTATGGATTATTACACATTTTATTATCCATCCTATCAGTTTCGATTGGTAAATACCATTACAGGTGAATTACCAGACTATTTAATCGGAGAGGATAATAAGATACGAATATCGCTGGCCCCAGCGTTAGTTGAGGAATCTCTGCCAAATTTTCAGCCAGGAGAAAAATATGTTGCGTTAATTGGAGAGTCGGGAAATGATATTACACAAAGGTATTCTACGGCATGGTTTGATCCCTATTTTGTATATTATGTAACAGATAAAGAATGTGTCTTATCGGCAACAGCAGAAGAAAACTTTCAGAAGTATTCCGGCTACCGTTTAAATGATTTCGAGGGAATTCTTCAGGAAATGGAGCGGAATCCATCGGAACAGGTTTCAGAATAATAGAGGGCCAAGGCGGCATTTTCTGCGGCCTTGGTCTTTTTTGTTGTATTAAATTTTCAATATGTTATAATAAAAAAAGGAAAGTTTACACAAGGAGGCGAGGGGGATGAAAAGAAGGCTGGCATGTTTTCTGTCACTGTTGATGCTGGGGTGCGTTATATTATCGGGTTGCCAAAGTGGAACCAAAGAGTATCAAAAGGTATTGAGTGAAGAAGAGATTGAACAATTACAAAAAGAACAATATCCTTTGATCAGTCCAGGAAGTATGACTTTGGCTGATATGTCAGCTGGAACATTAGAACGTCGTATTGAAACTGGTCCAATAGCGGTTGTAGAATTTATTGAACAATTACCGATGATTGAGGATAAATACATTCCAGGAGAGGGAACCTCAGAAGCTATTTTAGCTGAAAAATGGGGGATCGATTATTATACTTTTTATTACCCATCTTATAAGTTCCGTATTGTAGAAACGCTGACGGGAGAAATTCCATCCTATTTAATAGGGGAGGATGAAACTGTGACAATATCTCTCTCGGCGGGATTTTTTGAAGAAGCTCTCCCCAATTTTCGTCCTGGCGAACAATATATTACCATGGTAGGAGAATCAGAAGACGGGGGACAAATGTCAAAACAATTCAATACAGCATGGTTTGAGCCTTTTTGTATTTTTTATGTAACAGATAAAGAATGTGTCTTATCGGCAACAGCAGAAGAAAACTTTCAGAAGTATTCTGGCTACCGTTTAAATGATTTCGAGGGAATTCTTCAGGAAATGGAACGAAATCCACCGGAACAGGTTTCAGAATAATAGAGAACCAAGGCGGCATTTTCTGCGGCCTTGGTCTTTTTGTGTAAAGAAAACCACGCGATAGTCGCGTGGTTCAAGAGAGCTTAAGCGA
>JAHZIE010000060.1:5390-15154 GCA_019419895.1 Clostridiales bacterium | reverse complement strand
CCATTTTGGTGGCGGCTTGCCTGATGGTGACGCTGTGCGGAACGGCTATGGCGGCGCAAGTTTTTAGTTGTAAGTTTTCTCCTCCGCATGCGGGAAGTTTAAAAATGACTTCTGAACGTCGAGTAGAGAGTTATAATGGAACAGACGCCTATGTTACCCATAATACCATAACAACTCCGACAAGTCATTGTTTAGTATTAAGAAAGGGAGCAACTCAGAATATAAAGAACGATGTGTTTGTGACAACAACAATTACAAATTTTGGTACGGCAGGTAAACGCTCTTTTGCTTATAAAAGTGGGTATGGAGGTTATGGTGCAAAATATTACATGGTGAGTTATCCCACTCCAATTGACTTTGAAGAGTACTCTCTTTCAGGAACATGGAATACCTGATTAAAAATTAATTTATTTACCTAACAGGAGCACCCGCCTCCTGTTAGAACAAAGTAAGGGGGGAACTTCATGAAGTATGGTAAGAGGATGCTGGCCGTGATAATTTGTGGTTTGTTTTTTATAATGCCGGGCTGCCAGGCGACCACGGAAAGGCTCAACGCGGGCGGCGAAATGAGGATTGACGTTGACCTTGATAGCATCTCATACCCACAAACAACACAGGATTATGAGGAGGCCTTTTGGCGGGGAAACGAGGAGAAGCTCTGTGAACTGTTCCTTTCCGGCAAGCCGGCAGTGCGGGAAGTGTACGCGGAAGGTCCTGCTTATTATGTGAGACCCTCAACGGGAGAATCGGAAGAAGCTCTCCTGTTCTTCAATGACTGGGGAGAGGAGTTAAAAACAGGGACGCCGTCAAAAACGGTATCCGGTTTTCGCTATTTCAGGGGAACATCCTCTAAGTCAGTGTCTGGTATGTACCAGTTAATGCTTTCATACGGCCAGTTTGGGAGGAATCTGCTGACCAAGCTGTCAACAGACAGGTTATCCTTTGGAACCATGGAGGAATATCAGAAGCAGGCGGATGAATTGATGGAACAAACAGGGCTTGCCGGGAATTTTCAGCTTTTGATGGCAGGGGCTTTTACCGCGGACGCTTTGAACAAGCTGGATTTGGCTATGGGAACGAGAATGCCCGACACGCCGCCGGAATTCGGCCAGGAAGATGAAAATTATATGTTTTACTATGAAAGCGCCATTGATTCCGCCTCAGTCAGCTACGTTATCATTATATATGACGGCAACGGCCTTTTGGAAATAGAGGCGTTTAACGCGATTGTGCAGGGCGCGGCCCAAGGGGAAGCCTATGAGCCCTGTTCCCCCAGGGACGCCTTGCGGGTAATTTCCGGTGGATATGAGGAAGGGGCCATACTTGTGGGCGCTGAATTTGATTACATGCCCATTGAGAAAAAAACAGTGCTGGAAGGGGTATGGCGGTTCACCATTTTAGAAGAATTTGAATCTCCGGAGGATGGGCGCGTTTATTATGAAATAACAACGGAATATGTCAGAGCGAGGGATCAGCAACACTTAGCAGACTGGAGAAACACTTCTAATCAGGTACAAAAGGATCTACTGGATACTATCCTGAATTAAAGATTTTAGAGGGCTATTGATGATATACCGGATATATCACCAGTTGACAAGCCTGAAATATTGAAGATGAAAGTAATTTGGTTCATAGGGATAGAAAAACATAAAGGAGGTCTTTAAAAATGAAAAAGAGGTTTAAAAATTCACGAGGAAGAATTTCCATTTTGGCGGTGGCTCAAGCCTATACCCATACATTCAGGCCGCCTCACGCGGGAAGTTTGTGGTCTACAAACGAGCAGATTGTGGAAACAAATACCCGCGCGGACGCCTATGTAACCCATGACACTGCTACGGTGCCGACGTCCCATGTGTTGATGCTGAAGAAGGGTACGGTGACAAGCCCTGTCTATGACGATTTGGTGACGGTGACTATTCACGAATTTGGTACGGCAGGAAAACGTTCTTTTGCTTATAAAACTGGGTATGGCGGGCAGGGATCAAGGTATTATATGAGTTCATATCCATCTGTCGTCACTTTTGAAATATATAGACTTTCAGGGTCATGGAATACCTGATTTATATTGGATTTCATAACATTGCTATATGGGAATAAGTAAGGGGGGATTCTGTGAAGCGGATGAAGCGTTCTATCTTTCTGGCAAATTTCCGGCGCGCTTTCACCGAGCCGAATTTTTATCTTACCGTTCTCCTGACAGCCGTTGTTCTGCTTCCCATTGCGGCAAATACCAAAATGAGAACCAATGCGCTGGAAGGAATTGTTAATGTTTTGGATGGAAGCGGGGTGTTCAGCATCGTCGTCTGTATGCTGCCCGCCCTGCCCTTCGCGGGGAGCTACGCCCAGGATGAAAACAGCGGCATGCTGAATTTCTGGACGATCCGTTCCGGCACCCGTGCCTATGCCGGGAGTCAGTACCTCTTTTCTGTCCTCATGGGGTTTTGCGCCACCTTTGCCGGTATGCTGTTATGCCTGTTCTTCCTTCTGATGGGAGGGATACCCTTCTGGGATGGAGCGTCGGGCGATGGTGGCGGTTACAGCGTGCTGCTGGAAGAAGGAAAATTAGTCCTGTATCTGCTTATGAAATTGACAAATATCTCCCTTTCCAGCGCTATCATAGCGGGAGTTGCCGCCTGGTTTGGTTCACTGGTGCCCAACCGGATGGCTGTTTTAGCCGCTCCCCTGGTGCTTTATATACTATTGCTCCGTTTAATTCCAAGCAGTACAATTCCTCCGTATCTGAGCCCAGTGTTGATTTTGCAGTTGGAAGTGACAATGGCCACCCCCTGGGCCACCCTGGGGGTAAAGGCCCTCATCGCTTTGATTATCTGTGGGATTTTGGGATTTTTCGCGGTGATGAATATACAAAGGAGGCAGAAACATGCGTGAATGGAAGCTTTCTTTCCTCTGTGCCGGCGTGAATCTGAAGAAGTGGCGCGGAAACGCGGCGGCCTGCACAATTGCCGCGTGCTTTCTTGCCTTTGCCCTTTGGAATATGGGCTGGGTGACCGAATTTTGCCTGAAAAGCGGGACGAGGGTGACGCCGTGGATTTTCCCCTTTTCCTTTTCCGCTCCGACCATGATGCTCTTTTACGGCGGCGTCCTGGCCCTGCTGTTCAGCAACGCCCCCTTTCAGGACAGGCATACCCCGTTTTTGATGATACGGACGGGAAAGCAGTCGTGGATCCGGGGGCAGCTGGTGTATATTTGCGTCGCTTCTCTTATTTTGCCTCTTTTCTATTATGGGGCGATGCTGCTTGTTTTGCTTCCGGTCCTTGGTTTTTCCTCTGATTGGGGGGGTGTCCTCCGTTCTCTCGCGGCTGACCCCATGCTGCCCCATGATTATGGAATCTCCAACGTCCTAAACTCTTTTGATTACCGGATTATGGACGCCTTTTCACCTTTGGCCGCGACCCTGTGGAGCCTTCTTCTCGCCTGGCTGGTGGGAATATTTATCGGTACGCTGATACTGTTTTTTAATATTGCCGTCAAGCCTGGCATGGGGATTGTGGTAGCGGCCTTTTTTACCTTCTGGGCTTACTTCACCAATTATGTGGGGCTGATTCTCTATGGGAATTTCTCTTACTATGTATCCCCCCTTTCATGGACTTATATGGGTGCCCTTAGCCCATTCAATCAATATGCGCCCACCCTGCCGGCGGTAATCGCGGTGCTATTGGGCGGCAGTATTCTGTTGTCTTCCGTTTCGATAATCATCTTTTCGCGCAAGGATACCTGACAGCGGCGCCTGATAAAAACAGCAGAGAAAGGAAATGATTGCAGTGGAAGAACCGATGGTGTCCCTTCAAAACGTAACAAAACGATTTAAAAACCTTACCGCCCTGGATCAGGTTTCAGTTTCCTTTGCCAGGGGGAAAATTCACGGGATTATTGGGAGAAACGGCAGCGGCAAGACGGTGATGTTTAAGTGCATCTGTGGATTTATGCAGCCCACAGAAGGGAAAATTTTCGTGGACGGGGAGAAGGTTGTGCCTTCCGCCGCCCAGGATATCGGCATTATCATCGAGGACCCCGGTTTTATCCCTTCCCTCAGCGCGGTAAAAAATCTCCAGCTGCTCGCTTCCGTCCGCCGGGCAGCAGATAAAGAACGAGTCTGTTCGGCAATAGAGCGTGTTGGCCTGGATCCCAACAGCAAGCAGCATGTGGGAAAATTTTCCCTTGGCATGCGCCATAGGCTGGGGATTGCCCAGGCAATTATGGAGAAACCGAAAATGCTGATACTGGATGAACCGATGAATGGGCTGGATAAGCATGGTGTCGAAGATATCCGGGGGCTTCTGAGGGAATTGTGCGAGCAGGAAGGAGTCACCATCCTGATGTCATCCCATTACGCGGAGGATATTGAGGCCCTATGTGATACTGTCTGTGAAATGGACTGCGGAAAACTGACGCGCCTGCGGGGCTTTGAGCAGGATGGCCTGGCCGCTGAATAGCGTTCCCGCAAAATAAAAAAACCTTCCGTTTGTTCGGAAGGTTTTTACTTTAACAAGGGAGGAAGGATTGATTAAAATACGTTTATGCCCCTAACGCCGGTAAAGCTTACTTTAAAAACAACCTGTTTATTTTTAAATAGTCCTCCCGGCGCATAGTCCAAGAGGGATCCTCAGGGCCGCTATTGGTTCTGACGACCGCCCCATAAAAATTCTTGCTGCTGAGGAACTTCGCCTGTTCATATAATAATTCCCAATACAAATCACTTTTTTCTTCAAATAAAAGCTGGCTAGAAGCGCAATAAGTAACCCCTTCGCCCATGACAAGCCTAGCGTGAGGGACAAAGCTGTTTCGAATACAGATGGCTTGCTCAATTTTAGCTTTCATCCTTGAGCGGTATTTTTCTTGATTTTTTTCCAGTTCCTGCTGGAGCAGACACTCCAGCCGTTTCAGCTTTGTTTCATCAATATCGGCATATAGCCTGACCCGTGTCGCCCAGCCTCGACCTGTCATCAAGGGTTTTCCTATTTCCTTGATGATGTCGGCGGTTCTGAGTTCCATTTTTAAAAATTTGGCAGTACTTTCCGGAATTTCTGGTTCTGACGCTTCCCAGGAGATCATACCCTGTTCAAAAAGATTGTAAACTGGCCACATGAAATAACTGTGAAAATTTAAGATATCAATATTCTGTGGAATCAGTTCTCCTATGATATCGGGAGAGGAGGAATCATAAGCGAATAGAATATCTGGATGGTCTGCCTTTAATTTATCGACGGCGTCTTCATGCCATTTCCTCAGAAGAGCGGCCTCTTCATGGGAAGGCTCCCAAGCATGGTATTCCCCAGAAAAGGGCAGACCGTCAAATTCATTAAATATTTCGGCAAAGGCAACACAGTGAATAAGACAGTTTTGCTGAAGAAAGGAGAGAATACGGTTGAGCTCGTCCGCAAAATAGAATATCTTTTCTTTGGTGGAAAGGGCGAATATTGGATTATTGATTTCATCCCCCAAAAACCAGTTGGTATGGAGGAAAAACCAACTGGAAAGGATAATCTTTATCCCATAGTGGTCGGCGGCTTGAAAAATGTTGAGCAGACGATCTTTGATATCGCATAATCCGCCCTGCCGCAAAGTGTTCATCTGCCGTATCAGTTTTGAAAATTTGCCGAAGGGCGGATTCAGTTGAATCTTTCCCCGCGGAACGCCGTCAGGGGAGCAGAAAAGACCCGCTCCGCTTTCCATACGGACACAGTTAAATCCCCGTTCAGCCGTTTCTTTCATTTTTAGGTCGCAGTTATGATATATGCCGTTGCCGCAAGTGTCAAATAATCCCCAAGGCCAAAAAGAAATTGCGAGTTTTTCGTCCTGCATTCTCTCAACCCTCCTATTGATGAGACCAAATAGATCTTAGCTCGGTATCACTATATCAAACGAAAGTTAAAAAGGCAAGTGGGGTTTCGATAATTTTTTAGGAATCCAGTTACGAAAAAAAGGCTGGATTCTGCCGGCAGGAAAAAATCACTTTCCATTGTTATAAAATCAAAACGGACGAAATATATTTCAATTCTTGCATTCTCCGCAAAAAAATCCCGGGCAAAAGCTTCCATGGGGAAGATTTTGCCCGAGGATGATTTTCCTTTGCGGACTTGCGCGAATAAATGACAGATTAATCCAGCTCCAGCGCGCCGGTATACAGTTGATAATAGGTGCCCTTCAGCTTGAGGAGATCCTCATGGGTGCCGCGCTCAATAATGCGTCCATGATCCAATACCATAATAGCATTGGAGTTTCGAACTGTGGAAAGACGATGAGCGATGACAAATACCGTACGTCCCGACATTAGAGCATCCATGCCGCGCTGTACAATGGCTTCCGTACGGGTATCAATGGAACTGGTCGCCTCATCCATGATCATGACGGGCGGATCAGCCACAGCCGCTCTGGCAATGGCAAGCAGCTGCCGTTGCCCCTGGCTGAGATTTGCCCCGTTACCGGTCAGCATCGTATTATATCCATTGGGAAGGCGGCGGATAAAATCATCAGCGCCCGCAAGCTCCGCCGCGGCGATACATTCCTCATCACACGCGTCCAAATTTCCGTAGCGGATATTGTCCATAACCGTGCCGGTGAAGAGGTTTGTATCCTGAAGAACTATACCAAGACTACGGCGCAAATCGGATTTTTTTATTTTGTTGATATTAATACCGTCATATCGGATCTTTCCATCGCTGATATCGTAAAAACGGTTGATCAGGTTGGTAATTGTGGTTTTGCCAGCCCCGGTAGATCCAACAAAGGCAACCTTCTGCCCCGGCTTTGCATACAGGGAAATATCATGCAGCACTGTTTTTTCCGGCGTATAGCCGAAGTTGACATCAAAGAAGCGGACATCCCCCTGCAGGCGGGTGTAGGTGATGGTACCGTCATGGTGCTGATGTTTCCATGCCCAAACGTTTGTGTGATCCCCGCACTCAGTTAAGCTGCCGTCGGCGTTCTCCCTGGCATTCACCAAAGTCACATAACCTTCGTCTTCCTCCGGCTGCTCGTCCAGCAGGGCAAAAATACGATGTGCTCCCGCGAGGCCCATAATGACCATATTAATCTGATTGGACACCTGGCCCACGGATCCGGCAAATTGTTTTGTCATATTCAGAAACGGCACAACAATGCTGATACTGAAGGCCATTCCGGAAATGCTGATATTCGGTACGTCTGTCAGCAGCAGGGCGCCGCCCACCAGAGCAACCACAACATACATCACATTCCCGATATTTCCCAGCAAAGGCATCAGAATGTTGGCGAAGCGGTTGCCGTTGCGCGCGTTATAAAAAATTTCGCCGTTTACTTTGTCAAAATCGGCCTTGGCGGTTTCCTCATGGCAGAATACCTTGATGACCCTTTGGCCTGTCATCATTTCTTCCATGAAGGCTTCCGCTTTGGCGATTGTAACCTGCTGGCGGAGAAAGTATTTGGAGGAGCGCTTGGTAATGGCGCGGGCGGCAATTACCATGCAGACAACCCCTGCAACAACCAGCAAGGCAAGAATAGCGCTGTAATATACCATAATGCAGAATACGACAAGCAGCGTAATGCCGGAAATCGTCATCTGCGGCAGGCTCTGACTGATGAGCTGGCGCAGGGTATCCACATCGTTGGTGTAATAGCTCATAATATCGCCGTGGCCGTTGGTATCAAAGTATTTAATAGGAAGATCCTGCATGTGGCTGAACATTTTCTCACGCAGCTTTTTTAAAGATCCCTGCGTAATAATGGCCATCATCTGGGTGTAGAAGGCGCCGGCAATGAGGCTGATGACATACATAACAACGAGAATGGCGACATAAGTCAGGATACGCCGGGATACAGACGACCAGTCGCCGCTTTTGTAACTGTCGTCCACAACAGCGATGACATTCTGCATAAATACAGCCGGCATGGCGCTGACGATGGCGTTGATAAGAATGCACACCATGGTGACAGGCAGCAGAACCGGATAAAACTCGAACAGCGTCCGCAACAGCCGGCGCAAGACGCCTTTGGGCGCGCGCTGGCCCCGAGCTGTCGTAGAAGGAACAGTATTGGCGTTAGTTTTCGCCATCTTGATCACCTGCCTTATTCTGGGAAGTATACACTTCTCGGTAGATCTCACTGGTTTTCATCAATTCATCATGGCTGCCAATGTCGCTGATACGGCCGCCGTCCATCACAATGATGCGGTCGGCGTCCTGCACAGAGGCGACACGCTGCGCGATAATGATTTTTGTGGTTTCAGGGATAAACTGGCGGAAGCCCTGGCGTATCAAAGCGTCGGTACGCGTATCCACGGCACTAGTGGAATCGTCCAGGATGAGAACCTTGGGCTTTTTCAGGAGCGCTCGGGCAATACACAAACGCTGCTTCTGCCCGCCGGAAACGTTGGAACCGCCCTGTTCAATCCACGTATCATATTTTTGGGGGAACTGCTGGATGAATTCGTCCGCCTGAGCCAGCTTGCAGGCTTCCAAAAGCTCTTCATCAGTGGCGTCTGGATTGCCCCAGCGTAAATTATCCTTGATGGTGCCGCTGAAAAGCACATTTTTCTGCAAAACCACAGCCACATTGTTGCGACGGACGTCTAAATCATATTTGCGCACATCCTCGCCGCCCACCTTGACACAGCCTTCGGTAACGTCGTATAGGCGGGGGATTAGCTGAACCAGGGTGGACTTGGACGAACCGGTGCCGCCCAGGATACCGATGATTTCCCCCGATCTGATGTGCAGATTTACACCGGCCAACGCCATTCGTTCCGCCTTTTGGGAATACTTGAAACTGACATTGTCAAAATCGATGGACCCATCCTTCACTTCTGTGAGGGCGTTTTCCGGGCTGGTCAAGCTGCTCTTTTCCGTCAGGACCTCAACAATACGTTCGGCTGATTCCATAGACATGGTGATCATGACGAATACCATAGACAACATCATCAGGCTCATGAGGATCTGGAAGCTGTAGGTAAGGATAGCGGACATCTGACCAACCGCGATTTCAGCGCCCTGGCTGGTAATGACAGCGTAAGAACCAAAGGACAGCACAAACACCATTCCCGCATAGACGCAGAACTGCATCATAGGGTTATTCAGGGCCATAATGCGTTCAGCGCGGGTGAAGTCCTTGCAGACATCCTCCGCGGCCGAGGCAAATTTCTTTTTCTCGTAATCTTCGCGCACATAGCTTTTCACCACCCGCATGGCCTGTACGTTTTCCTGAACGGAGTCGTTAAGCGCGTCGTATTTGCGGAATACCCTGCGGAAAATCGGCGTGGCCGCCCGAATAACCAAAACCAGCCCAATACCCAGCAGTGGAATAGTGATGAGAAAGATTATGGCGAGACGGCCGCCCATAGCGAACCCCATAATGAAGGAGAAGATCAGCATCAGCGGCCCCCGGATCGCAATGCGGATGATCATCATGAAGGACATTTGCACATTCACCACGTCGGTTGTCATACGAGTAACCAGGCTGGACACTGAAAATTTATCGATGTTTTCAAAGGAATAATCCTGGATGCGGTAAAACATGTCTTTGCGCAGGTTGCGGGCAAAACCTGTTGAAGCGGTGGCGCAGGTATTCCCCGCGGCGACGCCGAAAATCAGGGACAAAACGGCCATGACCACCAGCTGGATACCATAATTAATGATGACATCCATCCCGCAGCCCGCCTGCATCTCATTTACCAGCTTGGCAATAATGAACGGAATGATACATTCAAGAATTACTTCAACAATGACTAAAAACGGTGTCAGGATGGCGGTTTTTTTGTACTCGCGGATGCT
>JAHZIE010000060.1:0-5380 GCA_019419895.1 Clostridiales bacterium | reverse complement strand
ACCCAGCGCGCGGACGACCGGTGCGTCATAAGAATCATGATGGAGCCGCTCGGCCTGCTTGCCGGCTATCCATCTAAATTGGCAGACATGAGCGCTGCCGTTTCCCGAAACAGCGCAAGCTGCGAATCAGACAAACCGCAGGTGAGTTTTTTTTCGTTCTGTTGCAGCAGTTCGCCGATCTGCGCGTCAAGACGCGCGGCTTTTTCTGTGGGGATCAGACTTTTCAGGCGCGCGTCGCTGGCCACACTTTCCCGCAGGATCAAGCCGTTTTTTTCCATCAGCTGCAGTATACCGGTGGCAGTGGATCGGTTCATGCTGAAAACCCCTTCCACATCGCGCTGGAATACCGGTCCATCGGCGCATTTCACGAGAATATAGTGCATAATACGGCTTTGCACCCCGGTGATCCCCAAGCTTTGCATGTTTGCGTCCATACTTTTTTTCAGCTTGTGGGACAAGACGTGGATCCACAATCCACAGTCTTTCTCCATTCGAATCATTCCCCCTTTCTGATAGCAGGGCTACAATTCTATATTGTTCGGTAACAAACAAATTTTAGCGCAAAAAAAATGAATTGTCAATATGATATTTGACCGTTTTTCCCTGCGTAAGCTTTAGAAATTTGTATTGCTAGTCCCTATTCTCCTATGCCGCGGGGAGGAAGGGGGACCCCTCAAACTATGAAGAGAAAATAAGCGTATATTCAAGGAAAGAGGGGAAATGTCCGTCCGAATTTTTCGAATGACTGCTGGTAACGGAAGGAGCTGGTTTATTGCCTCCCAATTTCCTTCACAACTTTTTCAGTTTTGAGGAAAAATGTTTTAGGCTTTTTGAAGCCTTCAAATCTCAATAAAACCTAAAAAGCTCTCATCAATACTCTGATGGAGGAATTCAAGAACAGATTGTGTATTATGTTGTGCCGCGCTCAGATTTCAGCAGTCTGATTAACTTTGTTGCGATAGTTCATCTCAACAATGGGCATATGCTACATTTCAATGATCGGCTGTCTATGTATTGTGTCACTAAAGGAGAGTAGTCCCGATTGTCTAAAATTATCGGGACTACTTTACCAATTATTTATCGCTTGGAACAGCGGATATCAAATTGACCGCGACCACACTTTTACTTGGGTAACCACGTCTCGGAGCTTATCTCCTCCCACATTGTAATCCAGAATATCGTCGGCGGTATCTCCCCACATTTCATCTTCCGGGACATACTCTTGATGGGTATTCATATTATAATATTTTCCATCTTTTTCATAACAACCTGCTCCAATATTGATTCTGCCGTCGGGGTGACAAATTGTATATTGATTTCCGTTCCACTCAAACTCCACTTCACCGCCGTCATTGACACACCATTTAAATTCGCTGAGTGTTTTAAAGCGATTATCTTCAAAAGTAGGTACCTCTTTTATTTCTGTAAATTTACTCATTGCATATCCATCTCCCTGATAATATTTAAACTCCGGCGCGCCGTCCAGATAATTGATGGGGCCTTGCGGCAACGGGTTTCCTCTGTCTGGATCCCATAATATAATGTGGTCGTGGGGGACTGTATGCTTATCGTTGCGCCTATGGTCGCCAAAGTGTCTTTCTTTCACGGCTCTTCCATCCACTCCTATTTTCGTCCATCTTTTCATTCCATGGTCATCATAGGTAACTTTTATTTCACCGGGCTTGCCCAAATATCGGTCGTCTCCCGGCTTTTTGGGTTTCCACTTACCACCGTATGCACTGCCGGAGCCTTTGTAAACAGGTCTAAAAAATTCATTTATCTGCTGGGTATTCTTTGTTGTAATCATACCATTGATATATTTTATATACAAGCTTTTTTTGTGTTTATTTTGATACTTCCAACTGCTCAGCTCATAATCCACATAGATAATATCGCCTTCCATTTCCGGAAAGGGCTCACTGTAACAGATGATTTTAGCAGGCTCAATCCGTTTGAGCATTTCATGATAGCCTTTTAGAAAGAAATCCTTTTGATCGGAATGATTATTATGCTCCTGCGCCATATAAGTAGAAACCGCAACAATGCTTCCTTTTGGAATCCCTTCAAAGCAAAAATCAAAAGAATTTTCATCTCCCCAATTTACAGTAGGAATTACCCGGATTCCTTTGCTCGCAAGATATGCCCCACACCAACGATTGCGAAAAGTATTGTATAGCTGCATCGTTCGGTTCATTTCGAGGTACATACTAAAATCAGGTGACAACACACCCTGATATTCGTTCAGCTTTTCTACATAATCATCTGGTCTTTCCCAAATTTTCTCAAATTTGTAATCATACAGGAAAAAATGGACGATTCGATCTAAATTTTTATCATCATTTTTCGCCTTGTCAAAGCCAATTAACAATACATTTTCTAATTCGTCATCTGAGAATACGGCTTTGGGAATGACCGGTATCTCAAATCTGCCTGAGCCGTTAAACTGGTTTCTTAAAATCAAAGGGCCTGTTCTGTAAGCATAATTTTCTTCTGTCATACCTTCCTCCTAAAAATAAAAACTCATCAAAAATAGGGAGAAACCGATCAAAAATTGCTCTGTTTTAGGCAACTTTCTGAAATATTCATAAAATTTTGCATTTGGACGGATGAAAAGCTATAGTGAAAAAATAAAAAAGCGGAGTTTCCAGCCTGAAAAATCAGGCGGAAATTTCGCTTTGCTTTGCAAATGTATCTAAAAACAGGGATGACAGTAATGAGATGTCAATCCTTTTTAGTCCCCCAAAAGCCCTCAAGCCCGTGTGAACATTAAAAAAATGTGACTGACAGTAAAATCAGTCACATTACTTATCTGAGGCAAATGAAAAAGATATTTTCGGCATTTTGGCGGCGGAAGTTGAACTCTCTCAAGCCCGCAAAAAGCTGGTAGCGACAGAGCCCCGTCGTGAGGGCGTTTACAAATGGACAGGTAATCCGAGGGTGATTTTTGCGAAAAGGAGGAGCGGGGGAGCGGGCGGATGGCTTATTTTATGTCACAAACAAAAAATAAGTCGGAGCAAAGCAAACTTTGCTCCGATGTGGAAGGAATGGACACTTTAGATGCCACACGGAATCAGCAAAAAATACGTTTAAAATCAGTTCCTTAATTGTGCATGTCGATCCCTATTAACTCTCCATATTTTTCACGCTCATCCTTCAGCTCCTGTAATATTTCATTTATCATTTCAAGGCTCGGCACAGGATCTTTTGCAACGGTCTTTCCTCCTACTATTATCACCTTATCTGCATCACGCTCGCTCCAAAGCAAATCCCAAAACACATCCCAGTTTTCTCATAAAAGTCTGGAAAATCAAACGCTTTTTTAATCCTCTGATGAAGCTTTCCCAGGTATTTGCAATCGGTTAAGTCCAGGGTGACAATTTTTTCTTTTTTCATGGCGTGAAGACTCCCAAAAATGTTTCATCATGCTCGTAGGTGACAAACAGGAATCCGTCGTTTTAACATAACAGGCGGTGGCTGTTCCGCTTTCCGCTGTAAAAATTGATATCGTCTTTGTACCAACCCGCCCTGGAAGGGGCGAATGGTTTGGACACCTCACGAAGAGGATAATCGTAAATCTTAAGCTTGTGGTTAACTGCGTATTTCGATCTCAACCTGCTCGCCGTACTGAGTTCGGTCTTCCTTTAATCGATGAAGTATTTCCTGCATTTTATCAATATGCCATCCAAACTCTTCTGGCAGTGTTTGAAGTCCTAAAATGACAATTCGATTTGCATCACACTCGTTCCAAAGCAAATCCCAGAATGCGCTCCAGTTTTCTCCATAAAAGTCTGGAAAATCAAATGCTTTTTTAATCCTCTGATGAAGCTCTCCTAGGTATTTGCAGCCGGTTAAGTCTAATGTAATAATCTTTTCTTGTTCCATTGCGCATAACCTCCTTTAGATAATTTCCAGAAATGTTTCATCATGCTCGTAGGTGACAAACAGGAATCCGTCGTTTTAACATAACAGGCGGTGGCTGTTCCGCTTTCCGCTGTAAAAATTGATGTCGGCTTTGTACCAACCCGCCCTGAAAGGGGCGAATGGTTTGGAAACATCACGAAGAGGATAATTCTAAATTTCAAGCCTGTGGTTAACTGCGTATGTCGATCTCTACGGGGGCGCCATCCTTATCACAAAGTTCCCGAAATTCTTCTAAAATCCCCATCATGGTTTGAACGCTGGCGCCCAATTCTTTGGGTACAGAATCGCCCCCTCCTACTACTATCTTGTCTGCGTCACATTCAGTTCGCAAAAGATCCCAAAACGCATCCCAATTTTCTCCATAAAAGTCTGGAAAATCAAAGGCTTTTTTGATTCTCTGGTGAATCTCCCCCAAGTATTTACAGCCGGTTAAATCTAATGTAATAATTTTTTCTTGTTCCACTGCACGTAACCTCCTTTAGATGATTTCCAAAAACGTCTCATAATGATCGTAGGTGACAAACAGCAACCCATCGTTTGACCATAACAGACGGTGGCCGTTCCGTCTGCCATTGTAATAGTTAATATCCGCCTCATACCAGACTCTTCCGGGAATCTGTGGCAAATGTCCGTTTCGATTTTTGTAAATTCCCATAGTAGCCATTTTACCCGGCGCGAATTTTGCGGGCGGTTTTCCTTTTTTCCAACCTAAAGATAATAGTTCGTCTCTGGTGATATAGTACTCCGGCAAGTCCTCAAAATGCTTCATCCAGTAATCGGCGCCGTTTTGCCCGTCCTTTGTTCCATATCCGGCCACTACCACTCTCATCAGCTTTATCTCACACCGGCAGTTTGGATGAATCGGCGGCTTTTTGTCCGGCGTCTCATTTATCCAGTAGATTTGACCATGGCGGGACCGGCATTCCATACAGGTCTTTAGATCCAGAACCGCAATCCAGTTTTTATAATTCCGGCTTTCCTGTGTGGGCGGCGAATAGAAATCCAGCAGACCTTTGGTCAAGGCACAGGACATATCCGCTGAAATGACATATCCACACATCTTTTTTACATACATTTTAACACTCCTCTATTTTGCGGTAAAGACAAAAGCCCCTCCACAAATAGGGGAAACCGGTGAAAAATTGCTCTGTTTTAGGCAACTTTCTGAAATGCTATAAATTATTTACATTTGGACGGTTGGAAACCTATCGCGGAAAAATAAAAAACGGAGTTTCCAGCCTGAAAAATCAGGCGGAAACCCCGCATCTGCTCATAAAAAGTCTTTATTTTCCATTTTATGGAAAATGGATCTATGGAAAACCATTTTTTTATTGGACTTCAAAAAGCCCGCAAACCCGCATAAAACCTAAGAAAAATGTGCCCGACAGTAAAATCGGACACATAATCTGTCTTTGGTGACCGAAATTACTGGCACCCAGTAACCATGCGGTTTCCGGTG
>JAHZIE010000006.1:57359-69963 GCA_019419895.1 Clostridiales bacterium | reverse complement strand
CGATTAATGATAATTTCATAGATTTTGTTTCCTTTCTAATTATAATATGTTTGAAGTAAGGTTTCAATATAAAACACAAATATTAGTGGGATTGCAAAAAAGCAAAACCTACATATTAGTGAGTTAGTTCAGTTGATCTTTGATTTAAACATAAAAATGGAGCGATTTTCTATTAAAATCGCTCCAAAACACATAATATTTGATTATTCGTGGGATAAAAAAGAGACAAACAAGCTTTTTAGACTTGTTTGTCTCTTTTGGTCGAGGCGAAGTGATTCGAACACTCGGCCTCTGCGTCCCGAACGCAGCGCTCTACCAAACTGAGCCACGCCTCGATTTATTCTATTTAACGATAGTTAATTATAAGGGATATTCAAAAAAAAGTCAAGCGGTTTCCTTATTTTATTTTGCCGTTCCTTTGCCATCCCTCCGTCTGAATCTTAAGGCACCGCAGGGATACCGGAAAGCGCCATACTTTTTAAGGAGAATCCTTCTGCCTACAAGACTCCCTCTTTAGGCTTTCCAGTTCCTTTCCTTCTCTCCGCCGCTCATGTCTCCGCTCTGCCGCGGAAAACGGCGGCTTCCACCCCCCTCCCCTTATCTGTCAGCAATTCTTGCTTAATGCAACAGAATATGATAAAATACAGTCAATTTCAATCATTATTCTTCATTTTTATGTTCTATTTATTATATTTTAATTACGCGCCTAATCCAATGATAGAAAAGGGATGGAATAATTATGCTTTCTTTCGAACGGCAGCAACAGATCCTGGAACTGCTTAACCTGCACAAATGCGTCACCGTCGATTTTTTATGCAAACAGCTTTTCGCCAGCAGCGCTACTATCCGCCGCGATTTGGCCGAAATGGCGGAAAAAAACCTCATCATACGAGTGCATGGCGGCGCGGCGCTCTTAGAAGGCGCTAACCAGGATCTGCCGCTGCTTGTCCGCGTCAATAAGCATCGGGATAAAAAGGAAGCCATCGCCAAGCTCGCCCTGCGCTATATTGCCGATTCCTCCGCTATTTTTATGGATTCGAGCTCCACCGTCACCTTTCTCGCCGAAAAACTCGGGAACTTCCGCGAGCTGAGCGTCCTGACCAACGGCATTCATACCATGAATACGCTCAATGAGCAAAAAAATACAAAAATTTTTTTCTGCGGCGGCCTGATTAAGGATGATTCCTCCGTTACCGGTGCATCAGCCATTGATTTTATCGGCTGTTTTCATGCCGATCTTTTCTTTTTTTCCTGCTGCGGCCTTTCCCTGTCAGGAGGTACCACAGAGGCCAGCGAAGAAAACGCCGCTGTCAAAAAGCAGATGTTCGCCCACGCCCGCAAACGGATTTTGCTATGCGACAGCACCAAATTTGGACAGGAATTTTTCTGCAAGGTCTGCCCTGTTTCCAGCATTGATGTGATTATTACCGATCAAAAGCCGCCTGAAAGCTTTCTGAAGAGCTGCCAGACCACAGTCGTCTTTCCTCAGGAGTAAGCCCGCTGAGTTTTCTTTCGCTCTGTTTTTGAAAATCAATCTTAGAAACTTATCCCGTCCAGGCAATACGCCCCCATTCCAGTGGTTAACCGGAAAATGGGGGCGTTTCTTTGCACTCTCTTGTTTCCTTATCCCCTCCCCCGCAATTAACGGTGAACAATCGGGAAACCGTTTTGAACGGGAGAAATTCCAGTCGTACCATTGGATCCTGCCGCATAAGTCACATAAGACACCAACTAAATCGTAGAAAAAAGCACGGCTTTTTTCTACTCTCCTTTTGCTTCAAACCAGGTCTTTCCCATATGGCAGTCCACCGTCAATGGTACGGACAAGGTGACGGCATGCTCCATTTCCTCCTTAAGGATAGCGGATGCCTGAACCGCCTCCTCCTCCGGCGCTTCCACAATCAGCTCATCATGAACCTGAAGAATCAGGCGGGAACGCATTCCCTCCTTCCTGAGCCTTTGATAGACACGGATCATTGCAATCTTGATAATATCGGCGGCTGTGCCCTGAATGGGCATATTCTTTGCTACCCTTTCCCCAAAGGAACGGAGATTAAAGTTGGAAGCGGACAACTCCGGCAGGTATCTGCGTCTGCCAAACATGGTTTCTACATACCCGTTTTTCTTTGCCTCCTCCACCACCTTTTCCATATAGGAACGCACGCCGGTGTAATGGTTCAGGTATCCTTCGATATAATTTTCCGCCTCTTTCCGGCTGACCCCGATATCCTTGGAAAGGGAAAACGCGCCGATCCCGTATACAATACCGAAATTCACCGCCTTTGCCCGGCTTCGGAGCATGGGAGTTACCATCTGCGGCGGCATTCCAAAGACCTGAGCCGCGGTAATGCGGTGAATATCCTCCTCGTTCCTGAAGGCCTCCTGCATAGCCTTATCGTCAGCGATATGGGCCAGCACCCTCAGCTCAATCTGGGAATAGTCGGCGTCGATGAGAGTCCACCCCTTCTGGGCGCGGAAAAAGCGCCGCAGCTCCCTTCCCACCTCTGTTCTGACCGGAATATTCTGCAGATTGGGATCGGTGGAACTAATTCGTCCCGTCCGGGTCTCTGTCTGATTAAAATTGGAATGAATCCGGCTGCCGCTGTCCGCCAGCTTGACCAAAGCGTCGCAATAGGTAGACTTCAGTTTTGCCAGCGTCCTGTATTCCAGGATGGCGTCCACCGCTGGGTGCACCATTCTGAGATTTTCCAAAACCTCCGCGCTGGTGGAATAGCCGCTTTTTGTCTTTTTGCCCGTCGGAAGCTGCAGCTTTTCAAACAAAGCCTCTCCCAGCTGTTTTGGGGAATTCAGATTGAAGGTATAGCCTACCTCTTTGAAAATCTGGTTCTGTAGCAGTTCAATTTTGAGTTCAAGAAGCTTTCCATACTGCTTGATGGCTTCCACATCCACTTCAAATCCAATTTGTTCCATGGAGGCAAGCACCTGGGCAAGCGGCAGCTCAATCTTTTCATACAGCTCTGTCTGGGAGTTTTCCTTCATTTTCTGCGACAACCGGGCGGCCAAGCCAGGAAGGCTTGCCGCCTGCCTGACAGCATCGGGCAGTTCTTCATCCGTTTTCTCCCACATAATGGGAACATCAGAAACGCCGTATTCCCCGCACAAGCGCGGTATGTCATAGCTGGAAGCGGAGGGATTCAGAAGATATCCCGCAAGCATGGTATCAAACCATTTCCCTTCTATTTCCCAGCCCTGCCGCAGGAAGAAGGAAAATGCCTCCTTAATATTATGACCGCATTTTTTTATCGTCTTGTTCCCGGCCAGTTGCCTGAGAAGAGGAAAAAAGGAGGGATTTTCCTGTGGGAGAAGGGACACCGAGCCATGACGGGACAGCAGCAGTCCTTCAGGCTTTCCTTTTTTCTTATCTAACAAAAAGCAGATCTCATCTCCCTCCAAAGGGAAAGATTCCTCCCTCAAAACGGAAAACAGCGCGGCGTCCTGTTTCTGTTCTTCCTTAGAAGGAGCCGCGGTAGGATCGATTCCCATCTTTTCCATCAGAGAGAAAAACTCCAGCCTTGACATTATCTGCGCCGCGGTTTCCATCTGAAGCTCTTTGGGAATATACTCCGCCAAATCCAGGGGAACTGGCGCCTGCGTGCTGATCGTTCCAAGCATACGGCTCATGTAAGCGCTGTCTTTCCCGGCAATCAGCTTGTTTTTCATCCCCGCCTTAATGTCCAGAGTTTCAATATTTTCATAGATGTCATCCAGATTTCCGAACCTCTGGATGAGATCCAACGCGCCTTTCTGCCCAATTCCAGGGACACCCGGAATATTATCGGAGGCATCCCCCTGAAGGGCTTTTACGTCGATGAGCTGCCTTGGTTCTATTCCATAGACCTCCATGATTTTCGCCCGGTCATAAACTGTCACCTCCGGCCTTCCCATTTTGGTCGCCGCAATGCGGACGGTGACGTATTCGCTCACCAGCTGAAGGCTGTCGCGATCGCCGGTCGCGATGATACAGCTGTTCTGTGTTCTCTCACACTGAGCCGCCAGAGTGCCAAGGATATCGTCAGCTTCAAAGCCCTCCGCCTCTAAAATATGATAGCCCAGAGCGGATAGCAGCTCCTTTAAGACCGGAAGCTGCTGCGCCAGTTCCTCCGGCATTCCCTTACGCTGCGCCTTGTAGCCGTCGTAAGCCTTATGGCGGAAGGTTGGCGCTTTCAGATCAAAGGCGATGGCCACTCCATCGGGGCTGGATTCTTCCTTTAATTTCATAAGCATGGTCATAAAGCCGTAAATCCCATTCGTAAAGAGCCCTTCTTTGGTAGAAAGAAGCTTGATTCCATAAAAGGCCCTGTTCAGAATGCTGTTTCCATCCAATACCAACAATTTCAACTGCGTCAACTCCAATCTGTTTTTCCATCTGTCCAGCAGGAAAATATTCCTTTCCCGATCGCCCTTGGCCGGGGTATTGTTCAGTCCTTGGGCAGCCATAAACGCCGTTTATTCCTATAAAGCTTTCCCCGCGCGGCTTCTTTTCCATACGCCTCGTCTTTCTGTTTTCCCAGATCTGCATTTTTAGGTATTATTTTATTATAGCATAGTTTTTTCATCGGCGGAAGATTTATTCCTCCCTCTCAAACTGGCGGTTGACAGAAAATATTTGACACCGTCCCCTCTTTCCGTTAGGATATAGAATAGGAATTTAAACTATTGGAGGCCACAAATGCAAATTGGCAATGTAAAAATTGAAGGAAAAGCCGCTCTGGCCCCTATGGCGGGGGTTGCCGACCGTGCGTTCCGCGAGTTGTGCAGGGATTTCGGCGCCGCTTATACCGTCAGCGAAATGGTCAGTTCTAAGGGTATGCTTTATTCGGATAAAAAGACAAGGGAATTGATGGAGCTTTCTGAAAAAGAACATCCATCGGCCATTCAAATCTTCGGGGACTGTCCTGATATCATGGCAAAGGCCGCCAAAGACGCCCTGGCTTTCCATCCCGATGTGATTGATATCAATATGGGCTGTCCCGCCCCCAAGGTCAACTCCAGCGGCGGAGGCGCCTCCTTGATGAAAACCCCATGGCTGTGCGGAGATATTGTCCGCGCGGTTTCCCGCGCCGTAACCATTCCCATCACTGTAAAAATACGCAAGGGCTGGGACGAAAACCTTATCAACGCGGTGGAAGTGGCAAAAATCTGTGAGGAGGCGGGAGCTTCCGCCATCACCGTCCACGGCAGAACCCGCGCCCAAATGTATGCCCCCAGCGCGGACTGGGATATCATCGCCCAGGTAAAAAGGGCTGTAAGAATCCCCGTCATCGGCAATGGGGACATCTTCACTCCGCAGGATGCTGCCCGAATGCTGGAGCAGACAAACTGCGATCTGGTGATGATCGGAAGAGGGGCCTGCGGCAATCCCTGGCTCTTTTCCCAAATTGAGTCCTATCTCTCTCATGGGACTCTCCTCCCAGGGCCGGGCATTCATGAACGAATGGCAGTCATGTGCCGCCATCTGAGACTTCTGTGCCAATATAAAGGGGAGGCTCATGGCATGCGTGAGGCAAGGAAGCATGCCGCCTGGTATATGCGCGGTCTCAAGGGGGCGGCGGGCTTCCGTCAGGAAGCTGGGCAGCTTTCCTCCCTTGCCGACCTGGAACAGCTCGTCAGGCGGGTAATTGCCGCCAACTGCTCTCCCCAATAGCAGGACGCCGTCTCTCTTTCAGGATAACAGTTTCCAAAAGAGGGGGCGCTAAAAAATAATGGAATGACCGCCGCGACGCAGAATAAAACCGTGTTGTGACGGTCTTTTTTTATGTAAAAATTATATTGGAAGCCCACGCCCCATGCTTTTCCACCAATAAGAACGTTAAATTTCCCCTTAGTGTATCAATCTGTAAAAATAATTTTTACTTTTTCCAGTAAAATCCGGAAAACAAATGGCTTAAAAAGCCATACAGCTCCAATAAGTATCCAGGTCCGGCAATTCCAAAGGCAAAAGACGTGAAATTGTCTTGTTCCTCCAATGGAAGCGCCAGTGGAAAACAGAAACTTTTCTAATTCTTTATCCGGATAATGTTGGTTACGATTCCCGCCGGAGTGATATCCACAACGCCATAGCTTCCCCCTTGCCAGCCGCTGCCGACTGTTCCGGGATTCATGATATACATTCCGTCTTCATAAGAAGTATAAGCCAAATGGGTATGGCCGAACAGGAGAATATCCGCCTTCCTCTGCCGGGCCGCGGAGATCACTTCTCTGTAGCCATACTTGACATGATAGAGATGTCCATGGGTAAAAAAGAGCCTTTTTCCCTCCAATACCCGTTCTTCTGTCAGAGGCGCCCGCGATCCCCAATCGTTATTCCCCCTCACCTGAATCAGCGTGCATCCAGCGGGAAGCTTATCCCTGAGCTCCATCGCCTCCCGTTCCCCATCCCCAAGATGAAGGATCACCTCTGCCCGCGGCTGCTCCCTCACAGCCTGCATCAGATGAAAAATATCGCCATGGGAATCGGATACCACCAAAATTCTCATTTTTTCTCTCTCCTCCCGCTTTCTCTTTTTTCTCTTTCACAATATCCTCCCATCCCGCATATACTTCCTATAGGCGGTCTTTTCGGGGACCGGAAGTTACAGTCCTCCAATAAAACATATTTTATGGACCTTCGTCATAAAATTACAAGGAAAGATCCATTTCCCCTCTTTTTACGAACGATCCATGCAGAAAGGAGTAACCTTTATGCCACAAATTCCTTCCAATTCACCTGCACCAAACTCCCAGCAGCTTCAGGAGCTTTTGCGGCAGGCAGCCCAGCAGCTGGGTACCGATCCAAGTGTCATCCAGTCCTCAGCGCAAAGCGGAAACGTTAATGGACTTTTGAAAAATCTGCGCCCACAGGATGCCCAAAACCTCCAAAAAGTTCTCGCCGACAAGGAAGCCACGGCAAAAATGCTTTCCTCTCCCCAGGCACAGGCACTTATGAAAAAATTGTTTGAAAGGAAATAGCTATGGATGACCTCACAGGAAAACTTGCGGAAATGTTGCAGGATCCGGAAACCATGAAGCAGATTCAGGATCTGGCCGGAATGCTTGGACAGGGAAATTCTTCCGGGGACTCTTCCCCCTCAGCTCCTCCTCCCTCTTCTCCGGGGCAACAGGTCTCTGGGTCTTCCAACGGTCAGCCTGCCATTTCCCCGGAAGCTATGGGCATGGTAATGAAGCTCATGCCGCTGCTTTCCTCCATAAATCAGGAAAATGACAACACCCGTTTTCTGAAAGCTCTCAGGCCGTTACTTGGCAAAGAACGTCAGCACCGGCTCGACGAAGCCATGCGGCTTTTGCAGCTGACTTCCCTGCTTCCTCTACTGAAACAGCAGGGACTCTTTAATTCCTAACCAGAAAGGCGCGTGCATCTGAATGAGCAGTTCCCTTCCTTCAGAGACAGAAATGTTCAAAATGCAGCAGGATGCACTGCGCAGAGTCCGGCAAATGCAGGAAAGGGCGCAGAAAAGCCTTTCGCATCCGCCACAGTCTTCCCCAGCTCAGCCTCCCAGAGCCTCCTCTTCGGAAAAACGGGTGCCTCAGCAGGAAAAACGGGGACCATTTCCCAACCGTCATCCTGCCGGCGACGCACCGCCTCCCAAGCATGCCACTCAGCGGAATCCCCGTTCCCGCAGCCATCCATCCTCAATGCCTCTGGATGCGGAGAAAACAGAAGAAGATGGTTTTGATCTCCTTTCCCTGATTGGGGGAGGAGATAACGAGAGATCCCTGATTTTGCTTCTCATGTTTATCCTCATCAAAGAAAAAGCGGATACCTATCTTCTTCTCGCTATGCTTTATTTAGTGATTTAGCAGACCTTCTGCCGTCATTTTTGAAATCCGGCCGGCTGTTCCCCTCCAACAGTACATTTTTCTTGACAAAGAAACACTTGAATCCCGAGGTATCGGAATTCAAGTGTTTTCTGTTTCAACGAAACGGCATCCCCAGTCAAGCCGAGGAATACAAAAAGAAAGGCTTCAAGCGCGAAAAAGCGTCTCTGGGACAGGAAGCGCCTGTCACGAAGCATGGAATTTCGAGAAAAAAGCAATCTGTTTTCGAGAGAAGGACAATGGCCGTACAGGAAGTCCTTTCAACGCCTGCCTGCGTCATCCAAGCCTGTAGCCGGATTATTCCTCTTCTGAAGCAGTTTCACGCAATAGACTTCAGAACTTTCTCTCAGCCATGCGGAAAAGAAACCCACCTACTCCCCTTCTTCCAGGCTGCGGATAGCAGATATATATTCCGTATTTAACGTGTCATCGTAGGTCAGCTCATATTCCATATATTTCACCGTATGGTAAGTCTCCTCTGAAGAATTGCTCGAGGTAATAAAGGCACCGCCTCCACTGTTATCGGCAATTTGGATCCGGTAAGCCACACGGAGATATTTCTTATTTCCATCTTTTTTTATGCTCTCCGTGTAGGGAATATAACTTCCCACAATAGGGACTACCGGAACATGATAGCTTCCTGTCTCCTCATCATAATGAATGGTGGTCGCGTCACTTTCACCAGCTTCATCATTCTGCGCCGCGGAGGAATCCTGCTGCAAATTGATATCTGCCGGAGTAAGGACGCAATTGGGGCCAAACAATTCCTCCGCGCTCTGATTGACCAGACTTTCCGGAAAAATCACCCTGGCGTTTTCATCATAGCTTAAATCGGCATCCTCCATATGGGAAAACATCACACGCCAGATGGACGCCTCCAATATCATACTTTTGTCCGCGCCGTCGAGGGTTTCAAAGGGCTGGGGATCCAGCAGAACCACTGGGGTCAGGAAATTGTCATAATTCCTTTCCTCCGAATCATCTGTCACCTTTTCATAAATGAAGGTATAAACCTTTGTTCCCAAAAAAATGGTTCCTACCAGAGCAAGACAAAGGATCAGAACACCAAGGGGAGCACCGTACCATCTGCGGTGCTTTTTCCTTTTGTCAGGGAAGGCATTTTCAGCCACCACAGGGCCGTCCAGCTTTTCCAGAGCCTCCTCCTCTTCAAAATCCATCTGTGTCTCTTCCAGAAGCTCCTCATCCATGGGCAGTTCCACATACAGAGGCTCTTCCTCCTTCTTTCCAGCTGGATGAAGTTCTTCCTCCTTCAGGCGGTAGGGATTATCCTTTGCTATCATATTTCCCTCGTCGGTTTCATCCTCTACCCCGGCCAGCCTCAGTTCCTCGTCGGACAAGCCGTAAACGGAATCCTTCAGATAATTTCTCACCTTTGTTTTTTTGCTCCGCCCCTTCCTGCCTCCAACAGAAGACTGCTTCCCTCCGACATTGCGATCGCCTTTTTCCTGAGATGTATTTTTCGGCATCCTTTTCACTCCTTTTTACCGGATCTGTCCATTGCCCTGTATCATATATTTAACAGATGTCAGCTGATTCAGGCCCATCGGTCCCCGGGCGTGAAGCTTCTGGGTGGAAATTCCAATTTCGGCCCCAAGGCCAAATTCTCCCCCATCGGTAAACCGGGTGGAGGCGTTAACATAGACGGCGGCGCTGTCCACCTCGTTCAGGAATTTCTGGGAAGCGGCATAGTCGCTGGTGATAATGGCCTCACTGTGCCCAGTGGAATACGCCGCTATATGGGCGATAGCCTCATCAATTGTTTCCACGACCTTGATCCCGATGATATAATCGCCATATTCCGTTTCCCAATCAGCGGCGGACGCTGGCCTGACATTGGGGCGGTTTCCCAGAAAGCTCATGGTTTTTTCACAGCCTCTGATCTCCACCTGTTTTCTTTCCAGTACCTCATAAATTTCCGGCAGGACTTCAGCCGCAATGTCTTTATGAACCAGCACCTTTTCACACGCGTTGCAGACAGAGGGACGGGATGTTTTCGCATTGAAAATCACCTGAGACGCCATTCCAATGTCCGCGCTGCGGTCTACATAGATATGACAGTTGCCCGCACCAGTTTCAATAACAGGGACATGGGAATTTTTCACAACAGCCTGAATCAGCCCGGCTCCTCCTCTTGGAATCAGCACATCCAGATAGCCGCTCAGATTCATCAGCTCCTCCGCCGAACGCCTGGAGGTATCTTCTACCAGCTGTACCGCATCCGCCGGAAGCCCCGTCTCTTGAAGAGCGGCGCGCATAATTTCCGCTAAGCAGCGGTTGGAGGAAATCGCTTCCTTACCTCCGCGGAGAATCACGGCATTGCCCGCCTTCAGACAGAGGATGGCGGCATCCACCGTCACATTGGGCCTCGCCTCATAAATCATACCAATGACTCCCAGAGGAACAGTCACCTTGGAAATTTTCATTCCATTGGGATGCACCATCCCTTCCAGCACCTTTCCTACCGGATCGGCAAATGCGGCCACCTGACGCGCGCCGCCCGCCATCCCATGGATCCTTTCCTCTGTCAGGGTCAGACGATCCAACAGGCTTTCACTCAACCCAGCCTTCCGTCCATTTTCAAGATCGGCTGCATTGGCCGATAGGATTTCTCCCCTCCTTGCCTCCAGCGCATTCGCTATATTCAGCAGGGCACTGTTTTTTCTTGCCCCTTCATTTTTCAAAATACGGGCAGCAGCCTTCGCCCTCTGCCCCATCTGCTCCATAACAGTCATCACTGCGCACCTTCCTTCACTTACTTTTGTTGACTCCCGGCTTCCTTTCTATCACCTTCACCTTTGGGCCTGAAACCAGGTTCCTGCTCCCTTTCCTTCTATCAAACGGTAAAGAATTTCAGGATTTTCTCCATTGACAATATGGACGTCAATCCCATTCTCATTTGCAAGCCGCGCGGCATGCACCTTGGTCAGCATACCGCCCGTCCCCCTGGCGGAACCACTCCCGCCGGCAATACGGATGATCCCCTCATCCACTCCTCGGACAACCGGAATCATTCTCGCCTCTGGGTTTTCCCGGGGATTAGAGTCAAACAGCCCGTCGATATCCGTCAGAATAACCAGCTCATCCGCATCGGCCAAAACCGCCACAATGGCGGAAAGGGTGTCGTTATCTCCAAAATTGGAACCGACCAGCTCGTCGATTGCCACAGTATCGTTTTCATTCACTACCGGAATGATCTCCATTTTCAGCAAAGTTTGGAGGGTGTTGACAACATTTTCCTTGGAATGCTCATTTTCCACCACATCCCTGGTCAACAGCAGCTGGGCTACCGTATGGTTATATTCACCGAAAAGCTTGTCATAAATGAACATCAGCTCACATTGTCCCACCGCGGCCACCGCCTGGCGTTCCATCGTGGTCTGGGGACGTTCCTTCATCCCCAGCTTTCCCACACCGACGCCGATGGCGCCGGAGCTGACCAAAATAATCCGGTTGCCCGCATTCTGCAGGTCGGAAAGGACTCTGGTCAGCGCCTCTATCCGCCGGATATTCAGCTTTCCATTCTCATAGGTCAGTGTAGAAGTACCAACCTTAATTACGATTGTTTTTGTCTCTGCCATATTGATAAACTCCACCTTATCCGATTTTCTCTATATCCGGCTTCACCGGAGCCCCTGAGCCCTTTAGTTCTCCGAAACATTCCCTTCCAATAACCGTTCAGAAAAGGCATTGCATCTAGAATTTTATTTCAGAGATTTCTCCCATTATATCACAGTTTTTCTAAAATATCCAATCCCCAGCGCAGCCTTACAGCATACAGGAAAGGAGGTTTTCCTCCCCCAGTCCTCTGGGAACCGCCCCCACCAAGGAAACCGACAACTGTTTAAAATCCAGGATTTTTTCCGCCAGGCGGTTTACCTGATCTATAGAAACACCTTTTATTTGTTCCAGCAGCCAGTCCTCGTCAAGGGTTTCTCCATAAAGAAGCTCTCCCCTTCCATTGTACCCCACACGGCTGGCGGCGTTTTCCGTTCCCATCAGGATCCCTGACTTCAGGTGTTCCTTTGCCCTGAGAAATTCTTTTCCCTCAACGCCCTCCTTCATTCCTTCCAGAGACAGGCGGATTTCCCTGAGAGCCCTTTTCACCGACTTGGGACTGACCGACGCCTGAACGCAGAATAGGCCGCCCGCGGACATAGATATAATATCGCTGTAAATGGCATAGGCGAGCCCAAGTTCTTCCCTGACGCGGCGGAAAAGGCGAGAGGATGAGCTTCCTCCCGCGATCAGGTTGAGAACCGCCATGGCAAACCTCTCCTCATGCCGGGCCGCTAAACCAGGAAACGCCAGGCAAAGATAGGTCTGTTCATGCCTTTTCGGCGTGACCACCACACTTTGCCGATATTCAATTTCCTTTTTTCGTTCCCTTTCCTCCCCTGCCGGCAGGCCGCCAAAGTATTCCTCCACCAGCGAGACAACCTTGTCCCTGAAAAAACTTCCGCAGATGGAAATTACAATCCGTTTTCCCGTATACCGCCGGGCCATATATTCCTGCAAGGTTTTCCGGCGAAAACTCTTTACCGTCTCTCTGCTTCCAAGAATAGGACGGCCCGCGGCTGCTCCAGCCCACACCCTTCCAATCAGCTGTTCCCCCACCAGATCCTCCGGATCGTCCTCGCTCATGGAAATTTCCTCCAGGACAACCCCTTTTTCCGTCTCCATTTCCTGTTGGGGAAGAGTCGAATCGGTCAGCATCTGAGCCAACAGGCGAAACCCCTCTTCCACATGT